>NZ_CP049015.1:0-309860 GCF_011064845.1 Citrobacter freundii ATCC 8090 = MTCC 1658 = NBRC 12681 | reverse complement strand
AAAGCCAGTGGCGCAACATCGCTCGCGCGCAAATCCTGTTGGGTGAGTTTGAACCGGCTGAAATTGTGCTGGAAGAGTTGAATGAAAATGCGCGCAATCTGCGCCTAATGAGCGATCTGAACCGTAACCTGCTGCTGCTTAATCAGCTCTACTGGCAGGCAGGGCGCAAAAATGACGCCCAGCGTGTGTTACTCGAGGCCCTACAGCTGGCGAACCGCACCGGGTTTATCAGCCACTTTGTTATCGAAGGCGAGGCCATGGCGCAACAACTGCGTCAGCTGATTCAGCTCAATACCTTACCGGAACTCGATCAGCACCGCGCCCAGCGCATTTTGCGTGAAATTAACCAGCACCATCGCCATAAATTCGCCCACTTTGATGAAGGGTTCGTTGAGCGTCTGCTGACTCACCCGGAAGTACCGGAGCTTATCCGCACCAGCCCGCTGACCCAGCGCGAATGGCAGGTTCTGGGACTAATTTATTCGGGCTACAGCAACGAGCAGATCGCCGCAGAGCTGGCCGTCGCGGCAACGACCATCAAGACGCACATCCGCAATTTGTACCAAAAGCTCGGCGTCGCACACCGCCAGGATGCGGTGCAACATGCGCAGAAGCTGCTGAAAATGATGGGATACGGCGTTTAGTTAATGCCTGATACGCGACGCTTATCAGGCCTGGAATTACCTTAGCACAGCTCTAACTGAATATGATGGTCAGCAATCACCTGCATCACACCAGCAGGCGGCAGCGTATCGGTATAGACCGCATCCACCATGCTGATGCTGCCCATATTCACCATCGCGTTACGCCCAAACTTCGAGTGGTCCACCACCAGCATCACATGACGTGAATTCTCAATGATCGCGCGTTTGGTGCGAACTTCGTGATAATCAAATTCCAGCAGCGAACCATCGCTGTCGATACCGCTGATGCCTAAGATGCCGAAGTCCAGACGGAACTGAGAAATAAAGTCGAGGGTCGCTTCGCCCATAATACCGCCGTCGCGGCTACGCAGTTCGCCACCGGCGAGGATTATGCGGAAATCCTCTTTCGCCATCAGCGTATTCGCCACATTGAGGTTGTTGGTCACAATGCGTAAATTGCTGTGATTGAGCAGCGCGTGAGCCACCGCTTCCGGCGTGGTTCCGATATCAATAAACAGCGTAGAACCGTTCGGGATCTGCGTGGCAACTTTGCGGGCAATGCGCTCTTTTTCCGCCGTCTGCGTTGCTTTACGGTCATGCCACGGGGTGTTAACCGAGCTGGATGGCAACGCCGCGCCGCCGTGATGGCGCAAAATCATGTTCTGATCGGCCAGATCGTTAAGATCGCGGCGAATCGTCTGCGGGCTGACGGAGAAATGCTCCACCAGCTCTTCAGTACTGACGTATCCCTGTTTTTTTACCAGCTCGATGATCGCGTCATGTCGTTGTGTTTGCTTCATTATTGTTCCCTGAAATTTTGCCGGATGCGCTGACGCTTATCCGGCCTACAAATTGGTCCAAACGCACACCGCCTTCCGGCACCACAAAACTTGAATCAAGTTCGTTTTCGTACATTTATAGTATCGGCAAACGCCATTGCCAAACCCACGGCCAACCCGGCGATATGAGCGCCATTCGCCATCGACATGCCGAATAGATCAAACCAGCCGGCAACAATCCAGATCAAGGCAAAGATAATCAAACCACGCTGCAGGAAAATACCGCTCTGCGGATCGCGCTCGCCGCGCAACCACACGTAGCCCATCAGCGCATATACCACGCCAGACAATCCACCAAACCACGGGCCGCTAAATTTCTGCTGAACATAACCGCTCAACAGGGCGCTGATCACGGTAATAACAATCAGTTTTCCACTGCCCAGACGCTTTTCAACCGCACCGCCGAGATACCACCACCACAGCAGGTTGAACAGAATATGCATCAGCGAGAAGTGCATAAAAGCGTGGGTGAAATAACGCCAGAATTCAAATTTCAGCGAAGGGTCAAACGGCCATGCCAGCCAGAGCATCACAGCCTGGTCGCCCAGCACGTTCATCGCGATAAACACCAACACACACGCGGCCATCACCAACCAGGTTACCGGACCTGCGCGTTCGCGCAATGTGGCCAGGAACGGATAACGTTGGTAGCGCAGACCGCTGTCGGTCTGACCCGACTGCCAGCTTGCTGCGAGGTAGCGCGGATCGCCCGGATTCTCCAGAAACCGCACCAGTTCAGCGTGCACGCGCTGAGCCTGGGACTCATCCGCCAGCCAGACATCCGTTTGCTGATGTTGTTGAATCGTCAGGATAACGCCCTGTGTCGCCATATAATCAACGAATGCCTGCGCCACGCGGGGGTTAGCAAAAGAGGTAATCATCAACATGGTTGCTGTCGCTTATTCCACACAAAAGAGGACAGTATATCTATCCTGCCCGTTTCAGGCTGCATCTTTGTTAGCTTACGAACCGTATGCCACTTCTGCCGGAAAATGTCGATGCCAGGCGTCGAAGCCGCCATCAACGCTGTAAACCGCGTCATAGCCTTGTTGAAGAAGATATTGCGCCGCACCTTTACTGCTGTTGCCGTGATAACACATCACCAATACGGCGGTGTCGAAATCATGCTCGCGCATAAACGACCCCAGCGTGTCGTTCGTCAGATGAAACGCCTGCGGGGCATGACCCATCGCATAGCTTTGCGGATCGCGGATATCCACCAACACCGCGCTCCCCTGATGCAGCTTCTGATGCGCTTCTTCGACATTAATACATTCAAACTGATCCATTGCTCTCTCTTCTTTATATGGCAGGTGACGCTTTTCGGACATGTTACTTCTTAGTGTACGTCCCGACGGCAGTTAAACGCCATAATGTTATATGTATCACTGTAAATTGTTTATCCGATGTTACCAATGGCGCGAATCTTTGCTATCATGCTCGATAACGAACATTAATGAGCTATAACGAAAGTGCGAGAGGCCAGCATGGAAACCAAAGATCTGATTGTGATAGGTGGAGGCATCAACGGTGCCGGTATCGCGGCAGATGCCGCTGGACGCGGTTTATCCGTGCTGATGCTGGAAGCGCAGGATTTAGCCTGCGCCACCTCTTCCGCTAGCTCCAAACTCATCCACGGTGGCCTGCGCTACCTGGAACACTACGAATTTCGTCTGGTGAGCGAAGCGCTGGCCGAACGTGAAGTGCTGTTGAAAATGGCACCACACATCGCCTTCCCTATGCGCTTTCGTCTGCCCCACCGCCCGCACCTGCGTCCGGCGTGGATGATCCGGATTGGTTTGTTTATGTACGATCATCTGGGCAAACGCACCAGTTTGCCAAGTTCTACCGGTTTGCGTTTTGGCGCAGATTCTGTAATGAAACCTGAGATTGTGCGCGGTTTCGAATATTCTGACTGCTGGGTAGACGATGCACGACTGGTTTTGGCAAACGCCCAAATGGTCGTACGCAAAGGCGGAGAAGTATTAACCCGCACTCGCGCCACCTCTGCTCGCCGTGAAAACGGTTTGTGGATTGTTGAAGCTGAAGATATCGATACCGGCAAAAAACACACCTGGCAGGCGTGTGGCCTAGTCAACGCCACCGGTCCGTGGGTGAAAGAGTTCTTCGACGACGGTATGCACCTGCCATCGCCGTACGGTATTCGTCTGATTAAAGGCAGCCACATCGTGGTGCCGCGTGTCCATACCCAGAAGCAAGCTTATATTCTGCAAAACGAAGATAAACGCATTGTGTTTGTTATCCCATGGATGGACGAATTCTCGATCATCGGGACGACAGACGTTGAATACAAAGGCGATCCGAAAGCGGTGAAAATTGATGAAAGCGAGATCAATTACCTGCTGAAGGTTTACAACGCGCACTTTAAGAAGCAGCTGGGCCGTGATGATATCGTCTGGACTTACTCGGGCGTGCGTCCGCTGTGCGATGACGAGTCTGACTCACCGCAGGCGATCACCCGTGATTACACGCTGGATATCCACGACGAAAACGGCAAAGCGCCGCTGCTGTCGGTCTTTGGCGGTAAGCTGACGACCTATCGTAAGCTGGCTGAACATGCGATGGAAAAACTGGCGTCGTACTATCAGGGCATCGGCCCGGCGTGGACCAAAGAGTGCATTCTGCCAGGCGGTGACATTGGCGGCGATCGCGAAGACTACGCGGCCAAACTGCGCCGTCGCTACCCGTTCCTGACCGAGTCGCTGGCGCGCCATTATTCTCGCACCTACGGCAGCAACACCGAATGGGTCATCGGCGAAGCCACCTCGCTTGCCGAGTTAGGTGAAGACTTTGGCCATGAGTTTTATGAAGCCGAGCTGAAATATCTGGTCGATCACGAATGGGTTCGTCGTGCAGAAGATGCGTTGTGGCGTCGCACGAAAGAAGGTATGTGGCTGAACGCTGAGCAGCAGTCGCGCATGACCCAGTGGCTGGCTGAATACATTGAGAAGCACCAGCTGTCGCTGGCATCTTAACCTAATGTAAGGAGGATACTTCCCAGTATCCTCCTTACATTAACAGAATCAGATAAACGATTATCGAGAATAAACACTCTTATTTTCAGCTCTTAAATAAACCGTAAAAATGATTCAAAGAAAACTGCTCACCATATCTATACATCGCATTATTTTCCAAATATTCATTTTGAGAAATGACTACTTGACCAACGAAAAGAGGTATTCTATTATTTGCACTAATTTCCTGACCATAATACTCAATATAAACATCCTGCTTACGCTTTTTCACTACTATTATTTGAGCATTTCTCGTTTTCAATTTAATCCTTGGAATAGCAGCATCAAAACTTAGTGTATTTATTTTATTATTATAAGAATAAAATATTACATAATGAACAATATCATCCACTCGTCTAAAATTAATTGGATAGATATCCCCTTTATATAATAAAGACTGTGTTTTATACAATAAATTACCTGGGTGATTCCGGTTGTTCATAATGATGTTTACATTGATTATGGTATTTTTCAGGATTGATTCATCACCATAAACAACAAAAGAAGGTTCTTGATACCCAAGAAATTCATCGCATCCTGTTATCAATAAAATCAACATCAGTAAAAAGCATTTAGTTTTTTTCTCTATGATCATTAAACACTCCTTGATGATCTGTCCCTTTATACTCTCCATTAAGGAAATAGTTCAGAGGATTTATATCAATACCTGTGAGTGACATTATAGCCAAATATCCCTCATTATCATTCCCACCAACCATATATGTGGGTTCTAAATCCCACACTAGATTAGATGCTCGATCCAGAGTTGTTTTTCTTTTATCAGGATAAGAAGACGGAAAAGTGGATGTCGATTGCCCCCATATTGTTACATCTTTAAAATTTTCCAGTGCTGATATTTTTTGAGAGAAACCATTCTTATGGCCTGAATTGCAACCATAAAAAACACATAGGGCATCTTTCCTCACCCAATTAAAGTCAATATCATCCCAACCTCCTGTAATAGCCATTTGGCAACTACAATCAGGGACTGATGGCATATTCGCGGTGTAAATGGATATTGGTCCATCTAGTGCAGCATGAGAAAAAATACCGACCTCTTTCACTCGAGCTTTCTCTTTCCCTCCGTATTTATTAATCCATGCAGATACCACGATTTTTATCTCCTGAATGGATTGTACTGGAGGGCAGTGTACTTTATGCACTTTCTCATCAAACCATGATGCCTTCTTTATATTTTTCATTCTGGTTTGAGCCGACTCAGAAAACATTTTTACTGCTGCATCACTCTCGTTAACCCAAAGAAGTAAAAAAATCTCTACATGACGTGTTATTTTTTGAGTAATCACATTATTATTCTTCGCTGTTACCCCTTTAGTTACCTTTTTATCATCCATAGAACACCCTATCCATTAATAATTTGTATAAAACTCGTAAACCCATTAATAAAAACCAATAGAACACATTAATAGTTATCATACCAGAAGCATTAAAATCAATACTCTTATACGCATAATCATCTTATTAGTTAATAACGATAAACACGAACCATTTTAAGTGTTCGCAACATTAGTCATATAAATAGAACAGCTTATATACAGAACATCGAGTTAATATTCAATTTTATGTCTTACCCACCATTGTAGATATCAGCACCAAGGAACCACATGTTTTTATTTCTCACACTCTACTTTTTCAAAAAGTAAATAATCTTCGTTATTCAGTTTGTGCATACCCACCAGCAATAATAATAACTCAATAACGCCCCTTCGCTTTGAAATACCCCCCCTTTAATATAAATGACATTTTATTCTATTTATTTAAAAAAATTCAGGCAGTAACAACATTCGCTACTGCCTGAACAGATTATATTAGCAGCCGTGTAACAGTTACAACCGCACCGAATCAATATGCCAGATGTTTTCGGCGTACTCTTTGATCGTCCTGTCCGATGAGAAGTAACCCATGTTGGCGATATTAATCATCGACTTGGTAGTCCACTCTTCCGGGTGACGATACAGTTCATCAACCTTATCCTGACAATCAACGTAACTGCGATAATCCGCCAGCACCTGATAGTGGTCGCCAAAGTTGATCAATGAGTCCACCAGGTCGCGATAGCGTCCCGGCTCCTCTGGGCTGAATACGCCGCTGCCGATCTGCGTCAGCACCTGGTGCAGCTCCTCGTCTTTCTCGTAATATTCACGCGGCTTATAGCCCTGACTACGCAAAGCCTCAACCTCTTCCGCCGTATTACCAAAGATAAAGATATTTTCTGCGCCCACATGTTCCAGCATCTCGACGTTGGCACCATCCAGCGTACCGATGGTCAACGCGCCATTCAGCGCAAATTTCATATTACTGGTCCCGGAGGCTTCGGTCCCGGCCAGTGAAATCTGCTCAGACAGGTCGGCAGCAGGAATTATCACCTGCGCCAGGCTGACCCTGTAATTGGGGATAAACACCACTTTCAGTTTGTCGCCAATTTGCGGATCGTTATTGATCACTTTCGCGACATCGTTGATCAGATGAATGATGTGCTTCGCCATGTAATAGGCCGAAGCCGCTTTACCGGCGAAGATATTCACACGCGGCACCCACTCGGCGTCAGGATCGGCCTTAATGCGGTTGTAGCGGGTGATCACATGCAGCACGTTCATCAGCTGACGTTTGTATTCGTGAATACGCTTGATCTGTACGTCAAACAGCGATTTCGGATTCACTACCACGTTAAGCTGCTGGGCAATGAGCGTGGCCAGACGTTTTTTGTTCTCCAGCTTCGCTCGGCGTACCGCCTGGTTCACCAACGGGAAATCGCAGTGCTGTTCAAGCTCGCTCAACTGGCTGAGATCGGTACGCCAGGTGCGGCCAATATTCTCATCCAGCACCTCAGAGAGCGGCGGGTTAGCCAGCGCCAGCCAGCGACGCGGCGTCACACCATTGGTCACGTTGCAGAAGCGAGTCGGGAAAATCTTCGCAAAGTCAGCAAACAGCGACTGCACCATCAGGTTGGAGTGCAGTTCAGACACACCGTTAACCTTGTGGCTCACCACGACCGCCAGCCATGCCATACGCACCCGGCGGCCGTTAGATTCATCGATAATCGACGTCCGCCCCAGCAGACCGGTATCGTTCGGATACTGCTCCTGCAGCGTTTTCAGGAAGTAGTCGTTAATCTCAAAAATGATTTGCAGATGGCGCGGCAGAATTTTGCCCAGCATATCCACCGGCCAGGTCTCCAGCGCTTCGCTCATCAAAGTGTGGTTGGTATACGAGAAAACCTGACAGCACACTTCAAACGCATCATCCCAACTGAACTTGTGCTCATCAATCAACAGACGCATCAGCTCAGGGATCGACAGCACCGGATGGGTGTCGTTGAGGTGAATGGCGATTTTATCCGCCAGATTATCGTAGGTTTTGTGCAGTTGATAATGCCGATTCAGAATGTCCTGCACCGTGGAGGAGACCAGGAAATACTCCTGGCGCAAGCGCAGCTCGCGTCCTGAATAGGTGGAGTCATCCGGATAGAGCACGCGGGAGACGTTCTCGGAGTGGTTTTTATCTTCCACCGCCGCAAAGTAGTCGCCCTGGTTAAATTTACCGAGGTTGATCTCGCTACTGGCCTGGGCATTCCACAGGCGCAGCGTGTTGGTGGCATCGGTGTCGTAACCGGGGATAATCTGGTCGTAGGCAACCGCGAGGATCTCTTCGGTTTCTATCCAGCGCGTTTTCTTGCCTTCCTGCTGTATACGCCCGCCAAAGCGCACTTTGTAGCGCGTATTGTGGCGTTTGAACTCCCATGGGTTACCGTATTCCAGCCAGTAGTCCGGCGACTCTTTCTGTCGGCCATCAACAATGTTTTGCTTGAACATGCCGTAGTCATAACGAATACCATAGCCGCGCCCCGGCAGTCCCAGCGTTGCCAGCGAGTCCAGGAAGCAGGCCGCCAGGCGCCCGAGGCCACCGTTGCCAAGACCCGGGTCGTTTTCTTCATCGATCAGATCTTCCAGATCCAACCCCATACCTTCCAGCGCATTTTTGACATCGTCATAAATACCCAACGATAACAGTGCATTGGAAAGCGTGCGGCCAATCAGAAACTCCATTGACAGGTAATAAACCTGGCGAGTTTCCTGGGATAATTGCGCACGGTTAGAACGCAGCCAGCGCTCCACGAGACGATCGCGCACCGCGAACAACGTGGCGTTCAGCCACTCATGTTTATTGGCAATGACCGGGTCCTTACCAATCGTGAACATCAGCTTGTAGGCGATAGAATGCTTAAGTGCCTCTACGCTGAGTGTGGGCGATGCATAAGTAAATGGAGCATTCATATAGGTGATTCCTGGATATCTATTTCAAGCGATAGTAAAGCTCACGGTATGACTTCGCCGCGACTTGCCAGCTAAAATCCATGGTCATGGCCTGACGTTGTACAAACCGCCACAGCGAAGGCCGGGACCACAATACGAAAGCACGCCGGATCGCACGTAGTAGCGACCAGGCATTACTATCTTCAAATACAAACCCACTGGCGATACCGTCCGCCAGGTTTTCCAGCGAACTGTCAGAGACCGTATCAGCCAGCCCACCGGTGCGCCGCACCAGCGGCAGCGTGCCGTACTTCAGTCCATACAACTGCGTTAAGCCACATGGCTCAAAACGGCTGGGAACCAATATCACATCGGCCCCCCCCATGATGCGGTGCGAGAAGGCTTCGTGATAGCCAATCTGCACGCCCACTTGCCCCGGATGTTCCGCCGCTGCGGCGAGGAAACCTTCCTGCAACACTGGATCGCCCGCGCCAAGTAACGCCAGTTGCCCCCCCTGCTCTAACAGACCCGGCAGAGCCTCCAGCACCAGATCCAACCCTTTCTGACTGGTCAGACGGCTCACGACAGCAAACAGCGGCACTTTGTCGTTAACCTTAAGTCCCATCGCGATCTGCAGCTGACGTTTGTTCTCCGCCTTTTCTTCCAGCGTGTCACGCGTATAGCGCGACGCCAGCAGCAGGTCGGTTTCCGGGCTCCAGATTTTTTCATCCACGCCGTTCAGCACGCCGGAAAGCCGTCCTTCCCGATGACGCTGCTGCAACAGACCTTCCATACCATAGGCAAACTGCGGCTCGGTAATCTCCCGCGCGTAAGTTGGACTCACTGCCGTAATGTGGTCTGCGTAGTACAACCCTGCCTTCAGGAACGAAATCTGGCCGTTAAACTCCAGCCCGTGCACATTAAAGAACGACCATGGCAATTGGATGTCATCCATATGCTTTGCATAAAACATGCCTTGATAAGCCAGGTTGTGTACGGTGAACACCGATTTCGCCGGATGGCCGCGCGCCGCCAGATACGCTGGGGCCAGACCGGCATGCCAGTCGTGCGCATGCACCACATCCGGGCGCCAGAATGGGTCAAGGCCGCAGGCCATTTCACATCCGGCCCAGCCAAGCAACGCAAAACGCAGGACGTTATCGGTATAAGCGAACAGGTTGGTGTCGTGATACGGGCTACCGGGACGGTCGTAAAGATGCGGCGCGTCAATCAGGTAAATACCCACGCCGTTGAAATGCCCGAAAAGCAGCGTGATACGTCCAGCGAAGGTATCGCGACGCGTCACGACCTGTGCATCGGGAATGCCGCGACGAATATCTGGAAACGCCGGGAGCAACACGCGGGCATCCACGCCGTCCGCAATTTGCGCGGCAGGTAACGCCCCAATAACATCCGCCAGTCCCCCGGTTTTTAACAGGGGGAACATCTCTGAACAAACGTGTAAAACCTGCATTATCGCTCCTGTTTGATCTGCAGTTTGCGCAGCATTTCACGCGTGACCAGCACAATGCCTTCCTCTGAACGGTAGAAACGACGCGCATCTTCTTCCGCGTTTTCACCTATCACCATGCCTTCAGGAATAACGCAGGCGCGGTCGATAATGCAACGACGTAAGCGGCACGAACGTCCCACCCACACTTCAGGTAACAACACTGCCGAATCAATGTTACAGAATGAATTCACCCGCACTCGCGGGAACAGAACGGACTGCACCACTACCGAACCTGAAATTATGCATCCGCCAGAAACCAGCGAGTTCAGCGTCATTCCGTGGCTACCGGAACGGTCCTGCACAAATTTCGCCGGTGGCAGCGATTCCATGTGCGTTCGGATTGGCCAATCCTGGTCGTACATATCCAGTTCAGGCGTCACCGAAGCCAGATCAAGGTTCGCCTTCCAGTAGGCTTCCAGCGTCCCCACATCGCGCCAGTACGGTTCGGATTCCGGGTCAGACTGCACGCAGGACAACGGGAATGGATGTGCATACGCCATGCCAGCTTCGGTGATTTTCGGGATAATGTCTTTGCCAAAATCGTGACTGGATTTTTCATCGAGATCATCTTCCGCTAGCAGTTCATACAGATAATCGGCGTTGAAAATGTAGATCCCCATACTGGCAAGAGATTTGGTCGGGTCGCCTGGCATGGCTGGCGGATTGGCGGGTTTTTCAACGAACTCGATAATTTTATCGGTGTCGTCCACGTCCATCACGCCAAACGCGCTGGCCTCTTCAATAGGCACTGGCATACAGGCCACGGTGCAACGCGCGCCCTTCTCGACGTGGTCGATCAGCATGCGTGAGTAGTCCTGCTTATAAATATGATCGCCCGCGAGGATCACCACGTATTCCGCTTTATAGCGTCGAATGATGTCCAGGTTTTGGGTCACCGCATCCGCCGTACCGCGATACCAGTTTTCACCCTGCATTCTCTGCTGGGCAGGCAGCAAATCGACAAACTCGTTCATCTCTTCGCTAAAGAACGACCAGCCGCGCTGAATATGCTGCACCAGCGTGTGGGACTGGTACTGAGTGATCACGCCAATACGGCGGATCCCGGAGTTAATACAGTTGGATAAGGCAAAATCGATAATGCGGAACTTACCGCCAAAGTGCACAGCAGGTTTGGCACGTTTGTTGGTCAAATCTTTTAAGCGGGTACCGCGGCCACCGGCCAGGATCAGGGCAACAGATTTTAATGGCAGCTGGCGCGCCAACATTACACGATCGTTCTTCTCTAAACTCACCATGACTAACTCCTTTTTTATCTTCTCTGGAACACACACAGTCCGTGCGCAGGTCCCTGCCAGACAGCCGTAAGCACCGGATTATCCTCTCCGGCAAATGGGGGAATGGCATGCCATTCCCCTTCAGGTAAAACGATATCTGTCACCTCAAGCGTGGCGTTTATTGCAATCAGAAAACGGTCTGAAAGCTGGATTTGCATCTGCCTCGGGCCGTTTTGCCACTCATCCGCACTTAAGGGTTGTGCGTACTTATTCAGCCAACGAACATTGCCATCGCCCTCTTCCCACCAACAATCCCCTGTTAATGCTGGGATTTGCCGGCGCAGATGAATCAGCGCGGCGGTAAATGTGGTTAGCCCACTGTTTGCCTGTTGCCAGTCCAGCCACGTTAAGGCGTTATCCTGACAGTAAGCGTTATTGTTGCCGTGCTGGCTATGACCATGCTCATCGCCCGCCAGCAACATCGGCGTCCCCTGGGAGAGCAACAGCGTGGTTAACAGCGCATGAATGCTGTCGCGCCGCCGCTCAATCAGGTCCAGCGTGCCGCCTAATCCTTCTTTACCATGATTGTCGCTGTAGTTATTGCTAGTGCCGTCGCGATTTTCCTCACCATTCGCTTCATTGTGCTTATTTGTGAAGCACACACAGTCGCGTAGCGTAAAACCGTCGTGCGCGGTCACCAGATTGACCGTGGCGCTGGGTTTGCGGCCCTGGCGTTTAAACACATCGCTGGATGCGGCAAAACGCCCGGCAAACTCGCCCAACGAGAGATTACGCTGGAGCCAAAAGCGTCGCGTCGCATCGCGGAAATGGTCATTCCACTCGGCAAACGGAGGGGGGAAATTCCCCACCTGATACCCGCCTTCACCAATATCCCACGGTTCCGCAATCAGCTTCACGCGTGAGAGCAGCGGACAGGTTTGGATCGCGGTAAACAGCGGCGCATCCTGACGAAACGCAGGTGTACGCCCCATGACGGAAGCCAAATCAAAACGAAAACCATCTACATGGCAGGTTTCAACCCAATAGCGCAGGCATTCACATGCGTATTCCACAACGCCGGGATGGCTCAAATTGAGGGTGTTCCCACAACCGGTCCAGTTGTAGTAATCACCATCGTCCCTGATCCAATAATAGCTACGGTTATCAATTCCGCGCAGCGAGAAGACAGGCCCTTCGAGATCCAGCTCGGCGCTGTGGTTCAAAACGATATCGAGAATGACCTCAATCCCCGCTTTGTGCAGCGCTTTTACCGCGTCGCGAAACTCATCAAGCGCACTCTCCGGCGAACAGGCATAGGCCGGATGCAGCGCGAACATGGCCACCGGGTTGTAGCCCCAGTAGTTCGACAGGCCCAGCCGCTGAAGTCGCGGTTCGCTGGCAAAATGCGCCACCGGCAGCAGCTCCAGCGCGGTAATGCCGAGACGCTTGAAATAGTCGATCATCACCGGATGACCCAGCGCTTTGTAGGTTCCGCGAATCTCTTCCGGCAGGTCAGGATGCAAATACGTCAACCCTTTGACATGCGCTTCGTAAATTACGGTATTGCCCCACGGCGTGCGCGGCGGGGCATCATCCTCCCAGTCATAATGGTCGGACACCACCACGCCCTTCAGCGCGATGGTGGCATTATCATGGTGATCCGGTTCATTTAGCCCGCCGTGCAGCAGCGGGTTATCTTTTAACTCGCCCTCTACCCGACGGGCGCAAGGGTCGAGCAGCAGCTTGGCTGGGTTAAACCGGTGGCCCTGCTGCGGTTGCCATGGGCCATGGACGCGATAGCCATAGCGCAGACCGGGCCGGGCGTTGGCCAGATAGCCGTGCCAGACATCGCCGCTACGCCCCGGCAGGTCGTAGCGGAGTTCGCAACCGTCCTCGTCAAATACGCATAATTCAACGCGTTCAGCGTGGGCTGAGAAGAGAGTAAAATTAACGCCATGGCCGTCATACGTTGCACCATGGGGGGTGGCGTTGCCGGTTGCCAGTTGCGTCATTCCCCCTCCCGAACCAGCCAGATCGTTGCCAACGGCGACAACGTGAGGCTCAGTGAATGCTGACGACCATGACTGGCGATTTCATCACTGTGCACCGCACCGCCGTTGCCAGTATTGCTGCCGTGGTAATGCATCGAATCGGTATTGAGGATCTCACGCCATTTCCCCGGCTGATTGATACCGAAGCGATAGCCGTGGCGGGGCACAGGCGTAAAGTTACTGACCACGATGATTTCATTGCCGACCTTGTCACGACGCACGAAAGCCAGCACCGAACGTTCTTTGTCATCCACCACCAGCCACTCAAAGCCATAGGCGTCAAAGTCGAGCTCGTGCAGCGCTTTGTGATGACGATAGGTGAGGTTCAGATCGCGCACCAGACGCTGTACGCCGTGATGCCAGTTATCACCGCCTTCCAGCAGGTGCCAGTCGAGGCTCGCGTCATGGTTCCATTCACGTCCCTGCGCAAACTCGTTGCCCATAAACAGCAGTTTCTTGCCTGGGAAGGCCCACATCCAGCCGTAGTAGGCGCGCAGGTTGGCAAACTTCTGCCACGCATCGCCCGGCATGCGGTCGAGAATCGATTTCTTGCCGTGCACCACTTCATCGTGCGACAACGGCAGGACAAAGTTCTCGGTGTAGTTGTACAGCATGCCGAAGGTCAGCTTATCGTGGTGATGTTGGCGATAAACCGGATCCAGTTTCATGTAGTCCAGCGTGTCGTGCATCCAGCCGAGGTTCCACTTATACCAGAACCCTAAACCGCCCATGTCCTGCGGTCTTGAAACGCCAGCAAAATCAGTGGACTCTTCCGCCATGCTCACCGCACCAGGCACCTGTTCGCCAAGAATACGGTTGGTATTGCGTAAAAACTCAATGGCTTCGAGGTTTTCACGACCGCCAAATTCATTTGGGATCCATTCCCCTTCTTTACGGCTGTAGTCGCGATAAATCATCGATGCCACGGCATCCACGCGCAGCGCGTCGATACCAAAGCGCTCAATCCAGTACAGGGCGTTGCCCACCAGATAGTTGCTGACTTCACGGCGGCCATAGTTGTAGATCAGCGTGTTCCAGTCCTGGTGATACCCTTCTCGCGGGTCGCTGTGCTCATACAGATTAGTGCCATCAAACTCTGCCAGACCAAAATCGTCCGACGGGAAATGGCCCGGCACCCAGTCAAGAATGACGTTCAGCCCCGCCTGATGCGCGGCATTCACAAAATAGCGGAAGTCATCGCGCGTACCAAATCGACGGGTCGGCGCATACATGCCGGTAGGTTGGTAACCCCAGCTACCGTCGAACGGATGCTCGTTAATCGGCAACAGTTCAAGGTGGGTAAAGCCCATCCACTTGGCGTAAGGCACCAGCTGATCCGCCAGCTCGCGGTAGCTCAGCCAGAAGTTGTTATCGGTATGACGACGCCATGACCCCAGGTGCACTTCATAGATAGAGATTGGCGCATCAAACTGGTTGGCTTTTTTACGCTCCTCGCTTTGCACCACTTTTTCCGGCAGACCACAGATAAGCGACGCGGTTTCCGGGCGCATTTGCGCTTCAAAGGCGTAAGGGTCCGCTTTGATTCGCAGCTTACCGTTGGCATCGATCATCTCATATTTATACAGCTGACCATGCTGCGCACCGGGGATAAACAGCTCCCAGATACCGCTTTCTTTGCGCAGGCGCATCGGGTGGCGACGGCCATCCCAGTAGTTGAACTGCCCAACCACTGACACGCGTTGAGCGTTAGGTGCCCAGACAGAGAAGCGCGTGCCGGTTACACCATCCATGGTATCCGCATGCGCACCCAGCGTTTCGTAAGGTCGCAGGTGCGTACCTTCAGATAGCAGCCAGGCATCCATATCCTGGATCAATGGGCCAAAACGATAAGGGTCATCAATCAGATTCTGCTGTCCATGCCAGACAACGGCCAACTGATAGCGAAAGAAATTTTTACGGCGGGGAAGTACTGCACAGAAAAAACCACGAGAGTCGAGGCAATCCAGCTTGCCGACTTTGCGTCCGGTTTTGGGTTCGATCACCCACACTTCGGTGGCGTCAGGTAATAGGGCGCGGACTTCAAGTCCAGCGTCAGTTTGGTGCATACCGAGTACGGAAAAAGGATCCGCAAAATGGCCTGCAATTAGCGCATTAATCACGTCTCTATCGATACGAACGGACATGGTTGTCATCCTGTTTTATGGTGTCACCCCTTCCAACTGATTTTCGACATCAGGTAGCGACACTTTTTTTGACCTGAACGGCGCAGCACAATTGTGCATCCTCTCTGCGTCGTCCCACCTTCAGGCAACAACTTAATACCTCCGGTACTAAGTCACCCTTAAAGAATAGCCAATGCTTTATCTTACTCCTGGTAAAAAATGAAACATCTGCGCTTACTCCTGTATTACGCAAAAAAAAGGGTGACTCAGCACCCTTTGATCATTAACAAACCATTACGCCAGTTGACGTAACATGCGGCGCAATGGCTCCGCAGCACCCCAAAGCAGCTGGTCACCTACGGTAAAGGCTGACAGGAACTCCGGTCCCATATTCAGCTTACGCAGACGACCTACTGGCGTGGTCAACGTGCCGGTAACGGCCGCCGGGGTTAACTCACGCATGGTGATTTCACGATCGTTTGGTACTACTTTCGCCCACGGGTTGTGCGCCGCCAGCAGTTCTTCCACGGTCGGAATAGACACATCTTTTTTCAGTTTGATGGTGAACGCCTGGCTGTGGCAGCGCAACGCGCCGACGCGCACGCACAGACCATCAACCGGGATCACGGAAGACGTGTTGAGAATTTTGTTGGTTTCCGCCTGTCCCTTCCACTCTTCACGGCTCTGACCGTTATCGAGCTGTTTGTCGATCCACGGAATCAGGCTACCGGCCAGCGGTACGCCGAAGTTATCAACCGGCAGTTCGCCGCTGCGGGACAGCGTCGTTACTTTACGTTCGATATCGAGAATAGCAGAGGATGGGGTCGCCAGCTCCTCGGCCACATGGCCATACAGATGGCCCATCTGAGACAACAGCTCGCGCATATGACGCGCGCCGCCGCCGGAAGCCGCCTGATAGGTCGCCACGGAGACCCAGTCGACCAGGTCATTGGCAAACAGGCCACCAAGGGACATCAGCATCAGGCTAACGGTGCAGTTACCGCCGACAAAGGTCTTAATACCTTTATTCAGGCCATCGGTGATGACATCCTGGTTAACCGGATCGAGAATAATGATGGCGTCGTCTTTCATACGCAGCGAAGAGGCCGCGTCAATCCAGTAACCCTGCCAACCGCTTTCACGAAGCTTTGGATAGATTTCGTTGGTATAATCGCCGCCCTGACAGGTCACGATGATATCGAGCGCCTTCAGCGCATCCAGATCAAAAGCGTCCTGAAGCGTGCCGGTCGCGGTTCCACCGAACGTCGGTGCCGCCTGCCCGAGCTGGGAAGTAGAAAAGAAAACAGGGCGAATGGCGTCGAAGTCACGCTCCTCAACCATGCGTTGCATGAGAACAGAGCCGACCATACCGCGCCAGCCGATAAAACCAACATTTTTCATAGCGTTTTTTTCCTGCAGAGATGTGTGCTGTGTATGTATGCCAGTGTCCTGGTGGCATATCCTTCACCATACAAAATGCAGCCAAAGTCGCAAGTGAAATTAATCAATGATAGCGAAGCCATCAGTAATGCGACTTATCCCGCTGCGCAAGCAAGCAGAAAGTCCGTGGTAATTATCAGGGAATTTGAGTTATGAATGAAATCATTTCAGCGGCAGTTTTATTGATCCTGATTATGGATCCACTCGGAAATCTGCCCATTTTCATGTCCGTATTGAAACATACCGAACCAAAACGCCGCCGCGCGATTATGATTCGCGAGCTGTTCATTGCGCTGTTGGTGATGCTGATATTCCTGTTTGCGGGCGAGAAAATTCTGGCATTTCTTAACCTGCGCGCGGAAACCGTTTCTATCTCCGGGGGCATCATTTTGTTCCTGATCGCCATTAAGATGATTTTCCCCAGCGCCACCGGGAATAGCACCGGGCTTCCGGCGGGTGAAGAGCCGTTTATCGTGCCGCTGGCGATTCCGCTGGTAGCGGGTCCAACAATCCTGGCTTCACTAATGCTGTTGTCGCATCAGTATCCTAATCAGATGGGGCATCTGGTAATCGCCCTGCTGATCGCCTGGGGCGGTACGTTTGTGATTCTGTTGCAGTCGTCGCTGTTTTTGCGTCTGCTGGGGGAAAAAGGGGTGAACGCGCTGGAGCGCCTGATGGGGCTGATTCTGGTGATGATGGCCACCCAGATGTTCCTCGACGGCGTACGGATGTGGATGAAGGGGTGATTTACTCGTTTCACGCCGGGTGGCGGCTTCGCCTTACCCGGCCTACGATGTGGATGTGTGCTCATTTGTAGGCCCGGTAAGCATAGCGCCACCGAGCAATGGTGTTGAAACTGGAAGAACATGGCATTTCAGAGAACGGTTCCGTTCACGTTATGTTCGTTGCTTCTCTGGAGTTTCTTCATCGGTGAACGTGTTAAGGGGGCTACGCAGCCCCCTTAACAATCCCGGCTCTCCGGCAGGAAAATTGTTGCTGCGCAATACCCTCCGCTTATTCCTCCAGGCTACCGGGCCGGGCGCGAGGAAACGTCCCTGTAAAACGCGCCCTGAGCCAGCATCCATGCTGGCTCCCCCGGCCTTACGGAAACGCGTCGGCAATTTTCAGCCGGACCAGCCCACACCTGACCACCTGAGCTTTTACTTGAACAGGTTTGGACAGCAAAACAAATTTAACTGGAAGTCAGAGCGTTGAAGCGATGACACCGGTCCGGCTGAAAATCGATGAGGCGTTGACGGCTGACCGGGTCTGCCCGCAAGGATGCGGGCAAAGGGGACGGCCTGCAGGGACGCAGGCTCGGCCCCGACCCGACAGGCAGACGGAATAAGACGAATAACTCGCGCAGCGACGATTTTCCCGCCGGGAGCCTGGGTTGCAAGGGAGGCGGCGGTGAGCCTCCCTTGCACGTTCACGGGTATCAGCGCTTCAAAGAAATGACACCACTGAGGTGAACGGAAACCTGAGCAATAATCACATGTTCACCCTACATGCTTAACTGAACGGCATTGCGCTGTAATTTCAGGTATTCCTTATGCTTTTAAGTCGCTGATATAACGTATTTTCATTTCTGCGAAGCGCCTTCCGGAATGCCCTCTTGTCAGCATCGTGGATTAGCCTTATCTTCTCGCTGCACCTGCAAAATCAGGTGTCAGAATTAGCCTTCTGAAAATCATACTGGCGACATATACTTCTATGTCGTGCGACCGATTTCGTCTCAATGGCGGGTCGAGCGGGGGCGTCGCAAGACGCGCCGGTATCCAGTATGACCGGTAAGGCTAACTCCGCTCGATTCTGCCACCCGCGAGATTAGCCTCTCCGGTGGTGGTTTAAATAAAACATACTGGAGGCTGCCCTATGGCGACTACCCCTCTCTTTTCACACTCTTTATTTACCCTGCCCTTTAGCCATGCCACGGATTTCACCGAACTGGCGGATAACTGCGAGCGTTTTGTCGAAGGACTGGTTGAATGCCATGACCCGGTTGAAAAACTGGCGATTTGTGCACGTTTGTCGGCCTGTCTCGCATTATTGCAACCGACCTTAACGGAGCCTGTACCGCAGCATCTGCAGGCCAGTCTGACGGTAGATACATTCCCGACCCGTTTTCCCCTTTTCGAGCCTGAGCCAGACCAGATGGGGCGTTACTGCCAGCTTTTGACGCATTTGCTGATGAGCAAAACGCTTTCTGATGATATGGAGCGAGTAGCGGGTGATTTGCTGCAGGATTTGGTGGGGTATTTCGCCGACACGCTGAAAGCGCCGCGTTGGTTGAAAACAGAGGATGGTGTGATGGTGCTGTAAAAAAGCCGGGTGGCGCTTGCGCTTACCCGGCCTACGATGCGGATGTGTGCTCGTTTCCAGGCCCGGTAAGCGCAAGCGCCACCGGGCAACAAGACTCAGCTCAACAGCTGGAAAGCAATCATACCGACAATCGCGCCGACCGTACCGAGGATGGTTTCCATCATCGTCCAGGTCTTCAACGTTTGTGCTTCCGTTGCGCCGGTAAATTTACCGAACAACCAGAAACCGGCGTCGTTAACGTGGCTGACCACGATCGAGCCGCCTGCGATACAAATAGACAGTGCCGCCATCTGTGCGCCGGAGAAGTTTAGCTGTTCAATCACCGGCATCACCAGACCGACCGCCGTTAAGCACGCCACGGTCGCAGAACCCTGAATGATACGCACCGCTGCCGCCAGCACGAAGCAGGTAATGGCAATCGGCAGACCCATTCCGGTTAACGCTTCGCCCAGCGCCGGACCGACGCCGGAATCAACCAGCACTTGTTTAAACACGCCACCTGCACCAATCACCAGCAGGATAATCCCCGCCGGTTGCAGCGCATGACCGCAGATCTCCATCACTTTGTCTTTTGGCATACCCTGGCGAATCGCCAGACCGTAAATCGCCACCAGACAAGCAACCAGAATCGCGGTAAACGGGTGACCGATAAACTCAAACCATTCGTAAGTTGAAGAACCAACCGGCACAAAGCGCGCGGCGATGGTTTTCAGACCAACCAATACCAGCGGCAGCAGGATCAGCGACAAGCTAAAGCCGAAGGACGGCATTTTACCTTCGCCCAGATGCGGCTCGGTAATGTCATCAGGAATGTTCAGCTCAACGTAACGGCTGATGAAATTACCCCACAGCGGCCCGGCGATAATCATGCCCGGAATCGCGGCACACAGGCCAATCAGGATCATCCAGCCAAAGTCAGCGTGCATCTGCGAAGCCAGCAACATCGGCGCTGGCCCCGGCAGCAGAAACGCTGCGGCCGCAGCCACGCCCGCAAACAGCGGAATGACTAATTTAACCAGATTGGTACCGGTGTGGCGCGCCATCGAGAACGCTACGCTAATCAGCAGCACAATCGCCACCTCAAAGAACAGCGGCAGCGCGCAAATCAGACCGGCCAGGCCAATCGCGTAATGCGCGCGGCTGTGGCCGAAGGATTTCAGCATTTTGACGGCAATTTGATCGACTGCGCCGGTCTCATGCAAAATCTTGCCGAACATCGCCCCCAACGCCACAACAATCGCCAGGAAACCGAGCGTGCCTCCCATCCCTTTTTCCATAGTCGCGGCGATTTTATCGAGCGGCATACCGGAAAAGAGACCTGCACCAATAGACACCACCATCAAAGCAAGGAAGGCGTGCATACGCGCCTTCATCACTAAAAACAGCAGTAATAAAACGGACCCTACTGCTGTTAAAACAAGCGTTAATGTACTCACTACTTACTGCCCTGGTTAATAACCTCAATGGTGCTGGCGACCACACCGTCCAGTGGTTGATCGATATCGACCACCAGTACATCGTTTTCATTCGCACCTGGTTCTTCCAGCGCTTCAAACTGGGTCACCAGCATCTGCGTTTTGAAGAAGTGGCCTTTACGCGCTTTTAGACGGCTTTCGATAACGTCAAAATCCCCTTTCAGATAGATGAAAGAGAGGTTCGGGTTACCGTCGCGCAGCTGGTCGCGATAGACTTTTTTCAGAGCGGAACAGACGATCAGCGAAACCTTGTTGGTACGCTGCATCGCAAAAGCGGCGTCATTCAGCGCCTGTAACCACGGTTTTCGGTCATCATCGTTGAGTGGCTCACCGGAAGCCATTTTCATGATGTTGCTGCGCGGATGGAGAAAATCGCCATCAAGAAACGCGGCCTGCAGTTGATGCGCCACTTCGCTGGCGACAGCAGATTTACCGCTGCCCGATACGCCCATCAGAACGTAAACGTGGTGATCATGATTAGTCGTGCTCAAAGCGTTGCCCCCACTGGTACAAGAATCTGGAAATTGTTACGGGTAACTGTTATCGGTAACATTGTCCAGCCGGATAAATAGAGAAGCAATATCCATTCGTGCTCGAAGTGTATAAGTGTGAGCTACTTCAAACTTGTTGGCTTAAATAGATCCGCCCGGTGACAAGGTGAAACCTAAATCTAACATTTTAGGTGTGACTGCTTCACCACGGATGCGCGCCAGCAGGCGTTCAGCACCAATGCTGCCCATGCGTTCACGCGGCGTGAGCACGCTCGCCAGACGCGGCTCCATCACCTGTCCGATGTCGTGACCGTGGAATCCGGCAATCGCCATGTCATCCGGGATTTTCAGCCCTAAACGCTGGCATTCGAAGGCCGCCCCTACCGCCAGGTCATCGTTGGTACAGAAAATGCCGTCGAGCTGCGGGTATTCGCGCCGCGCCTGACGGATGAGTTCAATACCGGAGGAGTAGGAAGAAGACTGTTCCACCATCACGCTGTACGGCACCAGGTTGGCATCGCGCATTGCCTGCTCGTAGCCCCTCTGTTTGATGATAGTACGTTCATCAAGACGTGCGCCAAGATAGGCAACATGACGGTGCCCGCGGGCGATGATAGCGGCAGTCATCTGGCGCGCGGCTTCAAAGTTGTCGAAACCGACGGCGATATCCAGGCACGGAGACTGGCTGTCCATCAGCTCAACCACCGGGATACCGGCGACCTCAATCATTTTCAGCGTACGAGGCGTATGGCTACGTTCGGTGAGGATCAGGCCATCGATATTCCACGACAGCATCGATTCCAGGCGCTCTTGTTCCATTTCGGGCTTATAGCCGTAGTGCGCGAGCATAGTTTGATAACCATGGGCGTCGGTGACGGCCTCAATGCCGCGTAACACTTCAGCAAAAACCTGGTTAGTGAGAGACGGTAACAACACGCCGATAGCGCGACTGGTGGCGTTAGAAAGGATATCAGGAGCGCGATTGGGAATATAACCCAGCTCATCAAGTGCAGCGGCAATTTTGCCCCGCAGCGCCACGGAGACCTGCTCCGGGTTACGCAAAAAGCGACTGACCGTCATTTTGGTCACGCCCACGCGGTCGGCTACATCCTGAAGTACGGGTCTTTTCTTTTTCATCGTCCTGAAGCGTTAAAAAGGGATAGATTCCCCCAGTTTACCACGGACGTGCATGAACCTTTGCAGAGAAAAAAGGAGTTTTTATTGTGAGAAATACACAAAATCATTCGAGTTGCATCAAGGCGGCGACGCAGTAAATCCCCGGGAGCGTACATTAAGTACGCGACCGGGGTGAGCGAGGAAAGCCAACACAGATGCGGCTTGAATGATGCCGTGTATTTTTAGACAGGCGGCAGATCAAACAGTAACACTTCGCTGTCGCTGTCGGCATGAATAGAAATTGCCTGTTCATCCCAGATTGCCAGACCGTCGCTGGTAGTCGCTTTGGTTCCGTTAATGGTGACGTTGCCTTTAACGACCTGGATCCAGACGCGACGTTCAGCGGCAATCTGATGTACCGACTGCTCATCTTTGACCAGCGCCCAACGGTACAGCTCCATATCCTGGTACACTTTCAGTGAGCCATCGCGGGCATCAGGCGACAGCACCAGTTGTTTACCCTGAGCGGCATCGAAACGGCGCTGTTCATAGCGCGGCGTAATACCGTTTTCCTGCGGCATGATCCAGATCTGATACAGATGCAGCTTCTCAGTATTACTCGGGTTGTACTCCGAGTGACGGATCCCCGTCCCGGCGCTCATAATCTGAAACTCTCCGGCTGGCACCTGCTCTTTGTTGCCCATGCTGTCCTGATGTTCCACCGCGCCTTCCAGCACGTAGGTCAGGATTTCCATGTCTTTATGGGGGTGAGTGCCAAAGCCCTGGCCTGCGTCAATCACGTCATCGTTAATCACGCGCAGTGCCGAGAACCCCATAAAGTTCGGGTCATAGTAGTTGGCAAAAGAGAAGGTATGCCAGGAATCGAGCCAGCCATGATTCGCATGACCGCGGTCGTTAGCTTTGCGTAAATAGATCATTGTGTTCACCCCCAGATGTTTTCGATGGAGTAAGTGTGGACTCAATCCGCCTGGGATCATAGAGGGTGAAAATTGACTCCTCTGTTCAAAAAATATGAATAAACCCAGAGGAGTCTGTGCAGGCTATTTGGCGAGGGTTATCGTCGCCGGAGATGCCTGTTCGAAGGCGCGTTCGAGAATCTCCAGGTTGGTTAGAACTTCAGATTCCTTGACGTAATTAGGCGTACCGGCGGTCAGCGTCTGGTACAGCGCATCATAGACGCGACCGTAATCCCCCACCTCCGGCTTCACCTCTTCTTTTACTGTGATGCCGTCATCGTTGACATACTCCAGCATTCCGATGGAATCATCAGCAGCGAAACCTGGCTCACCCGGCATGATATTGGCCTTCAGACTGGTTTCCTGCTGGTCGATGCCGTACTTCACAAACGAGCCTTTGGTGCCATGGACGATAAACTTCGGATAGTCGATTTTCACCAGATGACTGGTTTTAACAATGGCTTTCAGGTCGCCGTAAAACAGCTGCGCTTCAAAGGTATCGTCCGGGTTCGCTTTATTACGCAGGCTGCGGATGTCATAGGCCACATGATCGGGGCGTCCGAACAGCGAGATAATCTGATCCATGGTGTGTACGCCCAGGCCATAAAATGCGCCATCCTGTGGCAATCCCGGCTTAGTTTCCGCCTCGGGACGGTAGTAATCGAAATGGCTTTCAACCTCAACAATTTCGCCGAGCTTGCCGCTCTCAATCGCCTTTTTGGCGGTAAGGAAGCAGGAATCAAAACGACGATTCTGATACGGCGTAACGGTCAGCCCTTTGCTTTGCGCCAGTTCGAACAGCACTTTTGCTTCTGCCAGCGTCGGCGTGAACGGTTTCTCAACCAGCACGTTTTTACCCGCCTCCAGCGCACGTTTGGCGTAGTCAAAATGGCTGTCAGCATGGGTACAAACGATCACTAACTTCACCTGCGGATCGTTTAAGATCTCGTCGAGGTCGCTGGTGAAGTGAATATGTGAATACTGCGGCGCCTGCTCTTCCGGCCTGGCGTTACGGCGGAAAATGTGCGCGACATGCCAGCTATTTTTGCGGTTGAGGACGTACGGCAAATGGTAGCGAGTGGTACTTTTACCAAAACCAATAAATGCGCAGTGTAAGGTCATGAGACAGTCCTTTTGAAGATGATTATCTACACCATAGCGCAAAGCGGCTGGAGACTGAATCCATCCTGTCATCGTGCCGGATGCGGCGTTGCCTTATCCGGCCTACAAAAGCAGATGCCTCAAGATCGGCCGTCGGCGTCGCGGTCAGTTTGTTCACGGCAAGCGCGCAGGGCCCGGAGCGTACTAAATGTACGTGAGGAGCACGAGCACTTCCCGGGGACAAAATGACAAGTAAGCCAGGCTGAAACAAAACCCCAAAAAAAAAGCCAGCAAAAGCTGGCTAAAGTAATACTGGAAGCAATGTGAGCAATGTCGTGCTTTCAGGTTCTCCGTAGGGGTTCCCCTGAACGCAGAGCAATAATAATCATTCTCATTCGCACTTGTCTACTTCTTTTTGCAAAAAAATGCAGTTGACGGAATTTTCTTTCTCAGCGAGGGTAAAGACTCAATTAACCCTGAAGGAGATAAGGAATGAGTGAGATAGTGATACGCCACGCTGAACCGAAAGATTACGACGCAATTCGTCAGATCCATGCCCAGCCAGAGGTGTATCACAACACGCTACAGGTTCCTCATCCTTCCATGGAGATGTGGCAAGAGCGACTAACCGAACGGGTCGGAATCAAACAACTGGTCGCGTGCATTGATGATACCGTCGTCGGACATCTCTGCATCGACGTTGCTCAGCGCCCGCGCCGCAGCCATGTCGCCGATTTTGGTATCTGCGTTGATGCCCGCTGGCAGAATCGCGGCGTTGCCAGCGCGCTTCTCCGTACGATGATCGACATGTGCGACAACTGGCTGCGCGTCGACCGTATCGAGTTAACAGTGTTTGTGGATAACGAACCTGCGGTTGCGGTCTATAAAAAGCATGGCTTTGAGATCGAAGGGACAGGTAAGAAATACGGCCTGCGCAACGGCGAGTACGTGGATGCGTATTTTATGGCACGCGTGAAATAAATTTAAGGGCGAGTCTTATCGCCCTGCTTATTGAAAGGACGCAATAGTGAAAAAGTTTGTTCCCCTGGCTTTACTGGCCTCGTTCTCCCCAGCTTTTGCCACTACCGTACAAAATCTCGATGCCGTACCCAGCGCTATTCAACATACTGAAGGCAAACAGATTTTTGCTGAGCAAATGGCAGGGGCAACACCTGCGAAAGGATTTGGTGAACTTCCACAGGGATTATCAGAGAACCAGTGGATTGGCTGGGTTGCGCCGAACGAAAATCCTAATAATCTGATCCTCACTGGCGCCAAAGCCTGGGGAAAAGAGGGTAAATATATTGGCATTGCCTGTTTTGCTGACAATCAGGCCGATGCCGGGCAGGCAAAAAAGTACGCGGATAACACCTGTCCGGAAAACTACAACAACGGACGCGCCAATAAATTATATCTCGGCGTTTTCTCCTGGCAGAACCAACAGCTGCAGCCGATTGCCCGCTCGGAAAAACCATTAAACCAGATCTCAGCGTGGAATAAAGCTGCCGAGAAAGAGAGCGATGATGAGTCCGTCAGACCGCTGGCTTATTATACAAAATTGGATCTGGCACCGTACCGAATCGCTCCCGATACTTTGGCGCTCGGGGTGCGCGGTGGCTACTCCGATGCCTACTCCGGCGGCGGGGCGTTTTATGAAGTGCTGGAACTCTACACCATCAAAGACAGCAAGATAATCAACGTGTTTTCTGACCTTGTTTATTACTATTCGGATATCGCCGGAGACTGGAATAAAGACGGCACAAGGCAGCACGACATCAGCGAGAGTAAGTACATCCTGAAATTGCGGTCGGCAAAGACGCAGGGATTTTATGATTTAGAGGTCGTGAACCTGCAGGATAAAAGCAGCCAAATATTTCACTGGTCTGAATCACTGCAACAGTATGTTCCTTAAGGAACTAATAAGACCTGCAACGTTCAGAAGGCTGTAGGTCATTATCCTTAATTTCCCCGTCGTTACATGCAAAAGCGGAATTGCCATCCAATCCTGGCATAAAGTTGTTGATTGCAGTCCATCGCCTCCGCCGTCATCTTCAGGCGTAACAACCGCCTGAATCATAGGGTTATTTTACTTACTATCTTCATCGCTATTTATCTTAACTTTAATAATATTAATATTACATTTTTGTTTTTTTTTGGTTTCTGCCATCACTTTATGGTGACAATCACAACAATATACTTCCCCTGGGACTAACTTAACCACGGTGAGGTAAAAAATGAAATTTGAACGCCATCATAGAATATTGAAAGAAATCAGTATTTCGGGAGTTGTAAAAGTTTCAAATCTGGCGAAAAGTCTCAAGGTAACAAAGGAAACTATTCGCTCAGATCTCAATGAACTTGCCGGACAGGGATATCTCACTCGCTGTCATGGTGGTGCATTTATTACCCTTGACTCTCTTGATAACGTTGCAAAAAACGAAATTGCTTATGTGCTGGAAAAATATGAATCAGCGCAGAAAATAAAAAAAGGTCTCTCTGCCATGAAGAATAATGTATGTGTTATTGGCTCGTTCAATGTTGATATTATCAGTTACCTACCGAGGCTCCCCTCGACAGGCGAATCATTACTTGCCGATAAATTTATTTTTTCGCCCGGAGGTAAAGGATGCAATCAGGCATTAGCTGCAAGCTATGCCGATTCTGATGTGCATTTTATTACTAAAGTAGGGTCAGACCATTTCAGTGATTACGCCATTAATTTTATAAACTCATCAAAAATCCATAAAAGCGTTATCTATCAGACCAAAGAAACACAAACAGGTACTGCTACTATTATGGTGAATGGAGATACCGGGGATAACGTCATCGCTATCTACCCCGGTGCTAACATGACAATTTCCCCTGATGAAATCACCATACAAAAAGAAGCCATCGTTCATTCAGATATTGTTCTCGTACAACTGGAGACAAATTACGAAGCGCTTCACCAAACCATTCGTCTCGCACAGAAAAATGATATCCCTGTCATTATAAATCCAGCACCATACAATGAAATGGTCAATACTATTATTGATAATATTGATTATATCACGCCAAATGAAACCGAAGCGGGTCTGTTGGCAAACATGTCCGTCAATGATATTGAGTCGGCAAAAAGTGCGGCAAAGATTATTCATCAGAAAGGCGTCAAAAATACCATTATCACCCTAGGGAGCAAAGGCTCCCTCGCTTATGACGGAACACAATTCATCTATTCTCCGGCATTCCCGGCAGTTGTAAAAAATACCGCAGGAGCGGGTGATGCCTTCAATGGTGCACTCGCATCTGGCCTTGCTAAAGGAAAATCACTGGCATCTGCATTGTGCTACGCCAGTGCATTCGCCTCGCTTGCTGTTGAAACACCCAATGCCTCTGACATGCCAGAAAACGAATCCGTTCTTCATCGCATTCAAGGTTCGCATTACAAACAAACTATCTCGACTCACTAAATCAAGGAGCAGACTATGAATAATACACAGAAAAAACTAAAGGTGCTCTTTATTGGAGAATCCTGGCATATTCACATGATCCATTCAAAAGGCTATGACAGTTTTACCTCCAGTAAATATGAAGAGGGTGCCACATGGTTACTGGAATGCTTAAAGAAAGGCGGAGTAGAAGTTGATTACATGCCTGCTCACACCGTGCAAATCGCATTTCCAGAAAGCATTGATGAGCTAAACCGTTACGATGTCATTGTCATTAGCGATATCGGCAGCAATACGTTTCTGTTGCAAAACGAGACGTTCTATCAGCTAAAAATAAAGCCCAATGCTCTGGAATCAATTAAAGAGTATGTCAAAAATGGTGGTGGACTGCTCATGATTGGCGGCTATCTGTCATTTATGGGTATTGAGGCAAAAGCTAATTACAAGAACACCATTCTTGCCGAGGTTTTGCCAGTTATTATGCTTGACGGCGATGACCGGGTAGAAAAACCAGAGGGTATCTACGCTGAGGCTATTTCCCCTGAACATCCTGTCGTTAACGGATTCACCGACTACCCGGCATTTCTTGGATATAACCAGGTTGTCTCCAGAGAAGATGCCGATGTTGTCTTAACAATAAATAATGACCCGCTGTTAGTGTTTGGTGAATACCAACAGGGTAAAACCGCCTGCTTCATGAGCGACTGTTCGCCGCACTGGGGAACACAGCAATTTATGTCCTGGTCGTTTTATACCGACCTGTGGGTTAACACGCTTCAATTCATCGCCAGAAAATAAAAAACAATGGAGTAACGAAAGTTACTCCTTTTATAAAATATAAGGATTGATGTATGAACAAGAATAAGTACTCAACCCCCTTACTGATGCTTGCAACTATCTTAGCCGGTATGCTTTCCCCTATGCAGTCCGCCGTTAATGGGCAATTGGGACACTGGTTGCAGGATGGAAATGCTTGCGCAGTAATCTCGTTCGCCAGTGGTCTGGTCGTCATGTTTTTTATTATTATTGCGCGCAAAGAAACACGCCAGCAATTCGCGTCGATCCCAGCTCTGATAAAAACGCGGAAAATCCCTTTGTGGAATTGGTTTGCCGGATTATGCGGGGCGATGGTTGTATTTTCGGAAGGGGCATCAGCCAGCGCGTTGGGCGTTGCCACGTTTCAAACTGCATTAATTTCCGCCCTCCTCCTTTCCGGCCTGCTGTGCGACCGTTTTGGTGTCGGTGTGGACGAGAAGAAATACTTCACGCCATGGCGCGTTACTGGCGCATTGTTCGCTGTTATTGCCACGATTTTTGTCGTGTCACCACAGTGGCATTCAACCTCCTTTATCCTGCTCGCTATCCTTCCATTTTTGGCAGGATTACTCGCTGGCTGGCAGCCCGCTGGAAATGCCAAAGTTGCCGAGGCAACGGGCTCTATGCTGGTTTCCATTACCTGGAACTTCATCGTCGGCTTTTGTGTGCTGGGCGCTGCGCTGGCGATACGTGTCGCATTAGGTCATGTCACCGTCCAGTTACCCGATACGTGGTGGATGTATCTCGGTGGCCCGCTGGGTCTGCTGTCCATCGGGCTGATGGCGATTCTGGTCAGAGGCTTAGGGCTGTTGATGCTCGGTGTTGCTTCTACCGCGGGTCAATTGCTTGGCTCAGTGTTGATTGATGAACTTATCCCGTCACTGGGTAATACGGTCTATCTGGTCACGATCATTGGGACGCTGTTTGCGCTAATAGGCGCAATTGTTACCACCATCCCCGAATACAGAGCATCCAAAATGGCGCAAAAAATGGAGGTGTCAGGATGAAAGGTTTCCTGCAAACCGTGACAGGCCCAGTGGCGCACACGGATATGGGTCTGACGCTACCACATGAGCATCTGTTTAACGATTTATCATCGGTTGTTGACGAACCGCATTATGAATTCTCACAGCAACTCGTGGGGAAAAAGGTCAGCGCTGATCTGCAGTGGGGATTGAAACATGATCCCTACTGCTGCGCCGATAACATGGACAGAAAGGAGATTGATGATGTCATCTTTGAAATCAACAACTTTATGTCACTGGGAGGCAGGACGATTGTCGACGCGACAGGTTCTGAATCTATCGGTCGAGATGTCTTGTCATTGCGAGAAGTGGCATTAAAAACCGGTTTGAACATCGTAGCTTCATCAGGACCTTATCTGGAGAAGTTTGAAAGTGCCAGGATCCACAAACCTGTCGAGTTGTTAGCCTCACTTATTGATAAGGAACTGAATCAGGGGATAGGCGAGACGGATATTCGCGCCGGCATGATAGGTGAAATTGGCGTATCACCCGCTTTTACGCAGGCGGAACGCAACAGTCTGCGAGCGGCTTCTCTGGCACAACGTAATAATCCTCATACTGCGATGAATATCCATATGCCAGGGTGGCTGCGGCTGGGTGATGAGGTGCTGGATATTGTCCTTGAAGAGATGAACGTCTCTCCGGCAAAAGTCTCGCTGGCGCATTCAGATCCTTCGGGAAAAGATGTTGCCTATCAACGAAAAATGCTCGATCGCGGCGTATGGCTTGAATTTGACATGATTGGCCTGGACATCACTTTCCCAAAAGAAGGTATCGCCCCAGGCGTTCAGGAAACCGCAGATGCGGTAGCACATCTGATTGAATTGGGTTACGCCGATCAGATAGTTTTAAGCCATGATGTTTTTCTCAAACAGATGTGGGCAAAAAATGGGGGGAACGGTTGGGGATTTGTCCCGAATGTTTTCCTCGCCTATCTGGCCGCCCGTGGAGTAGACAACGATACTCTACGCAGGCTCTGTATTGATAACCCAGCGCGGTTGCTCACGGCATAGCCAACAAAACGCCCGGTGCCTGACACCGGGCTATTAATCAAAAATCAGTATCCCGCCGTTAAATCATCCACGGAACGTGGGTCGGACGCGCCATACAGTGCACCATCCGGTCCAACCATAATGCTCTGCGTACTGCCCATCGCCTCTTTTAGCACGACTTTTTGCCCTTTTTGCTCCAGCAGTTTAATAGTATCCGGGCTAAACCCTTTCTCAACGCGCAGTTCATCGGGCAACCACTGATGATGGAAGCGCGGCGCGTTGGTCGCTTCGGCAACGTTCATTCCAAAATCAATGCTGTTGACTACCATTTGCAGCACGGTGGTGATGATTCGGCTCCCGCCAGGGCTGCCGGTAACCAGCCAGGTTTTCCCGTCTTTTACCACGATAGTCGGCGACATTGATGACAGCGGACGCTTCTTCGGCCCAACCGCGTTAGCATCGCCGCCCACCAGCCCGTAAACGTTCGGCACGCCCGGCTTAGCGGAGAAATCGTCCATTTCATTATTGAGCAGAATACCGGTGTTTCCCGCCACAATCCCGGTGCCGAAGGTGGTGTTCAGCGTATACGTCACCGCCACGGCATTACCGTCTTTATCCACCACCGAGAAATGGGTGGTCTGATTGCTTTCATACGGCGCGAGCTTGCCAGGTTTGATCTGGCTGGAAGGCTTAGCCTTGTTGATATCAATCTGATCGGCAAGTGATTTGGCATAGGCTTTGTTGGTCAGCGCCTGCCACGGCACTTTCACAAAATCCGGGTCGCCCAGATACTCCGAGCGGTCGGCGTAGGCATATTTCTCCGCTTCAGCCATTACCTGCATGGCATCAGCGCTGCCAAACCCGTACTTCTTCATATCGAAGTTTTCGAGAATATTGAGGATCTGCACGATGTGAATACCACCAGAGGACGGCGGTGGCATGGAGAAGACCTGATATCCGCGATAGTCACCGCTAATCGGCGTACGTTCCACGGCTTTATAGGCGGCTAAATCCTCTTTCGTCATCAGCCCGCCGTTCTTCTGCATTTCCTCCGCAATCTGATCGGCAATCGCCCCTTTATAAAACGCATCCGGACCGTTCTCGGCAATCATCTCCAGGCTTTTCGCCAGGTTCGTTTGCACCAGCTTGTCGCCCTTTTTCAGCGGCTCGCCGTCTTTCCAGAAAATGGCTTTGCTGTTCTCGTGATTAGGGAGCACTTCGCTGCCATAGGTTTTCAGATCGTCAGCCAGCGCGTCGTTAACCACAAAGCCTTCTTCCGCTAGCTTCATTGCCGGGCGCACGACTTTGTTCAGCGGCATCGTGCCGTATTTCTCTAGCGCCAGCGAGAAACCCGCCACCGTACCCGGCGTGCCGGATGCCAAATGCGATGTCAGCGACTTTTTCGCATCAGCATTGCCCTGTTCATCAAGGAACATATCACGGGTCGCGCCAGCGGGAGCCATTTCACGAAAATCGATCGCCGTGGTGTTACCGTCTTTGGTACGCAGCAGCATAAACCCACCGCCGCCCAGATTACCCGCCTGCGGATGCGTCACCGCCAGCGCGTAGCCCACGGCAACAGCGGCATCAACGGCATTCCCGCCCTGTTTCAGAATATCCACCCCAACCTGGGTGGCTAAAGCATCTACGGAAGCCACCATCCCCTGTTGCGCGCGAACGGGATGGAACACATCTTCCTCGACACCGTAGGATACCGGCGGTGGCGCAGCCGGCGTGGCAGCCACGCTAAAACAACTTCCTGAGAGCAGAGCAGCAATGGCTACCCGGCGTAAAAACGTCGGTTTTATCATCGTTATTCTCCAGATGTACGGGGGTCGGCCCCCACTAAGCCTGGTGCATAACTCTGAAATAATCATCGTAACGGCGAGAAAGGAGTAAACTTAAACGATCCCCGAGAGGAGAAAAGCGATGAAACGACTCTTACTTTTAGCCATGCTCTTGCCGTTTGCTGGCTTTGCACAGCCCATCAACACCATGAATAACCCGAATCAACCCGGTTATCAGATCCCGAGTCAGCAGCGTATGCAAACCCAAATGCAATCACAGCAGATTCAGCAGAAAGGGATGCTCAACCAGCAGTTGCAAACGCAGACGCGCATGCAGCAACAGCATATGGAAAACCAAATCAACACCAACACCCAGCGCGTGCTGCAGTCTCAGCCGGGCGAGTTGAATCCTGGACAGCAGCAAATGCTGCCTAACAGCAACGGAGGGATGTTGAGTGGAACCCGTAATCCGGACAGCTCGCTGAATAAGCAACATATGCTGTCGGAGAAAAAGAACGGCGACATGCTGAAGCCCTCCAGCACGCCGCAACCTAACGTTCCGTTAAAAACGATTGGGCCTTAACTGGGCTGGAAATCCGGACCAATGGTATCAATGGCATCGGTACAGATGCTGTCTACGCCCCAGCGCAGCAGTTCTGCCGCGCGCTGGGGTCGGTTGACGGTATAAACCAGAATACGTAGCCCAGCATCGCGCAGCGCATCCACGCGCGCCTCATCCAGCAGCTTATGATTAAGATGAATAGAAACGCAGCCAAGCCGCGTGGTCAGCTCACGCCAGTCCTCGCGCCATTCATCCAGCAGCAAACCTCTCGGCAGTTCAGGCACCGCCTGCTGCGCAGCTTCTAGCGCATCAATTTCAAAGGATGACAACAGTGGTGGCGTCATTCCCGCCCACAGTTCACGTGCGGCCAGCGCCACGACCTTCCCGGTGAGCGCCCCCGTCCCGGTGGTGGGTTTGATCTCAATATTTGCCATCATGCCGTGCTGGCGACAGCGCTCAGCAACTTGCGAGAGCAGCGGCAACGGTTCGCCTTTAAACTCACCGCTAAACCAGCCGCCGGCGTCCACGCGCAATAGATCCTGCCAGTTCAATTCGCCAGCCACGCCCCAGCCGTTGCTGGTGCGTTCCAGGTTGTCGTCATGCAGTAAGAAGATCTCACCGTCTTTCGACAATTTAGCGTCAAACTCAATCATGGTATGCCCATATTGCGCCCCCATGTCGATTGCCGCCAGGGTGTTTTCCGGGGCTAACTTACCGCCGCCGCGATGGGCGACAATATGGGGGTAAGGCCAGTTATTCATACGCGTTGTCCTGTTTCGCCATCAAAAAGATGCAGATGATGTTCTGGCAGATGCAGCCACAGCGTACTGCCTGCCGTCGGGCGATGCTGATGCGCCAGTCGCACCACCAGCTTTTGCTCACCCCAACGTCCATGTGCCAGATTATCCGCACCCAGCATTTCCAGCGTGTCGACGACCAGCGGCACGCCGCCTTCGGCCTGCGAGCTTAGCGCAATATGCTCCGGGCGGATACCCAGCGTCATGTTACGCCCAATACACTCCCTGGCGCTTCTGCCAATGGGTAACGTCATGCCGCCCTCCAGCTCAAAATGGGTACCCGTAGCGCTGATGCGCCCATCGAGCAGATTCATCGCCGGGCTGCCGATAAAGCTCGCCACAAAGCGGCTGGCGGGTTTTTCATACACCTCAACTGGGGTGCCGATTTGCTCGGCAATACCTTTGTTCATTACCATTACCCGTTGGGCGAGGGTCATCGCTTCAACCTGATCGTGCGTCACGTACAGCGAGGTGGTTTTCAGTCGGCGATGCAGATGTTGTAACTCCAGACGCATCTGTACGCGCAGCTTGGCATCGAGGTTAGAAAGCGGTTCATCGAACAGGAATACCGCCGGGTCACGGACAATTGCCCGTCCCATGGCCACGCGCTGGCGCTGACCGCCGGAAAGCTCGCGTGGACGACGTTTAAGCAGCTCACCCAGCTCGAGAATACGTGCCGCCTCTTTTACCCGCTCAGCAATATGCTCCTTGCCCATCCCGCGGATTTTCAGCCCCCAGGCCATGTTTTCTTCCACGCTCATATGCGGGTAGAGAGCATAGTTTTGAAAGACCATCGCAATGCCGCGATCCTTCGGCTCCATCTCGGTGACGCGTTTATTATCAATCCAGATATCGCCGCCGCTTACCCGTTCAAGCCCGGCCACCATCCGCAGCAGCGTAGACTTACCGCAGCCGGATGGCCCAACCATCACAATAAATTCCCCGTCCGCGACGTCCAGCGTCAGCGGTTTAATCACCTGGGTTTTGCCGTCCCAGCTTTTGGTTACTGCCTGTAGTTTTAAACCAGCCATTTTTATTTCTCACTGTCCACTAAACCACGCACAAACGCGCGCTGCATGGCTAACACGATGATTACCGGAGGGATGAGCGTCAGCAGCATGGCGGCCATTACCTGGTTCCACTGCGTGGTGCCTTCACCGGTGGCAATCATGCCTTTGATACCTGCCACCGCAGTGCCCAAATTGACGTCGGTAATAATTAACAACGGCCACAGATACTGGTTCCAGCCGTAGATAAAGGTAATAACGAACAGCGCCGCCAGATTGGTTTTTGACAGCGGTAGTACGATATCGCGGAAAAAACGCATTGGTGACGCGCCGTCAATACGCGCCGCCTCAACCAGTTCATCCGGCAGGGTCATAAAGAACTGACGGAACAGGAAAGTCGCTGTCGCAGATGCCATCAACGGCAGTGTCAGACCCGCATAGCTGTCGAGCATCTTCAGATTGGCGATCACTTCTACCGTCGGGAAAATACGCACCTCAACCGGTAGCATCAGGGTGATAAAAATCATCCAGAAGAACAGGTTGCGCAGCGGAAAGCGAAACCAGACGATGGCGAATGCGGAGAGCATAGAGACGGTAATTTTCCCTACCGTAATGCTGAACGCCATGATGAAACTGTTGAGCATCATCAGCCAGAACGGCGCGCTGTTGACGCCCACGCCGTTGACCCAGATGTATTTCATGTTTTCCAGCAGCTGCGAGCCGGGAACCAGCGTCATCGGCGTCTCAAACACCGCTTTGTTGTCCAGCGTCGCCGCGACAAACGCGACGTACAACGGAAACAGGATCACCATGATCCCCATAATCAACATGGCATGGCTGAATATTGTCAGCCCACGACGGTTCTCAATCATTGGTAACGCACCTTACTTTCCACATAGCGGAACTGCACCACCGTCAAAATAATGACCAGGAACATCAGCACCACCGATTGTGCAGCGGAAGAAGCCAGATCCAGCCCGACAAAACCTTCGCGATAGATCTTATAAATCAGCGTCGTGGTCGCCTGTACCGGCCCGCCTGCAGTGGCAGCATCAATCACCGGGAAGGTGTCAAAGAAGGCATACACCAGATTCACCACCAGCAGGAAGAAGCTCACCGGGGCAATGAGCGGCAGCGCCAGTTTAAAGAAGCGGCGAACCGGCCCCGCACCGTCAATCGCGGCGGCTTCGATCAGCGAGCGAGGAATAGACTGCAATGCGGCAAAGAAGAACAGGAAGTTGTAACTAATCTGCTTCCAGACCGACGCAAACACCACCAGGAACATTGCCTGACCGCTGTTTTGCGCATGGTTCCAGTCATAGCCAAACTCACCGAGAAAATGGGTAATCAGCCCGCGCCCGGGGTTAAACAGGAAGATCCACAATACGGCGGCAACGGCGGGCGCAACCGCGTAAGGCAACAGCATCAGCGTTTGGTAAAAACGGCTGCCGCGCACCACGTAATTCACCAACGCCGCAAAAAATAACGACACCAGCAGACCGCTTACCGTGACTAACGTACTGAACTTAATGGTGGTCCAGAATGAGTCGAGGTAGTACGGGTCATGAAACAGCGCGACAAAGTTTTCCAGTCCGACAAACTGGCTGGAAAGACCAAACGGATCAACGGATTGTAGCGAGTACCACAGCGCTTCACCGGCAGGCCAGATAAAGAAAATAACGGTGATAACCAGCTGCGGAGCCACCAGTAAATAGGGAAGCCAGCGCGAACGGAACACCGGACGAGATGAAGACATGGAAGTTTGATTCCTGAACAGCGCCGGATGGCGCTACGCTTATCCGGCCTACGCGCATTTGTAGGCCGGGTAAGGCGCAGCCGCCACCCGGCATTTCACATTACGATTTGGTCGATTGCTCAAAGCGGCGCAATAACTGATTGCCACGCTCAACGGCGGCATCCAGCGCCTGCTGCGGGGTTTTCTTCCCGGTCCAGACGCTTTCCAGCTCTTCATCCACAATGGTACGGATCTGCGGCATGTTGCCCAGACGCAGCCCTTTGGTGAACGGCAACGGCGGCTTGTTCAGCATCTGGCGGGTGGCGATATCAGCCCCAGGGTTCTTATCATAGAAGCCCTGCTCACGGGTCAGGTCGTAGGCAGCTGTGGTGATCGGCAGATAGCCGGTCTTCTGGTGCCATTCAGCAGCAATTTCAGGCTTCGCCAGGAAGTTGAGGAACTTCGCCACGCCTTCGTAAGTGGCTTTGTCTTTGCCCTGCATCACCCAAAGACTGGCCCCACCGATAATTGCGTTCTGCGGCGCGCCCTTCACATCGGCATCGTACGGCATCATTCCGACGCCATAGTTGAATTTCGCGTAATGGCGTATATCAGCCAGCGAACCGGAAGAGGCGGTGGTAATGGCACAATCCCCGTTATAGAACTTCTCAGTGGATTCGTCCTTACGCCCGAAGTAGCTGAAATCGCCTTTTTTGTTCAGCTCTTCCAGCAGAGCGATATGTTTTACCTGTTCCGGTTTATTGAACTCCAGCACTGCGTCAGTACCGTCAAAACCGTTGTTTTTGGTTGCTACCGGCAGACCGTTCCAGGCGCTGAAGTTTTCAATCTGAATCCATCCCTGCCAGCCGCTGGCGTAACCGCACTTCATGCCTGCCGCTTTCAGCTTCGCGGTGTACTCCGCCAGGTCCTGCCAGGTTTTCGGCGGCTGCTCAGGGTCTAAACCAGCTTTTTTAAAGGCATCTTTGTTGTAGTACAGCACCGGAGTGGAGCTGTTAAACGGTTGAGAAAGCAAATGTCCGCTTTTAGAGTCGGTGTAATAACCGGATACCGTCGGTACGAACTGAGACTCATCGAAGTTAATACCAGCCTCTTTGAATACTTCATAGACCGGTTTAATGGCTTTCGAAGCCATCATCGTTGCTGTACCCACTTCATAAACCTGTAGCAGCGCGGGCGCGTTTCCGGTACGGAAAGCGGCAATTCCTGCACTCAGGCTCTGCTCGTAGTTGCCTTTGTACTGCGGAACAATTTTGTAGTCGGGATTGGCGGCATTAAAACGTTGCGCCAGAGAATCAACTTCTTTACCCAGTTCGCCTTCCATTGAGTGCCAGAATGGGATGGTGGTGACCGCCAGTGCCTGACCTGCAAACGCCAGGCTAAGTGCCAGTCCTAAAGCTGTATGTCGTAACGATATCATCGGTTATCTCTCTTGTTGTGCCGGATGCGCGATATCACGCGTTTTATGCTCGCGGGGGTAACATGACATGCTCGAATGACAGAAAAATAACTTTTTTATTACAAAAAAAAGATAGTAAGGCGACAAACAGATGGCAAGGCGGTGAAAGCGTAGTGACAGGAAAATGCGGAGTGGTGCACAACAAAGCCGGGTAGCGGTATGCCTTACCCGGCCAGGATGGCGTTATCTGTTGCTGCAGGAGAAAGATTAATCTCTGCGCCAGCGTCGTTCGTACTCATTCTGTAAACGCTGCTGCTCTCGTCGCTCACGTTCACGTTGGATATCTGATTTATCATCTTCCCAGCCCGGGCATACCGAGCTGGTAAACACTTCGCAGGGCGAGTCGGATTGCGCTAACGGGTTGTCCGATTTCTCTTCCCAGATTGCGGGATCGCGCGGGTCAAACGCTGGCGGTGTCGAGGCCAGGGTAGTTAAAGAAAGCGTCAAAAACAAACTGCCAATCATCATGCAGGTACCTGAACGAATCATCCTTTCTCCATGTTCATTTTTTATTATTGATAACTATTCTCAATAATAACATAGCGCAATAAAAAGGGGCCACAGCGGGCCCCTTGTCTATTCAGAGAATGATTAACCGCCCAGATACGCACTGCGCACCGCTTCGTTAGCCAGTAGCGCATCGCCAGTGTCTTCCAGCACCACATGACCGTTTTCCAGCACGTAGCCGCGATCGGCGAGCTTCAGCGCCTGGTTAGCGTTCTGTTCGACAAGGAAAATGGTCATCCCCTGCTCGCGCAGTTGCTCAATAGTGTTAAAGATCTGCTGGATGATAATCGGCGCCAGACCCAGCGACGGTTCATCAAGCAGTAGCAGCCTCGGCTGGCTCATCAGCGCACGGCCTATCGCCAGCATCTGTTGTTCACCGCCGGACATCGTTCCTGCACGTTGAATACGACGCTCATGCAGGCGAGGAAACAGGTCATACACCCACTTGATGCGTTCCTGAAACTGGTCTTTCTCGGCAAAGAAACCGCCCATCGCCAGGTTCTCTTCCACCGTCATACGGGAAAACACGCGACGCCCTTCCGGCACAATCGCTACCGCTTCGCGCATGATTTTCGCCGTCTGCCAGTCGGTAATGTCTTTACCATCAAAGACGATTCGCCCGCTGGTCGCTCGCGGGTCACCACACAATGTGCCGAGCAGCGTGGTTTTTCCCGCGCCGTTGGCACCAATCAGAGTAACGATTTCACCCTGGTTGATATACAAGCTGACGTCGTGCAGCGCCTGTATCTTGCCGTAGTGGGCGTTGACTTTGTCGAACGATAACATCGCCTTATCCATATTAATCCTCGCCCCCATTATGCTTCACCTAAATAGGCGCGGATAACATCCGGGTTATTACGAATCTGTTCCGGCGTCCCATTCGCCAGCGGCGTGCCCTGGTTCACCACGTAAATACGATCGGAAATCCCCATCACCAGCTTCATGTCGTGCTCAATCAACAAAATGGTGGTGTTGTGATGGTTACGCAGTTCAGCAATCAGTTCGTCCAGCTCTTTGGTCTCTTTCGGGTTGAGTCCCGCAGCGGGTTCGTCGAGCATCAGGATTTCCGGCTGGGTCACCATGCAACGGGCAATCTCCAGACGACGCTGATCGCCGTAGGCCAGGTTACTCGCCTGACGGTTGGCGTGCTCCAGCAAACCAATACGCTCCAGCCAGGTGGCGGCGCGATCCAACGCTTCACTCTGCGCGCGACGGAACGACGGAGTTTTCAACAGGCCGGAGAAGACGCCGGTTTTCAGTTGCTGATGTTGCGCCACCAGCAGGTTTTCAATCACCGTCATTTCGCGAAACAGACGTACGTGCTGGAAAGTACGCACCACGCCCATACGCGCGATTTGCTGACCCGGTAGTCCTTCCAGGTGCTGGTCGCGCAGCTTAATCGTCCCACCGGTCGGCTTATAAAAACCGGTCAGGCAGTTGAAGACCGTGGTTTTTCCCGCGCCGTTTGGCCCGATTAACGAAACTATTTCCTGCGGCCGCAGTTCCAGTTCAACGTTGTTTACCGCCAGCAGACCGCCGAAGCGCATCATCAGGCCGTTAACGGATAATAATGGCTGACTCATGCCTGCTCTCCTTTCGCTTCCCCGTTTTTCAGCTTCAACTGTGGACGGGTCATCGGCAACAAGCCCTGCGGACGCCAGATCATCATCAGTACCATTAAACCACCCAGCATTAACATGCTGTATTCGTTGAAATCACGCATCAGCTCGCGTGACACTACCAGCAGGATGGCCGCGAGGATCACCGCAAACTGTGAGCCCATTCCGCCCAATACCACAATTGCCAGCACAAAGGCCGACTCGGCAAAGGTGAAGGATTCCGGGCTGACGAAGCCCTGGCGCGCGGCAAACAGCGTACCGGCAAAACCGGCAAACGCGGCGCTGATGGTAAAAGCTGTCAGTTTGATGCGCGTTGGGTTTAAGCCCAGCGAGCGACAGGCTATTTCATCTTCACGCAGCGCTTCCCACGCACGGCCCAACGGCATACGCAGCAGACGGTTAATCACAAACAGCGAGAAGACCACCAGCAGCAGCGCCACCAGATAGAGGAAAATGACGCGGTCAGAGGGATCGTACTTGACGTTAAAGAAGTTGCTGAAGGTATCCCAGCCACCTTCACGAGCGGTACGGCTAAACTCCAGACCGAAAAAGGTCGGTTTCGGGATCTGGCTGATACCGTTCGGGCCACCGGTCACTTCGGTGTTGTTGAGCAGTAGGATACGGACGATTTCACCGAAGCCTAAGGTCACAATCGCCAGATAATCACCGCGCAGGCGCAGTACCGGGAAGCCGAGCAGGAAGCCCGCAGCAGCGGAAACCAACCCCGCCAGCGGCAGACAGGTCCAGAAGCCGAGTCCGTAATAGTGGTTCAGCAGCGCGAAGGTGTAAGCGCCGATGGCATAAAAGCCGCCGTAGCCCAGCACCAGCAGGCCGGAAAGCCCCACCACCACGTTTAAGCCGAGGCCGAGGATGATATAAATCATCGTCAGCGTGGCGATATCCACCGTACCGCGCGAGACCATAAACGGCCACGCCACGGCAATCACCAGCAACGCCACCAGGAACAGCTTCTGTTTAACGGTGGAGCCGTCAATCGCCGGCAGAATAAACTTCGGTCCGGAGACGCTCTTCAGGCCCTTCTGGAAAGCTGGACGCAGCAACTGAAAGAGGAAGACCACGCCAGTACCAATAAACACCCACTGCCAGCGAATATCTGCCGCGGAATCCACCACCAGTTTGGTGCCGTCAAGCTCTAACTGAACGCCCATAAAGACGCCCGCCAGGACGAAGAACATGGCGGCAGAGAGCAGCGCCATTGCAAAATGCATCGGTTTCATACTTTCTCTACCTCCGGGCGACCCAGAATACCGGTCGGCATCACCAGCAGCACCAGAATCAGTAGCGCGAATGAAACGACGTCTTTGTATTCAGTACTCAGATAAGCAGAGGAGAGCGCTTCCGCGACGCCCAGAATCAGGCCGCCGATCATCGCCCCAGGAATGCTGCCGATGCCGCCAAGCACCGCTGCGGTAAAGGCCTTCATCCCGGCCATAAAGCCGATGTATGGGTTAATTACGCCATAGAATTGACCGAGCAGCACGCCCGCGACCGCCGCCATTGCCGCGCCAATCACAAAGGTCAGCGCAATCACGCGATCGGTGTTGATGCCGAGCAGGCTGGCCATTTTCAGGTCTTCCGCGCAGGCACGGCAGGCGCGACCCATACGGGAGTAACGGATAAACAGCGTCAGCGCCAGCATCGCCAGGAAGGTTACAATCCAGATAACCAACTGCATGGTGGTGATGGAAGCAGAGAAGTTTTCGCTACTGCCAACGGTCCACTGGCCATTAAACAGGCTGGGCAGTGCCACATCGCGCGAACCTTCCGTCAGGCTGACGTAGTTTTGCAGGAAGATGGACATCCCGATAGCGGAAATCAGCGCGATCAGGCGCTTAGAGCTGCGCACGGGTCGATACGCCACGCGTTCAATGCTCCAGCCGTAGGCGCTGGCAATCACAATCGCGCCGACGAAGCCCGCCGCGACCAGTAGCCAACTGGAATCAATGCCCATCATCATTAGCGCGGCGATGATCATAAAGGAGACATAGCTGCCGATCATATACACCTCGCCATGGGCGAAGTTGATCATGCCGATAATGCCGTACACCATCGTGTAACCGATGGCGATCAGCGCGTAGGTGCTTCCCAGCGTGACGCCGTTAAACATCTGCTGCAAGAAATAGAGGAACTGCTCGGACATAAGGTAACCTTTTTATACCCGCCCATTTTACACGGCGGTGGGATAACTCGTCTTCAGGTATTACTTCGCGACGGTCGATGAACCGTCCGCATGCCACTGGAAGACACCAAACTCAAATCCCTTCAAATCGCCTTTTTCGTCCCATTTCAGCGGCCCAATCACGGTATCAGCCCCGTGTGCTTTCAGATCTTTCACCAGGTCCAGCGGCTCTTTGCTACCGCTGCGATCCATTGCTGTCGCCAATGACTGGACGGCTGCATAAGTGATCCACACGTACGGTCCAGTTGGATCTTTCTTGTCAGCTTTGAGCGCATCGACGATAGCTTTATTCGCCGGATCCTGGTCATAGCGTTTTGGCATGGTCACCAGCATGCCTTCAGCGGCATCACCAGCAATGTTAGACAGCGACGCATTGCCGACGCCCTCTGGTCCCATAAACTGGGTTTTCAGCCCGACGGAACGTGCCTGGCGCAGCATTTGCCCCATTTCCGGGTAGTAGCCGCCGTAATAAACAAAGTCGATATTTTCTTTTTTCAGGCGAGCGATCAGCGCAGAAAAATCTTTTTCCCCGGCGGTGATACCGTCAAAGAAAACGATGTTGGCTTTGCCCGCTTTCAGGCTGTCCTGCACTGAACGCGCCAGGCCTTCACCGTATTGCTGTTTATCGTGAATGATGGCAATGCGCTGCGGCTTCACCTTCTCCAGAATGTATTTCGCGGCGGTCGGCCCTTGAGAGGAGTCCAGGCCCGCTGTACGCATAATGTGAGCGTAACCGCGCTGGGTCAGTTCCGGGTTTGTGGCGCCCGGAGAAATCATCAGAATGCCTTCATCTTCATAGATATCTGATGCGGGCTGCGTGGAAGATGAGCACAGATGTCCAATAACGTACTGAATGCCGTCATTGACGATTTTGTTCGCTACCGCAACAGCCTGTTTCGGATCGCAGGCGTCGTCATATTCCACAGCGACCAGTTTGTCGCCTTTGACCCCGCCTTTGGCATTGATATCTTTAATGGCCTGACGTGCGCCATTAAATTCCATATCACCCCACTGCGCGACCGGACCTGACATCGCGCCGACAACAGCGACCTTGATATCTTCCGCCATGACCGCGTGTGACATTGCCAGTGCTATCACCCCTGCGATAATTGTTTTCGCATTCCGTTTCATTACCTGAATCCCCATTCGTGACGTAATTAATATTTTGTATTTATGTGGTTAAAAAGCAGTCTGTGCTTTTTTTGAACTGCACTATTTTTACCAGTCTCATTAATGGTTTAGCGCAGCCATTTAAGCAAAATCAGGCTAAAATCTCTATTTTTCAGTCGATTAAGAAAAGATAATATTCTGCTTTTCACTATAGATAAACAAAAAAAAGCACGTTTGTCAGCATAAAATAACGGCACAAAGAGCCGAATAAAATGCTGCATTCCAGGGTATTATTCTGCCTGTTTTTCAATCTCTACGGTTTCAAACTGTCATTACTGTTGTTACAAAATTATTAATCTGGTTATTCACATAAAAAAGAGAAAGCATCCGGGCGAATTATTTCGGTACACTCATTCCATCTTTTGTGATTTGGACATGCTGTTAATGAAGCTGACCATCGTTCGTTTAGATAACTTTAGCGACCAGGACCAGATTGATCTGGGCAAAATCTGGCCGGAATATTCCGCCTCATCATTAAGCGTAGATGAAACGCACCGGATCTACGCCGCGCGCTTTAACGAGCGTCTGTTAGGCGCAGTTCGCGTAACCCTGAGCGGCACGCAAGGCGCATTGGATTCCTTGCGCGTACGCGATATCACCCGCCGCCGCGGCGTCGGGCAGTATTTGATCGAAGAAGTGATCCGGGAAAACCCTGACGTGAGTTCATGGTGGATGGCCGACGTCGGCGTTGAAGACCGCAGCGTGATGGCCGCGTTTATGCAGGCGTTAGGGTTTACGGCCCAGGAAAATGGCTGGGAAAAAAGATAAAAAAGCCGGATGGCGCTGACGCTTATCCGGCCTACATGCTGGGAGAAAAAATAAAAAACTACCTCGCAATTTTCCAAGAATTTCGCGCTGCAGGAAGGCGGCAAGTTATGAAGTCCCCGGGAGCTTACAGAAGTAAGTGACCGGGGTTGAATAACGTAGCCAACGCACCTGCAGCGCGAAAGGCGCCAGGAAAATTACTTGGCGTCTGTCGCCGTACCATTAGCATGCCAGTCAAACACGCCGAATTCGAAGCCTTTCAGATCGCCTTTCGCATCCCATGACAGCGGCCCCATTACGGTTTCCACTGAGTTTGCTTTCAGGTATTTGGCAATTTCAGCCGGGTCGTCAGACTGGTTCAGACCGGCCTGCAAGGATTGCAGCGCGGCGTAGGTGGTCCATACGAATGCACCGCTCGGATCCTGTTTCTTGGCTTTGATCGCGTCCACAATCGGTTTGTTCGCCGGAACCTGATCGTAGTTTTTCGGTTTCGTTACCAGTAAGCCTTCTGCAGACTCACCCGCGATGTTAGACAGCGACACGTTCGCTACCCCTTCTGGTCCCATAAACTGGGTTTTCAGACCCGCAGCGCGTGCCTGGCGCAGAATCTGCCCCATTTCCGGGTGGTAACCACCGTAGTAAACGAAATCGATATTCTCTTTCTTCAGACGCGCCACCAGCGTAGAGAAATCTTTCTCGCCAGCGGTGATCCCATCGAAGAACACCACGTCAGCGTTGGCTTTCTTGAGGTTGTCCTGCACGGAACGCGCCAGGCCTTCACCATACTGTTGTTTGTCGTGAACGATCGCAATGCGCTTCGGCTTCACTTTTTCAACGATATATTTGGCAGCAGTCGGGCCCTGATCGGAATCCAGACCGGTGGTACGTAACACCAGGTTATAGCCGCGTGCGGTCAGCTCTGGCGCCGTTGCCGCTGGGGTAATCATCAGAATGCCTTCGTCTTCATAGATATCTGACGCAGGCTGAGTGGAAGATGAGCACAGGTGGCCGATAACATATTTAATCCCGTCGTTGACCACTTTATTAGCTACCGCTACCGCTTGTTTCGGGTCACAGGCATCGTCATATTTCACCATGACCAGTTTGTCGCCTTTCACGCCGCCTTTGGCATTGATATCTGCAATCGCCTGCTCTGCGCCAGTAAATTCCTGATCGCCATACTGCGCTACCGGACCGGACATCGCGCCGACGACAGCAACTTTAATATCCTTAGCAAACGCCATATTGCTCAAAGACAGGGCGATACATCCTGCCAATAACGCTTTACCCTTCATATTCATCCTGACAATCCCCATTATTGTGGTTATTACGTGTGTTGTGATGTTGTTGTTCAGCACTTTATTTCGATTATTGGATAGCCACCCGTGCTTTAGCAGCATACTCTGCTAAAACATACCCGATTTTTATTATTTTGGAATAGCTAAATTTGACATGCAGATAACAACTTGATGACAAAAAGCATAAACGTCAGGAGAGAGGGGGAGAGATAAAAACAAAAAACCCCGGATTTTCATCCAGGGTTTATCAGCATTTCCAGGTCGGCTGGAAGATTATGCTTCGATCGCCGCGCGCAATTTTTTCATGGCGTTCTTTTCAAGCTGACGAACACGTTCAGCGGAAACGCCGTAGCGATCGGCCAGTTCCTGCAACGTCGACTTGTTGTCTTCGTCCAGCCAACGTGCACGAATGATGTCCTGGCTACGCTCGTCCAGACCTTCCATTGCGTGGGTAAGTTTGTTCGCGGCCTGATCTTCCCAGTTGTCTTCTTCAATGCCGTCGGCAAAGTTAGAAGATTTATCCTGCAGATACAGCACCGGGGCCATCGGCTGGCTGTCAGACTCATCGTCTGAAGACATGTCAAACGTCATGTCCTGCGCCGCCATACGGGATTCCATTTCGCGCACGTCTTTGCTGGAAACACCCAGCTCGCGAGCAACCATTTCAACTTCGTCCTGGTTAAACCAGCCCAGACGCTGCTTGGTTTTACGCAGGTTAAAGAACAGCTTACGCTGCGCTTTAGTGGTCGCGACTTTAACGATACGCCAGTTACGCAGAACGTATTCGTGGATCTCAGCTTTGATCCAATGCACAGCGAAGGAAACCAGGCGCACACCCACTTCTGGGTTGAAACGGCGCACGGCTTTCATCAGGCCGATATTACCTTCCTGAATCAAATCCGCCTGCGGCAGGCCATAGCCCGCATAATTACGAGCAACATGAACAACAAAGCGCAGGTGAGACAGGATCAGCGTTTTAGCTGCTTCCAGATCGCCCTGGTAATGCAGCTTTTCAGCCAGTGCCCGCTCCTCGTCAGCCGACAACATCGGCCACGCGTTCGCAGCCCGGATGTAAGATTCCAGGTTACCAACAGGGGCTAAAGCTAAATTTTGCATTTCTTTGGTCATTCAAATCCTCTCAATCTTTTCATCTGGCGCATTGGCTAAAACCAATAGCAACAACCATGCCAGAGCTTATGAGCAACGAGAATATCATTCAATCTTTTATCAGACAGTGATTTTATCCACAAGTTCCATGTCGTAATGTGTATAGATTACGCACAAAATGTGACATCACAATGAATACGCCGGGAAGAGATCACAGGGACTCTTTCCCTGCAGAGCGAACTACTCAGTGCAGGGAAAGATTATACCAGAGATTTTTTAATCGGGGGTAAAGTGGCGTAAATGTTGAACCGTGGCAAGCCAGGCTGCCACCCAGCCAATCATCGAGCACACCAGCAGCAATAACAGGCATTCATCGAATGATAAGCCATTGATATCAAACTTGGTTCCAAATACCTGTGCCACTTCAGTCACCGCTGACGACAGACGCATCACCAAAATTTCTGACAAAATCAGTGAAAGAAATGCACCGGAAAAACCGAGCAGTGCCCCACCGTAGAGGAACGGACGCAGGATAAATCCATCCGTCGCGCCAATCAGTTTTTGCACGTTAATGGTATCGCGACGCGCAAAAATACTCAGACGCACGCTGTTACCGATGACGAGGAAGACCGCCGCTACCATCAGCACGCCAATCATCGCGGAAACGCGTCCGACAAGGCCCGTCAGCGCCGCCAGGCGAGCGAACCAGCTGTCATCCATCCGCACTTCATCAATACCGTTGATTTGTGCGATACGGTCACGCAGCGTGTTTAGCGACTCCGTACCCTGGAAGTCCAGTTTCGGGATCACCACCGCCACAGCCGGCAGCGGGTTCTCTTCCAGCATATCCAGCGCACCGCCAAATCCAGACCAGTTACGGAATTCGCCCAGCGCGTCGTCACGGGAAAGATAATTCACTTTCTCCACGCCCTGCTCGGCCTGCAACTGACCAACCACCCGCGCCGCCGCATCATCATCCAGCGTTTTTTGCAGGTAAACGGTGATCTGCGGGGACGGATAATACTGGCTTGCTGCATGGTTTACGTTCTTATAAACCATGTAGCACACGCTTGGCAGCGTCAGGGAGATGGCAATAACCATCACCGTCAGGAATGTCGCCAGCGGCTTGCTTTTCAGGTCCTGTAACGCGCCCTGGAACGCATAACGTACCTGCTCATTAAAGACATTGGTTTTACGCGAGTTCGGCTTTGGCGCGGCCTTCGCACGCTTAGGCGCGTTGCGACCGCCGTCACCCGGCGCACCGCCCGATTTACGAAAGCGATCCAGTCGGCCACCGAACTGTTTGATTTGGTTAATAGCGTCACGTCTATTCATGCGCCAGGCCTCCATGCAGATGTCCATCGCTCAGAACCATTTGGCGATAGGAGCGACGGGAGATCAGGCCAATATCGTGCGTGGCCATTAATACCGTGACCCCGACGCGGTTAAACTCTTCGAACAGGCGCAGGATCCCTTCCGACAGCGCGTCATCCAGGTTCCCCGTTGGTTCATCCGCCAGCAGCACCGCTGGTTTATTCACCACCGCACGGGCAATGCCGACGCGCTGTTGTTCACCGCCAGAGAGCTGAATCGGGAAGTTTTTCGCTTTGTCCAACAGCCCGACCTTATCCAGCGCCGCTGACACGCGACGACGAATATCGTCCCCGCTGGCGCCCGCGATGATCAGCGGAATTGCCACGTTATCAAACACGGTTCTGTCCATTAGCAGGTGGTGATCCTGAAAAATCATGCCAATCTGACGACGCAGAAACGGCACTTCGCGGTTTTTCAAACGGCTGATGTCATGCCCGCTAAAGTAGATTTTCCCGGCGCTGGGCCGTTCAATTCCACAAATCAGCTTCAGCAGGGTACTTTTCCCCGCGCCGGAGTGGCCGGTCAGAAACGCCATCTCGCCAGGCTGCATATGGAAGGTCACTCCCTGCAGCGCTTGTCTCCCACCGAGATAGGCCTTGCTGACATGTTCAAAGCGAATCATTGTTAATCCTCTCGGGCAAAAAGTGCCTCTATAAAATCGTCCGCTTTAAACGGACGTAAATCCTCGATACGTTCGCCCACACCGATATAACGGATAGGGATGCCAAACTGATCGGCAACCGAGAAGATAACCCCGCCCTTCGCCGTACCATCCAGCTTGGTCAGAGTGATACCGGTTAAGCCCACCGCTTCATGGAACAGTTTGGCCTGGCTTATCGCATTCTGCCCGGTGCTGGCGTCGATAGTCAGCATAACTTCATGCGGCGCATCTTCGTCCAGCTTCTTCATGACGCGAACGATTTTTTTCAATTCTTCCATCAGGTGCGATTTATTCTGCAAACGCCCTGCGGTATCAGCGATCAGCACGTCTACGTTACGCGCCTTCGCCGCCTGGATGGCATCAAAGATAACGGACGCGGAATCCGCACCGGTATGCTGAGCAATCACCGGAATATTATTACGCTGACCCCAGACCTGCAGCTGTTCTACCGCCGCCGCACGGAAAGTATCGCCCGCCGCCAGCATTACTGATTTACCCTGCTGTTCAAACTGACGCGCCAGCTTACCAATAGTGGTGGTTTTGCCCACACCGTTGACGCCAACCATTAAGATAACAAATGGTGTTTTGCCCTCAACATTCAGCGGTTCGTCAACCTTCGCCAGAATCTCGCCCATCTCTTCTTTCAGCAGGCCGTACAGCGCTTCCGCATCTTTAAGCTGCTTGCGGCTGGCACCTTCTGTCAGATTCGCAATGATCTTACGGGTCGTTTCTACGCCCACATCGGCGATCAGCAGTTGCTCTTCCAGCTCTTCAAACAGATCATCGTCGATCTTTTTACCACGGAACAGACTGATAAATCCGGAACCTAGGTTTTCTTTTGTTTTCAGCAGGCTGCGTTTTAGTCGCGCAAAGAAACCTTCTTTGGTTGGTTTTTCCTGCTCCTGGACTACCTCTTCTTCTACCGGTTCTTCTACAGCAGGTTCTTCTACCGGCACCACCATAACCGCTTCTTCAGCAGCCTCAGCGGCCAGCGCCTGGGCTTCCAGCTCTTCGTCGGTCAGTTGCGGCTCGTTTTCAGCTTCTTCTTCAGCCGCCTCAACAATTTCCACTGTTTCCGCTTCGGCCTGCCACTCTTCGGCAGAAACTTCTTCGGTTTTCACCTCTTCCGGCAGCGGCAATTCTTCGCGTTCGATAACCACCGCCGCTGGCGTTTCCACTACAGTTTCAGCAACGGGTTCAGCAACCGGCTCAATTTCCGGCTGCGCTTGTTCGGCGACAGGTTCTTCTTCCGGCTGCAGTTTCTCAATTTCCGCAACCTGTTCAGTTACTTCAACGACTTCAGCAGCAAAGGCTTGCGTTTCCGCCTCGCTACGGGTTTCCTCGGCGCGCGGCTGTTCTTCAACGACGGTAGTTTCTTCAGCAACCGGTTGTTGTTCTTCGTTTTTTACTTCTGTCTCGTTTTCCGGTGCCTGCTCTTTTTGACCAAAGCCCAGCCAGGAAAAAAAGCCACGTTTTTTCTCTTTCGCCATTTGCGACTACACTCCCCCGCTGTTGCTTCATGGCACAGCGTCAACGCTATGTACATAGCAGCTAAAAAAATGATGAAATAGTCTATCACTTATACCCAATGAATTTCGAGTTACGTCAAGGCGGCAAGCGCACGAATCCCGATGAGCTTACTTTTAGTAAGTGATTCGGGTGAGTAAGTGCAGCCAACGAAGAGATAACTTGAAAGGCGACGGGTTAACTTAACTCACATCACCGCCTGGAATGACATGCTATAGGCGGATTGAGCAATAATAGAAATGAAAAAACCGAATCACTCTGGTAGCGGCCAGATCCGCATTATTGGCGGGCAATGGCGTGGCCGTAAACTCCCGGTTCCGGACAGCCCCGGCCTGCGTCCGACCACCGACCGTGTGCGCGAAACGTTGTTTAACTGGCTGGCCCCGGTAATGGTCGATGCTCACTGTCTGGACTGCTTCGCCGGCAGCGGCGCGCTGGGGCTGGAAGCCCTCTCTCGCTATGCGGCAAATGCGACGCTTCTGGAGATGGATCGCGCGGTATCTCAGCAGCTACAAAAGAACCTCGCCACCCTGAAAGCCTCCCATGCCCGCGTCGTCAATACCAATACGCTGACATTTTTGGCTCAGACGGGTACGCCGCATAACGTGGTATTTGTGGATCCGCCGTTTCGCAAAGGGTTACTGGAAGAAACATTAACACTTCTGGAAACTCATGGCTGGCTGGCAAATGAAGCGTATATTTACGTTGAAAGCGAAGTAGAAAACGGTTTGCCGCCGGTTCCGGTGAACTGGTCGCTATACCGTGAGAAAGTTGCCGGACAGGTCGCCTATCGCCTGTACCAACGTGAAGCACGAGGAGAACACGATGTTGATTAACCTGGGACGCCTGCTGATGCTGTGCGTCTGGGCATTTTTACTACTGAATATTTTCCAACCCTTTCCACGCCCGCTTAACATCTTCGTTAACGTCGCACTGATATTTATGGTGCTGATGCATGGCATGCAGCTGGCGCTACTAAAAAGCACCATGCCTAAAGATGGCCCGCAGATGACCAACGGAGAGAAAATCCGTATTTTTCTGTTCGGCGTCTTTGAGCTACTGGTGTGGCAGAAGAAGATTAAAGATCAGTTGAAGAAATAACGGCGATCTTTTCGCCCGGCGGCGCGTTGCGAGCCGGGCCTGTTAAACACCATCACGGTGGTGATACGCCGTCCAGCTGATCTTTCAGTTTTGGAATATCTCTACTGGCTCTTGTTTTCCGCAGGTGTTTCACCTGCTCGCAAATCTCTTCGGTCCGGGTGTAATAGGTGCCAGACGTCGGGCCTGGACGCTCGCATAAAACATAGTTAGTACCAAGAGGATAAAAAATAACAATAAAAGAGAGGATATTTCCAACAACAAACCCTACACCCGCAACATGGATACCGATAGTAAATACCCTGTCGAAGAATTTGGGCGGCTGCATGCTTTTCGTAAAGGTCACGTAGGCAATACATAAAGTAAAGAAAAAACCCACAGGAAACATCAGCAGCAGAGAAAATGACCCCCAGAAAAAATAAACAATGCTCCTGGATTCAATAAGATCGGTAATGTCTGGCACACTGGCGTGATAAAACCCCCAACTAATCCCACCAACAAAAAGCATAAAAAAAAACGACTTACATCTTTTCTTAATATTCTCCAGATTAATATTAAAGCTCATATCAATAAATTCCGCCGTAAAGTGAACCGCTATATCCCGAGTGTCGAGAGTTCCACTCTGCAATTTTTTGCTGCTCTTTCATCCCCTCACAAATACACGCTATAAGTTTGTCTGACAGCTCGTATTTTTCGTCCACTTCATTGAGGATATAAGCAATAAAGAAACCTAATGCAACAGCACAAACAATTTCTCCCCAAACCGGAACTGCTGCGCTCGTTACAATACATGAAGATAAGAACAACACAGGGGTTCTCCCAGCTAATTTGGAGGCAAAAACACTCACAATCACCTTCGCCACATCCATCGTCACGTTTCCCAGCAATGCGGCAACGTCATGTTCGGATTTAAACACCAGCTCAATGAACCGCCAGCATGCGGAAAACCAGATGCAGAATCTGGCCCCTGACATTATGCCATTTCGAAACCCGGCGCTGCCAATGCCCACTTCAAGTACTTTAGGATGATTTATCCGGTAACGGGTGCCGTTAAGAATGCGCCGCAGAGAAGGGTAGCCCGTAATCTTCACATACAGCTTTCCCTGATAAGCATATTGCGTTGCTTTAATCCCAAGGCCTTTTAAGGTAAAGACAATCTTCCCGGCCTGCTGATAAGAAAAAAGCTTTAGCAGTTTTTTCGTCGCATCAGCCGTATCTTTGATATTACCGGCATAATTCGTCGAAAAACTGACGGGTTTACTGCCCAGTAAATCATCAATCACGCCCTGAGCCTCTTCAAGCGTTAGCAGCATAATGTGTTGTGTATTGCTATTCAGGTTATTTTTCAGCGTTCTGATTTCGTTCTCGATACGCTGATTACGCTGCCAGTTATTTCCTCTAAGAATATCTTCACGATGATTCCCTATCCAGTCATAATAGCTTTCCATCATTGCTCCTTAAAAAATTCGCTCATCCCAAAGGCTGTATGCGCTGGTTCCAGCAATAAGATGTTCCCAGGAAATAGACTCGTAAGACAGTTCAATGATTTCTTCTGGCTGACCCGCACTGTCATCGATGGTATGAGGCACCTGCAAATGGATGCTGGATATTCTGGCATTGATAAGTTTTAGTACGTAATAACACTCGTTTAAACCCGCCGGACTCGTGCGATAGAAGCTAAATTCACAGCTCAATATTTCATTGTCTGTTATGGCTTTTCCTAACAAAGGCGAGGATTTATCTACCGGCTTAATAAATGTCAAACATTGATGGTTCACATTTTGCACCCGGCTCATGCCATGGTTAACTGTCATTACCATTATCTGGTCACGATGGGCAGGTTGTGATTTATTTCCGATTGAACTTACCGAAGCACATCCAGCAGAAATCAAACCCTGCGCCTGCCCATTTAAGGCCAGCCACATTGTATTCGCCATATAAATTCCTTAGTCTATTTTTTAAAATATTTATATATACGATGAAGTTGAAATAGCAGAATAGTGAAAGGCGGGTGGAAAAATAGTGATGCAATCGATGTTTTTAGGTAAGCAATAAATATGTAACCTACAAAATAATTATCGAGAAATTAATAAAAAATATACTTCATAAGCATTATATATTTAATTTAAATTTATTGTCGGCGCTGACGCGATAAACACAGCGCCGATCGGCATTATTGCACCGGCGTAAACCCCTCAAAACGCGAACCTTTGTAACTTAGCGTGCCTTTATCCCCGACCGTTAGCGCATGGTACTGCTGAGCATCCAGACGAAACGTCTGCTCCAGGCCGCCGTTTTGTGGCTTAAAGCTGGCTTCATAGCGCATGCTGGTTCCCGCCGGGCTCACTTCCTGTTGACGGGATCGTCGATCGTTAAGCGGTTTTTCCCGTTTGTTACTCACCACCACCTGCTTTTGCACCAGCGGCGCCGCATCATTATCGGCTTTTTCACGCCGCTGCTGAACAAAGCGAAACGACGCGGCGACAACAATTAAGATAATGATAACAATGAAAAAAAGTGGTGGTTTGCTCATAGTATTAACCCATCAGAAAATGCGGAAATAAGCATACATTGCCCGTTATGGTGTTGTCATCTGGCAGTGTCGACCTCTACACTGGACAGTAGAGCCGTAAGCACCCCGCTTACGAAAAAATAACGAATTCAAGGAACTAAGATGCTTTGGTCGTTTATCGCTGTCTGCCTTTCCGCATGGTTGTTCGTGGATGCTTCCTATCGTGGGCCCGCCTGGCAACGCTGGGTCTTTAAACCCCTGACGTTACTCCTGCTGGCGCTGCTGGCCTGGCAGGCGCCAATGTTTAACGCTATCAGTTACCTGGTACTGGCTGGTCTGCTGGCCTCGCTGCTGGGCGACGCGCTGACGCTATTGCCGCGCCAACGCCTGCTGTACGCAGTTGGGGCATTCTTCCTGTCGCATCTGCTGTATACCATTTACTTCGCCAGCCAAATGACGCTGTCATTCTTCTGGCCTTTGCCGTTGGTGCTGGTGGTACTGGGGGCGTTGCTGATCGCCGTGATCTGGACGCGTCTGGAAGAGCTGCGTGTCGCTATCTGCACCTTTATTGGCATCACGCTGATGATGGTCTGGATGGCCGGTGAGCTGTGGTTCTTCCGCCCGACCGCTCCGGCGCTGTCGGCATTTATGGGCGCATCGCTCCTGTTCATCGGCAATATTGTCTGGCTGGGTAGCCATTACCGTCGTCGCTTTCGCGCCGATAACGCCATTGCCGCCGCCTGCTACTTCGCCGGACATTTCCTGATTGTTCGTTCGTTGTATCTTTAAAACGCTTGACTCTGGAGTCGACTCCAGAGTGTATCCTCCGGTTAATACGAAATGATTATCAACCGGAGGATGCCATGTCGACACCTGATACCAGTGGCAAAAAGGCCCCACAATTTTCTTCTTTCAAGCCAGCGCCTGCGCCACAAAAGGCGGATGACTGCTGCTGCGAAGGAAGCTGCTCCACTACACCGCCCGTATCCGATACCGTACTAGGTACCCGCTATTCTTGGAAAGTGGCGGGCATGGACTGTGCAGCCTGCGCCCGCAAAGTAGAGAATGCGGTCCGCCAGGTCAGCGGCGTCAACCAGGTCCAGGTTCTGTTCGCCACTGAAAAACTGGTGGTCGATGCCGGTTCCGATATCCGCCAGCAAGTTGAAAACGCGGTGCAAAAAGCAGGCTATACCCTGCGCGATGAGCACGCGACGGACGCCGCCCCCGAGTCACGTTTTAAAGAAAACCTACCGCTGATTTCGCTGATTATCATGATGGCGATTAGCTGGGGGCTGGAGCAGTTCAATCATCCCTTCGGTCAGATAGCGTTTATCGCCACCACGCTGGTCGGTCTGTATCCCATTGCCCGTCAGGCCCTGCGTCTGATGAAAACCGGCAGCTACTTTGCCATTGAAACATTGATGAGCGTGGCCGCCATTGGTGCACTGTTTATCGGCGCGACGGCGGAAGCCGCCATGGTGCTGCTGCTGTTTTTAATTGGCGAACGCCTGGAAGGATGGGCCGCCAGCCGTGCCCGTAAAGGGGTCAGCGCACTGATGGCGCTCAAACCGGAAACCGCCACGCGCCTGCGTAACGGCGAGCGCGAAGAGGTGGCTATCAATACCCTCCGGCCTGGCGATGTTATTGAAGTTGCCGCGGGTGGGCGTTTACCTGCCGACGGCAAACTGGTTTCCGGTTTTGCCAGCTTTGATGAAAGCGCCCTGACCGGCGAATCGATCCCGGTTGAACGCGCCACCGGCGAGAAAGTCCCGGCAGGTGCCACCAGCGTGGACCGTCTGGTTACGCTGGAAGTGCTCTCCGAACCGGGCGCCAGCGCCATTGATCGTATTCTGAAGCTGATTGAAGAAGCGGAAGAACGTCGCGCCCCCATTGAGCGCTTTATTGACCGTTTCAGTCGAATTTACACTCCAGCCATTATGGCGGTTGCGTTGCTGGTCACCCTCGTACCGCCGCTGCTGTTTGCCGCATCCTGGCAGGAGTGGATTTATAAAGGACTGACGCTGCTGTTGATTGGCTGTCCTTGCGCACTGGTGATTTCAACCCCCGCAGCCATTACCTCTGGCCTTGCCGCCGCGGCGCGTCGTGGAGCGTTAATCAAAGGCGGTGCCGCGCTGGAACAGTTGGGTAGAGTCACACAGGTGGCGTTTGATAAAACCGGCACCCTGACCATCGGTAAACCGCGCGTCACAGCGATTCATCCGGCAAGCGGTATTGGTGAAGCTGAACTGCTGGCACTGGCGGCAGCAGTAGAGCAAGGTGCGACACACCCGCTGGCACAAGCGATTGTCCGGGAAGCACAAACACGCGAACTGACTATTCCTGTCGCAAGAGAGCAACGGGCTCTGGTTGGCTCTGGAATTGAAGCGCTGGTCGACGGCGAGCGCGTGCTGATTTGCGCCGCCGGTAAGCAGCCTGCTGATGCCTTTGCCGGGCAGATAAGCGAGCTGGAAAGCGCGGGCCAAACGGTGGTGCTGGTGCTGCGTAACGATACTGTACTCGGCGTGCTGGCCCTACAGGACACGCTGCGCGACGACGCTCGCAACGCTATCGCCGAGCTTGATCAGATTGGCGTGAAAGGCGTGATCCTGACCGGTGATAACCCGCGTGCAGCGGCCGCCATTGCCGGTGAACTGGGTCTCGAATTTAAAGCAGGACTCTTGCCGGAAGATAAGGTGCAGGCCGTTACCCATCTCAACCGACAATCGCCGCTGGCGATGGTTGGCGACGGTATCAACGATGCTCCGGCAATGAAAGCGGCTACCATCGGCATTGCGATGGGAAGCGGTACCGACGTCGCGCTGGAAACCGCCGATGCCGCCCTGACCCACAACCGCCTGCGCGGTCTGGTGCAAATGATTCAACTGGCGCGGGCCACCCACGCCAATATTCGCCAGAACATTGCGATTGCGCTGGGCCTGAAGGGGATTTTCCTCGTCACCACGCTGCTCGGGATAACCGGATTGTGGCTGGCAGTGCTGGCCGATACGGGGGCAACGGTACTGGTGACCGCTAACGCGCTGCGGTTGTTACGTAAAGGATAGTTTTTTGCCGGATGACGGCGTGGCCTTATCCGGCCTACGGGTTACACGTTCTTTGTAGGCCGGATAAGCGTTAGCGCCATCCAGCAAACAAAACTAGTGACCTTTACGCAGCAGATAGCGGTACGGCAGCGAGTCGGTCTCTTTGGCCACCAGCTCATGCTCCATAAAGGTACAGAAGCCAGGAATATCGCGGGTTGTTGCCGGATCGTCGGCGACAATCAGCAGTGTTTCACCGGCCTGCATGCCACGTACGGTTTTACGCACCATCATCACCGGTTCCGGGCAGCGCAGTCCCTGGGCATCAAGAGTATGGTCGGGGGAAGTAAACAGGTCGCTCATCGTCGTCTCATTCATACAAAAACGGCGTTATTTTACGCTCTGTTGTGGCGTAAGCCAATCAGGTTAACGATTGCGTGAAAAACAACCATTGCAATGTGCTCTTAAAGCAGTATCATGCGACGGTTTTTTATTGGGTTCCCTCACCCCATCCAACAAAAAGGTCACAATATGACTCCGTTTACACAAACTCAGCGCGTAAAAGCGTTGTTCTGGCTATCGCTATTTCATCTGCTGGTGATCACCTCCAGCAACTATCTGGTGCAGCTTCCAATCTCCATTTTTGGTTTCCATACCACATGGGGCGCATTTAGCTTTCCGTTTATTTTCCTCGCGACCGACCTGACCGTGCGTATTTTTGGCGCGCCGCTGGCTCGACGTATCATCTTTGCGGTGATGATCCCCGCGTTGCTGATCTCCTATGTCGTTTCGTCCCTGTTTTATATGGGATCGTGGCAGGGATTTGGCGCACTGCTGCACTTTAACCTGTTTGTTGCCCGTATCGCCGCCGCCAGCTTTATGGCTTACGCGCTGGGACAAATTCTGGATGTGCACGTCTTTAACCGCCTGCGCCAGAACCGTCGTTGGTGGCTGGCACCGACAGCGTCCACGCTATTTGGCAATATCAGCGATACGTTGGCCTTCTTCTTTATCGCTTTCTGGCGTAGCCCGGATGCCTTCATGGCCGAGCACTGGATGGAAATCGCGCTGGTCGATTACTGTTTCAAGGTGCTGATCAGCATTATTTTCTTCCTGCCGATGTACGGCGTGCTGCTGAATATGTTGCTGAAAAGGCTGGCAGATAAATCCGAAATCGCTGCATTGCAGACGAGTTAAAGGTTCATTTTCCGAGTTGTGATAAGATGGACGAATGAGCCGTTATGGCCGTTTATCGAAAGGAAGAAGTCAATGCGCAATCTGGTTAAATATGTCGGTATTGGCCTGCTGGTTATGGGGCTTGCAGCCTGTGATAATAGCGATACAAAAGCGCCAGCAGAGGGTGCTGCCGCAGAAAGTAGCGCCAGCGGACAACCGGTCAGCCTGCTGGACGGCAAACTCAGTTTTTCCCTGCCAGCGGATATGACCGATCAGAGCGGCAAGCTGGGCACCCAGGCGAACAATATGCACGTCTATTCTGACGCAACCGGCCAGAAAGCGGTGATTGTGATTGTTGGCGACAACACCAACGAAGACCTGGCTGTGCTGGCAAAACGTCTGGAAGATCAGCAGCGTAGCCGCGACCCGCAGCTGCAGGTCGTCACCAATAAATCTATTGAGCTGAAAGGCCACACGCTGCAGCAGTTAGACAGCATCATCTCAGCCAAAGGCCAGACCGCTTACTCTTCCGTAGTGCTGGGTAAAGTGGACAATCAACTGCTGACCCTGCAAATCACGCTGCCTGCTGACGATCAGCAAAAAGCGCAGACTACCGCAGAAAACATCATTAACACGCTGGTTATCCAGTAACGGTTAAGACGATGACGCGGCCTCCGGTGACACCACCTGAGGCCGTTTTTTTAGCCGCCATGTCAGCAATAACGCCACCGCCACCAGCCCAGCTGCCGCCAGATAGATAACCGGCACGCCCGCCCACGTCATTATCAACCCGGCCAGCGGCCCGGTAACCCCCAGCGATAAATCCATAAACACCGTGTAGGTCGCCAGCGCAGCGCCCTGATTTTGCTGCGGGACAGCTTTTACCGCTACCACGCCCAGCGCCGGGAAAACCAGTGAGAACCCAGCCCCAGCCAGCAGAACGCCGATTTTCGCCATCCACGGCATGGAAGCCATCCCGACCAGCAGCAGCCCGACAATCTCGACGCTAAAGCAGATCATCGCCACATTCAGCCCGCCTAAACGGTTGATACCATTTGGGAACAACAGTCGAGTGCCGACAAATGTGCAGCTAAAAAGCGTCAGCGCGAAAGCTGCGCCGTCCCAGCCTTTGGCATCATAAAACAGGGTAATAAACGTGGCGATCACCCCAAATCCAGCGGAGGCCAGCGCCAGCGCCATACCGTACAACCAGACGCGCCCGAGCACCGCGCGAAACGGCAACGGTTTGCCTTTGCTGGCCTTCACCGCAGGACGAGGGAGCGACAGCAGTATCGCCACCAGCGCCACGCCCATCACGGTCAGCGCCAGCCCCTGTAAGCCCCCCCAGGCATAAAACAGAACGCCCAGCGGCGCGCCTATCGCCATCGCGCCATAGGTCACGATGCCATTCCAGGAAATCACCCGTCCGATGTGCATTGAGCCAACTACCCCCACGCCCCACAGCGTAGAGCCAGTTCCGGCAAAGCTCTGCCCAATTCCGAGAATCACCCGCCCCAGACACAGCAGCAGCAGACTAGCCAACGGCCAGCCGTTCGTTGATCCTGCCAGCAAATAGCCCAGACCACTTAAAAAGCAGCCACATAGCCCGAATACCACAATTTTCTTTGGCCCCAGCAGGTCGGCATAGCGACCGGCATGCGGACGGCTCAGCAGCGTAGCGAAATATTGCAGGCTGATAACCAGCCCAGCCCAGAAGGCGCTGAACCCCATCACATCGTGGACGTAGCCCGGCAATACCGCGAGCGGCAGGCCGATGGTCAGATAGCTGGCGAAGTTGAACATCACCACAGAGACAATGCGCAGGTTAAGGCGTAAACCGCTCAGCGTCGGTTCAGCGACGGGTTCGGGCATGGAGGGTCACCACGTTTTCACAACAGTGTTTCATTTCTACCATGTTGCCGCGCAGAAATCAGCAGTCAGTTTAGGAATCTCAGCCGCAAGCCAGCCGCTACACTTAATGCAAAAACGCAAACAGGAAGAAAATATGACAACCGCTCAGCCCGATAAAACGGGTTTGCACATTTTACTCAAACTGGCTGCTTTGGTGGTGATCCTCGCCGGTATTCATGCCGCGGCGGATATCATTGTGCAACTGCTGCTGGCCCTCTTTTTTGCCATTGTATTGAATCCGCTGGTCGCCTGGTTTATTCGCCGGGGAGTACGTCGCCCGGTTGCCATTACGCTCGTAGTGGTGGTGATGCTGTTCGTCCTCACGGCACTTATCGGCGTCCTCGCGTCTTCGATTACGGAATTCATGGCCATGCTACCCAAATACAACAAGGAGCTGACACGTAAGGTCCTGCATCTGCAAGAGATGGTTCCCTTTTTAAATCTGCATATGTCCCCGGAGCGCATGCTACAACGCATGGACTCCGACAAAATAATGACCTTCACCACCACGCTGATGACAAGTCTTTCCGGCGCCATGGCCAGCGTCGTTCTGCTGGTGATGACGGTCGTCTTTATGCTGTTTGAGGTACGTCATGTTCCTTATAAGCTGCGCTTTTCGCTGAACAACCCACAAATCCATATTGCGGGGCTGCATCGGGCGCTCAAGGGCGTATCTCACTATCTGGCACTGAAAACGTTGCTCAGCTTATGGACCGGTGCCATTATCTGGCTGGGTCTGGCGCTGATGGGGATTCAGTTTGCTCTGATGTGGGGCGTGCTGGCCTTCCTGCTAAACTACGTGCCCAACATTGGCTCGGTCATTTCCGCCATCCCGCCCATGATCCAGGCGCTGCTGTTCAACGGCATTTACGAATGCGTACTGGTTGGTGCGCTGTTCCTGGTGGTGCATATGGTTATTGGCAATATCCTCGAACCCCGCATGATGGGGCATCGGCTGGGATTATCGACGCTTATCGTCTTCCTCTCTTTGCTGGTATGGGGATGGCTGCTCGGCCCGGTAGGCATGCTGCTCTCCGTGCCGCTAACCAGCGTGTGTAAAATCTGGATGGAAACGACCACAGGCGGTAGCAAACTGGCAATTTTACTGGGACCCGGCAGGCCCAAAAGTCGATTACCGGGATAAACTTGCAAACAGCATGTGAAGAGTGGTACACAACCCCATTATTACTAAAGGTTAGTCCTGATATGTACCGGATCGTTCATGGGAAAGTTTCTGTTTTAAGCGCTGGCGAACTGCCTGCCGCGATGAAAGAGCAAGCGCCGCAAGGTGTTCGCCGTGCGCGCTGGCTGGCTGGTCGCGTGCTGCTTTCCCATGCCCTTTCGCCATTACCGAACATCATCTATGGCGAGCAAGGAAAACCGGCCTTTTCCGCCGACACGCCGCTGTGGTTCAATCTCAGCCATAGCGGCGATGACATCGTCCTGCTGCTCAGCGACGAAGGGGAAGTCGGCTGCGATATTGAAGTTATTCGCCCGCGCGATAACTGGCAAACGCTGGCAAATACGGTATTCAGTCTTGGGGAACACGCTGAAGTTGAAGCCGAACACCCGGAGCAACAGCTGGCGGCGTTCTGGCGCATCTGGACGCGTAAAGAAGCTATCGTGAAACAGCGCGGCGGCAGTGCCTGGCAAATCGTCAGCGTCGACAGTACCGCACTGACCTCCTCACTCTCCGTCAGCCAGTGCCAGATCGATACCCTGAGCCTGGCGGTTTGCACCCCCACGCCATTTACCCTGACCGCCGACGCCGTACACAGGCTGTAATGTTTTCATTCCCGTGCGCCGCCGCGCAATATCGTAAGGTTGAAATCTGATGCAACGTATCACCATCACACTTGATGACGATTTATTAGAAACGCTCGACGGCCTGAGTCAGCGCCGTGGCTACAACAACCGTTCCGAAGCGATCCGCGATATTCTGCGCGGCGCACTGGCGCAGGAAACCACTCAGGAGCACGGCACTCAGGGCTTCGCGGTGCTCTCGTATGTTTATGAGCATGAGAAGCGTGACCTGGCGAGCCGCATTGTTTCTACCCAACACCACCACCACGATTTATCGGTCGCCACGCTGCACGTGCACATCAACCATGACGACTGCCTGGAAATCGCCGTACTAAAAGGCGACATGGGCGATGTACAGCATTTTGCCGATGACGTGATCTCCCAGCGCGGCGTGCGCCACGGTCATTTGCAGTGCCTGCCGAAAGAAGAGTAATTGCCTGTTTCGTTGCCGGATGGCGGCTACGCATTATCCGGCCTACTCCGTTACCGTTTGTAGGCCAGGCAAGCGAAGCCCCCCTGGCAATAATGAGCAAACCAACTAGCAACTATGCCTGTTTGAGACTTTTGCTGAGCGTTTCGATGATCCATGTATTGACTGATACCTGTTCTTCCGCTGCCGCAAAACTTAAACGTTCTCCGAAAGACTCTGGATAGCGCAGAGTAAACGTCTTCAGCTTTTCCGGGTTTGCGTAAGGTTCTATCCCTGCGGCAGAGCAATCATCAAGATACTCTCGTAAGGAGATCTCCCCCTCTTTTTGCAGCCCCTGAATGCTGTCAGAGACAAAATCACAATAGCCTGACAATCCCAGGAACTTACCGCGAAACGCATTAAGCTCAGGGACATAATTAATCACCGCAGGTTGACCGGCGATTTCCATTGAGTTTGGCGTTTTGGGTTTGATCATGGTTTTACCCCTATACTTGTTAACCAGTCACGTACGTTTTCGACCGCGCCTTTATCTGTATCCGGAGAAGGATGTGGTCTATGAAAACTCGCAATGCTCTTATTTAAAAGAAATTTACATCGCGAGCCTCGTCCTTCTTTGATTTCGCCACCTAACGCCTTGATCAGTGACTCAATTTCCGACCACTTGATTCCCTGCGGCGTCGGTGCTTTAAAAAGCTGATCCAGCGTGTTCTTTTGCTTTTTGCGTAAAGACAACACTTTTTCCTTCATCGCATGTCCTTATGACTTCATCCTTTGAAGTCATATTATAACAGCATACAATGCAGTCAAGATATGAAGCCAACCAATTACGCCATCGTGCCAATCGTCTTTCTAAAGCGCAGCAGCGCTATCAGGAAGAACGCGCTGCCAATCGCCAACAGCGTCAGGAACTGCGGCCAGACGATGCCAAACCCAGCGCCGCGGTAAAGTATCGCCTGCGCGAGGCTGACAAAATGGGTAGTTGGCATAGTCAGCATTATGTCCTGCACCGCCTGCGGCATGCTTTCACGCGGTGTAGAACCACCAGAGAGCATCTGTAGCGGCAGCAGTACCAGAATCATCAGTAACCCCAGTTGCGGCATAGAGCGCGCCAGCGTGCCCATAAAAATTCCGATCGAGGTGGTGGCGAACAGGCTCAGCGCCACGCCCAGCATAAACAGTGGTATCGAACCTTCAATGGGTACGCCGAGCACGCCTTTTACCATCAGCATCAGCGATAAACCGGAAACCACCAGCACCACCAGACCCATCGACCAGATTTTTGCCATCATGATCTCAAACGGCGTCACCGGCATAACCAGCAGATGTTCTATTGTCCCGTGCTCGCGCTCGCGGATCAGCGCCGACCCGGTAAGCACGATCGCCAGCATGGTGATGTTGTTGATAATCGCCATCACCGCGCCAAAGCGGGCAGGTTCCAGATTAGGGTTAAAGCGCATACGCATTTCCAACGCCACCGGCGGCTCATTGTTGTCACGGTAACGCGCCACAAAGCTGTTCACCTCGCCGCTGATGATATTCTGGATATAGCTGTTGCCGGTAAAGGCCTGGCTCATCCGCGTGGCATCGACGTTAACCTGTATATCCGGCTGCCGACCGGCCAACACATCACGCTGAAAATCAGGTGGAATGTTCACGGCGAAGGTGTAGCGCCCGGCGTCCAGTCCGGCATCCATCTCATCAGCGGTGATCATCTCCGGCGGTAAAAACCACGGGCGATAAAAGCTGTTCACAATCCGGTTCGACAACTGCGACTGGTCCATATCGGCAATAGCAATCGGCGCCAGATGCAGCGAACCCGGCAGGACGGTCGCGGAAGAATAAACCGAAATCGTGAAGGCAAAGACGATCAGCGTCAGCATCGCTTTGTCACCCAGCAGGCTGCGCAACTCTTTGATACCGAGGTTATAAATATTGCGTAATCGGCGCATCACCCCTCCTGTTTTTTCAGCAGTAATACGCTCAGACCAATCACCACCGGAATAGCTACCGCCAGCGGAATAAACAGCTGCCAGAGATCGGTCAGATCCAACGCTTTAGAGAACGTCCCACGCGCGATGGTCAGAAAATGGCTGGTCGGGTAAATTTCACCAATCCAGCGTCCAGGCCCTTCGAGCGAGGCGACCGGATCGATCATCCCGGAAAACTGCGTCGCCGGGATCAGCGTAATAATCGCCGTACCAAAAATAGCCGCGATCTGGCTTTTCATAAACGTGGAAATTAACAGACCCAGCCCGGTGGCAATGGTGACGTACAACAGCGCGGCCAGCGTCAGGGTTAAAAAACTCCCCTTATGCGGGACGCCGAACACAAAAACTGACAGCGCACACAGCAGCAGGAAGTTAAGCATCCCCAGCACGATGTACGGCAACTGTTTGCCGAGTAAAAACTCGCTGCGAGTCGTGGGCGTAACGTACAGGTTGATAATCGACCCCAGCTCTTTCTCACGCACTACGCTGAGGGCGCTGAGCATCGAGGGGATCATCATCAGCAGCAGCGGGATCACCGCCGGAACAATCGCCGGCAGACTCTTTACATCCGGGTTGTAACGATAGCGAGTTTCAATGGTCATCAGCCCGTTTTGCCCACTGGAATTGGGTTGACGCGCCATCACATCCTGCAGCCAGGTCTGATGCATCGCCTGTACGTAGCCTCTGACCGTTTCAGCGCGGCTCGGCATTGCGCCATCGACCCAGACGCCAATCTTCACCGGCGTGCCACGCGCGATATCGCGGCCAAAGTTTGGCGGGATCTCTATTGCTACCGCCACTTCGCCCGAACGCATCCGTTTGTCCAGCTCGTCATAACTGGTGAGCGGAGGCTGTTCGATAAAATAGCGCGATCCCGCCAGATTCAGCGTCCACGCCTGGCTGCTGACGGTCTGATCACGATCAAGCACCGAAAAACGCAGGTTCTCCACATCCATGCTGATGCCGTAGCCCATGATCAGCATCAGGATCACTGTGCCCATCAGCGCCAGCGTTGAACGTACCGGATCGCGTCGTAGTTCCAGCGCTTCACGGCGGCTGTAGCTGAACAACCGCCGCAGGCTAAAGCCCTGCCGCGGCAGCTGACTATTTTCATGCGCTATCGGAACATTGGCTGGCGGTAACTGAGCTTCCGGAGCCGGGCCTGCCGCTTCCTGTAACCAGGAGATAAACGCCTCTTCCAGACTGGCGGCGCCACGCTGTTTCACCAGTTCCTGCGGCGTGCCGCTGGCCAGCACTTTTCCGGCGTGCATCAGCGACATCCGGTCGCAGCGCTCCGCTTCGTTCATAAAGTGGGTGGAGATAAAAATGGTCACTTTGTCCTGCCGCGACAAATCGACCATCAGTTGCCAGAACATGTCCCTCGCCACCGGATCGACCCCGGAGGTCGGCTCATCAAGAATGAGCATTTCCGGGCGATGGATCACCGCCACCGCCAGCGACAGGCGTTGACGGATCCCCAACGGCAGCGCGCCGGGCAACGCGTCTTCGACATCGGTCAGCGAAAAACGCTCGCTCATCTCTTGTACCCGCCCGGGGATTTCCGCTTCGGGGATATGGAACAGTCGCGCATGTAGTTCGAGGTTTTGCCGGACGGTCAGCTCGCTGTAGAGCGAAAACGCCTGCGACATATAGCCCACCCGGCGGCGGGTATCGATATTCTTCGGGTCAACCGCTTGCCCAAACAACCAGGCCTCACCTTCGCTTGCGGGTAGCAGACCGGTGAGCATCTTCATGGTGGTGGATTTACCGCAGCCGTTGGAGCCGAGAAAACCGAAGATTTCCCCGCGCGGAATACGAAAGTTAACGTGGTCAACGGCGACAAACTTACCGAAGCGCATAGTCAGGTCTTTCGCCTCAATGGCAATCTCTTCCTGCTCAGCGTGATACGGTGGGATCACCACCGGCTTATGCGCCTGGCGCTGGGCTTCAGGTAGCAGCGCGATAAACGCCTGCTCCAGCGTGTTGCTGTTGGTTTGTTCGCGTAGCTGCTGGGCGCTCCCGGTGGCTAACACCTCCCCGGCGTTCATCGCTACCAGCCAGTCAAAGCGCTCGGCTTCTTCCATGTAAGCGGTCGCAACCAGCACGCTCATGTTGGTCTGCCGCTGGCGAATGCTGTTAATTAGATCCCAGAACTGGGCGCGGGACAGCGGATCGACCCCGGTGGTGGGTTCATCGAGAATTAACAGTTCCGGGTCGTGGATTAACGCGCAGCACAACCCCAGCTTTTGCTTCATCCCGCCCGAGAGTTTCCCGGCGGGACGGTCGCGAAACGGTGCCAGGCCGGTGCTGTTCAGCAGCTCGGTAATCCGCGCTTCGCGTTCCGCTTTATCATGACCAAACAGCCGGGCAAAGAAATCGACGTTCTCATACACCGACAGCGTATGGTACAGGTTTTTCCCTAACCCCTGCGGCATCCAGGCAATGCGCGGGCAGACATCCCGTCGATGTTTTGGGTCGCGCATATCGCCGCCCAACACCATCACGTTGCCGTGTTCAATGACCCGCGCGCCGGAGATGAGCGACAGCAGGCTCGATTTTCCGACGCCATCCGGGCCAATAAGCCCCACCATACAGCGGGCAGGGATATCCAGCGTGATGTTGTTCAGCGCGACCGTTTTCCCGTAATGCTGACTCACGCCGTCAAGGTGCGCCACGGGAGGAACGGGAACCAGCGCCAGATGCGTCATTGCGGCAACCTCACCACCAGGTCGTCAGGCCAGGGGCGATTTTCATCAACACGCACCCACGCCATGCCCGGCAGACCGGTTTTCACGTACTCCAGATGCTGCTGCAACAGCTCTGGCGGGATACGCGCTTTAACGCGGAACATCAGCTTCAGCCGTTCATCACTGGTTTCGACCGTTTTCGGCGTGAACTGCGCGACGCTAGCCACAAAGCTAATGGTCGCCGGAATACGCAGATCCGGCGCAGCATCCAGCACCAGGCGAGCTTCACCGCCAATCTTCAATAAACCAGCCTGTTCGGTAGGTAAGAAGAACGTCATGTAGACATCGCTGAGATCGACCATATTCAGTACGCGACCGCCCGCGGAAAGCACCTCGCCCGGTTCGGCGACACGGTACTGCACGCGACCATCGCGCGGGGCTTTCAGCTCGCTGTCATCAATATCAGCGGCAATGCGACGTTCGGTAGCCTGCGCGGCTTCTACGCGGGTTTGCGCCTGAATGATGCTGGTACGAGCGGCTTCAATTGCGGCTTTTGCCGCAGAGACCTGCGCCTTTGCGGATTCCAGTGCCGCGCGAGCGCTTTCAGCCGCTGCCCTGTCGTCATCCAGTTGTTGCTCGGATACAGCCCCACGCAGGGATAGCGAACGGGAGCGAACGTGACGTTTAGAGACCGACTGCAGTTCCGCCTCTCGCTGTTTTACCACCGACTGCGCGGCGCGCATTTCACTTTGCCGCTGTTCCAGCAGCGCTCGTGCCGCCGCCACCGCGCTTTCGGCTTCTTTGATTTGTGCGACAGCTTCCAGTCGCTGCTCCTGCAGCACGCGGGTATCCATTTTCGCCAGCACCTCGCCCTGACGAACGAACTGTCCTTCCGATACGAGGATCGTATCGATACGCCCGGCAATTTTGGTGGCAATATCCACTTCGGTAGCTTCTATTCTGCCGTTGCTGGCCGCGAAACCTTCCGGAATCCCCGCAGGACGCAACATCCACCATGCTATTGCAGCAACCACCACCACAATACCCGCGCCCCACCACACCAGATGACGCTTAATCTTTTCCATATCCGACCCGCCGTAATCCCTGTTATCAAACGATGCGTGTCACAAAGCCCACTGAACAGCTATTCAGCGGGAGATTCCATCCGGGATGAGAAGGAATGAGAAATAATGGCCAGAGTGCGGACAGGCGTAATAGCAACGCACGCCGCGAAGGAAGTGAGTGACGAAAATGCTGTGAAATCGGGTAGTAATGTTGTCATCATCAGCGTTCCTGGCCGGAAATGAAACACGCATACTCATAACTGCTGTCTATTGAATACTAACACCTGGATTCAATATGTCTATTCGGTTGTCGTTTCCAGTTCAGCCCTGGCACAAGAAATATTTCGTATATCAACGATTGATAAACAATCGCAACTATAAACATAATCAATGATTAGGCATCCCTATAATAGCGGCTCATTTACCGATCTCGTTATGGCGAGGCTCCTGTACAAATACAAGTTACCGCCCTGCTGGTATCGAGAGAGACCACTCAGGGAAATACAGGCATCCATCGAATCAAGGTGTTGCCAAGGTAACTTCTGACGATTTCACCATCGGACAGATACGTTGTTCAGTGCTAAAACCAGGACGTAGGGATCTGCCTGTGCTAACCCTGTCTTGTTCGCCCCTATGAGAGATTTTTATAGGGAATTACACCATGTCATCTATGCCACTCTGCGCCGCTCATCATCCTATGCCGGATTTCAACGGCGACGCTATCGCCCAATATATGCGCACCGATTTTATTACTCTGCCGGACCATCTCAGCGTGAACGGCGCTCGCGAGTACTTTGTCTCCCAACTCACAACGGATGACATCCCAGGCCAGGTCTTTGTTGTGGCCGGAAAAGCGCTGCGCGGGGTGTTATCCATCAAGCGCTTATTGCAGGAAAAAGATACGTCGCTGAACATCAATCATCTTACGGACAGCTGTTTATTTCATGTAAAGCCTGATGATGAACGGGCGCAGGTCGTTGCCGAGTTAGCCGAACGCGAAGTCGATCTGGTTGCTGTCGTTGAGAGAGGTGAGCTGGTCGGTTGTCTGATGGAAAAAGAGATCGCTCATCTACAGGAAGATGATGTTACCGAAGACGTTCAGCTTCAGGGCGCCACGCTACCGCTGGAAAAACCCTATCTGGAAATTAGTCCGTGGACATTGTGGAAAAAACGTTCGGTCTGGCTCCTGCTGCTGTTTGTCGCAGAAGCCTATACCAGCAGCGTGCTTCAGCATTTTGAAGAGGCGCTGGAATCTGCAATTGCCCTGGCCTTTTTTATTCCGCTATTAATTGGTACTGGCGGCAACAGCGGTACGCAGATCACTTCGACGCTGGTACGTTCAATGGCGCTGGGAGAAGTGCGGCTGCGCGATATGGGTCGGGTGATCCGCAAAGAAGTTTCAACTTCGCTGCTGATCGCTCTGACGCTGGGCCTGGCAGGGTGCTTGCGCGCGTGGATGATGGGCATCGGTATGGAAATCACGCTGATCGTCAGCCTGACGCTGGTTTGCATTACGCTGTGGAGCGCCGTGGTGTCATCAGTGATCCCCATGGTGCTCAAGCGTATCGGCATTGATCCCGCCGTGGTTTCAGCCCCGTTTATCGCCACGCTTATCGACGGTACCGGGTTAATTATCTACTTTAAAATCGCCCAGCACTTTCTTGGTCTGAACTAATGATAACGCCCGGCAGCTCAGGTTGTCGGGCGTCACAGTCAGGCTGGCGCTAAATCTTGCGCGCACGCCCAGGCACTCGACCATGCCCACTGGAAGTTATAGCCTCCCAACCAGCCGGTAACGTCCATAACTTCGCCGATAAAATAGAGTCCCGGCACTTTACGTGCTTCCATCGTGCGCGATGAAAGCTCATTGGTATCAACGCCGCCCAGCGTGACTTCAGCGGTACGATACCCTTCTGTACCGTTCGGCTGCACCCGCCAATCGGTCAGCGTCTCAACCAGCGTTTGTTGATCGCGCACGTTAAGCTGTTTCAGCGAGACGTCCGGGATTTGCCCTAACTGCTGTAAACATTCCACCAGACGTTTTGGCAACTGCATAGCAAGCGTATTCTTTAAGCTCTGATTAGGGTGGGCGCTGCGTTGGTCATCGAGGAAGCTCGCAAGGTCAACATCCGGCAACAAATTAATGCTGACAAATTCGCCTGGCTGCCAAAAACTGGAAATCTGCAGTACGGCCGGACCAGAAAGCCCGCGGTGTGTAAAGAGCAGATTTTCACGAAAGACGGTGCCGTCCTCGGCGGTGATAACAGAGGAGACCGACACGCCAGAGAGCACCTGGAGCTGCTCCAGCAGTGGCTTATGCAACGTAAAGGGCACCAGTCCTGCGCGCGTTGGCAATACGTTCAGACCGAACTGTTCGGCAATTTTATAACCAAACGGCGTCGCGCCCAGCCCCGGCATAGAGAGACCACCGGAGGCAATAACCAGCTTTTTCGTGCCCACGGTCATCCCGTTCAATTCGAGAATGAAATCATCACCCTCTCGCTCGACGCTCAGGACTTCGCTACGTAACCGCATAGTTACGTTACCTTTTTCACACTCGTCTACCAGCATATCGACAATTTGCTGTGCGGAATCATCGCAGAACAGCTGGCCTAGCGTTTTTTCGTGCCAGGCAATACCGTGTTTGCCCACCAGGTCGATAAAATCCCACTGCGTGTAACGCGCCAGCGCCGATTTGCAAAAATGGGGGTTTTGGCTCAAATAGGCGGCAGGCTCGACATAAAGATTGGTAAAGTTGCAGCGTCCCCCGCCAGACATGAGAATCTTACGCCCCGGCTTTTTACCATTATCAATCAGCAGTACGCGACTACCTGCTTGTCCTGCCTGCGCGGCACAAAACATACCCGCTGCGCCAGCGCCTATAATAACGGTATCAAACCTTTCCACGTTGCGATCCTCTCTAAAAAGCGGGTGTGAATTGTAAAGATTCCTCAGTGGTCGCACCAGCACCAAACTACCGATAAAGGGTATTTAACTGAAATATATAGGATAATTCTTTAGTGGTGTAAAACAAAGCAGGAGACAAATCAAAAAAACTCTATATTTCACTTTGCCCGCGCCGCCAAAGTCACTGATAATGCGCCGCGTTCATGTCCTCAAAATGGCGTAACGTCCTATGCTACATTTGTTTGCTGGCCTGGATTTACATACCGGGCTTTTACTATTGCTTGCTCTGGCTTTTGTGCTGTTCTACGAAGCGATTAACGGCTTCCATGATACAGCCAATGCTGTCGCAACCGTGATCTATACCCGTGCAATGCGTTCGCAATTGGCGGTGGTCATGGCTGCGGTGTTCAACTTCTTTGGTGTTTTGCTGGGCGGTCTCAGCGTGGCATATGCCATCGTGCATATGCTGCCAACGGATCTGCTGCTCAATATGGGATCGTCACATGGCCTCGCCATGGTGTTCTCCATGCTGCTGGCGGCAATTATCTGGAACCTGGGTACCTGGTACTTTGGTTTGCCTGCATCCAGCTCCCACACGCTAATTGGCGCCATTATCGGTATTGGTTTAACCAATGCGCTGATGACCGGCACTTCTGTGGTAGATGCACTTAACATTCCGAAAGTTATCGGTATTTTTGCCTCGCTTATCATCTCGCCAATTGTTGGTCTGGTGGTTGCGGGCGGTCTTATTTTCATTCTGCGTCGCTACTGGAGCGGTACAAAAAAACGTGCCCGTATCCACCTGACGCCAGCAGAACGTGAAAAGAAAGATGGCAAGAAAAAGCCGCCGTTCTGGACCCGTATTGCCCTAATCCTCTCCGCTATCGGCGTGGCGTTCTCTCATGGCGCTAACGACGGGCAGAAAGGCATTGGTCTGGTGATGCTGGTGCTGATTGGCGTAGCGCCTGCAGGCTTCGTGGTGAATATGAATGCTTCCGGTTACGAGATTACCCGTACCCGTGATGCCATCAATAACGTCGAAGTCTTCTTCCAGCAGCGTCCTGACCTCCTTAAACAGGCCACAGGCGTAGACCAGTTGATTCCGTCCCCGACGGACGCGGCACCAGCGACGACGACAGAGTTCCATTGCCACCCGGCGAATACCATCAACGCGCTGGAACGTGCGAAAGGTATGCTGGCGAACCTGGAAACCTACGACAAGTTAAGCGTCGAACAGCGCGGTCAACTGCGTCGCATTATGCTCTGCATCTCTGATACCACCGATAAAGTGGTGAAACTGCCTGGCGTAAGCACTGACGATCAGCGTCTGCTGAAGAAACTGAAAGCTGACATGCTGAGCACCATTGAGTACGCGCCTATCTGGATCATTATGGCCGTCGCACTGGCGCTGGGCATTGGTACCATGATCGGCTGGCGTCGCGTAGCCACCACCATTGGTGAGAAAATCGGTAAGAAAGGCATGACCTATGCCCAGGGGATGTCGGCACAGATGACCGCCGCAGTCTCTATCGGTCTCGCCAGCTACACCGGTATGCCTGTTTCCACCACCCACGTTCTCTCTTCTTCCGTTGCGGGGACGATGGTTGTTGATGGCGGCGGTTTACAGCGTAAAACGGTGACCAGCATTCTGATGGCCTGGGTCTTCACCCTGCCAGCCGCAATTCTTCTTTCCGGCGGGCTTTACTGGCTCTCTCTGAAGCTTATCTAAGCGAATGCACGGTAAAAAAGCGGGTCAGTTTTCTGACCCGCTTTTTTTGTATCTGTCGTTGGCATCAGTGCCAGATAATCAGCGCAACCATGCTGATTAGCACCAGGCCACATAGCGCGCTGGTGAGGATGAACTGACCGCGAACCCGCTCACAGCGGCGAATAAACTCATCATCATGATGATCGCGGTAACGCTGAGCGTAGATATACCACACCAGACGCATCTGCTTGTTCGGTTGCCCATGCGAGGTAAAAAAGCCCCCACCATCTACATACTGGTAAAGCAATGGATCGCAACCACGAAGTACCACTAACAGTGCGCGTAGCGAAGAAAAATAGCGCGCCATATTAACAATGCAAACGACACATAAAGCCCAGAACAATGCAATGGTGCTTATCATACCTCCTCCCCGGCGACCCGCCCACGGAACTCCTTTCCGGGACTACCGCTCCCCGATACCCTGCCAAACCATTCAGTGAAGAGTACAGCCGAACCGTTCGTATTAGTATCACGCATCCGAACGCCTCTCTAGATAGTGTAGGAGATTAGTTAATTTTTTTGCCAGAAGGTTAATCGCTATCAATGCAATTAACTAAAAAATTTGTTTAACTGCTTGGCAAGCAAGGCGGATTGACGGATTATCCTGGTCGCTATAATGTAAGGATAGTCCTTATATGGTACGTTTTTACGACTGGGCTAGCCCCGCGCGCAAGGTTCGCAGGACGCGGATGACGCGGCGGCAGGTAAACGCCAGCAGGCTAGTCATCGACAACTTATGGAAGGAGTAACACTATGGCTTATAAACACATTCTTATCGCGGTTGATCTTTCTCCGGAAAGCAAAGTTCTGGTTGAAAAAGCGGTCTCTATGGCGCGGCCTTACAATGCTAAAGTCTCCCTTATCCACGTTGACGTAAACTATTCCGACCTGTACACCGGGCTTATCGACGTGAATCTGGGCGACATGCAGAAACGCATTTCTGAAGAAACCCACCACGCGCTAACCGAGCTTTCCACCAACGCAGGCTACCCTATCACCGAAACCCTGAGCGGTAGCGGCGACCTGGGTCAGGTTCTGGTTGATGCCATCAAAAAATACGACATGGATCTGGTCGTTTGTGGTCATCACCAGGATTTCTGGAGCAAGCTAATGTCCTCCGCGCGCCAACTGATCAACACTGTCCACGTCGACATGCTGATTGTTCCGCTGCGTGACGACGAAGAAGCATAAAACGCTGGCCGTCGGGAGATAACCCGACGCGCTACAAGTCGTTAAGCCTGTAAACGCCCGCCTTTGCGGGCGTTTTTGTTTTTATCATTCAGACGCAATTAGTACATCAATCCAACAAATAAATCATAATTAGTGTGATCAACTAATTGGATCGAAAACTATCTCTATAATACTCTACTCCTGCGGCCAATAACCGCAGTCTATAACAAAATAAGACTTTTTCGGCGCGTTTAAGCATACGCGTTCATACTTTTCGGGATGGCTTTGAAAGGCGATGGAATATGAATAAAACTGCACCTACGGGCTTGCTGCAGCAACCTCGTCCGTTCTTCATGATCTTCTTTGTGGAATTATGGGAACGATTTGGCTATTACGGCGTTCAGGGCATCCTGGCGGTATTTTTTGTTAAGCAGCTCGGCTTTTCGCAGGAACAGGCATTTGTCACCTTTGGTGCATTTGCCGCGCTGGTCTACGGCCTGATCTCGATCGGCGGCTACGTCGGCGACCATCTGTTAGGTACCAAGCGCACGCTGGTACTCGGCGCCATTGTGCTGGCGATCGGCTACTTCATGACCGGGATGTCACTGCTTAAGCCCGACCTGATTTTTATTGCTTTGGGTACCATTGCCGTCGGTAATGGGCTGTTTAAAGCCAACCCGGCAAGCCTGCTGTCAAAATGCTATCCACCGAAAGACGCCCGTCTGGACGGTGCTTTCACCCTGTTTTATATGTCGATTAACATCGGTTCACTGCTGTCGTTGTCGCTGGCACCGGTGATTGCCGATAAGTTTGGCTACGCGGTGACCTATAATCTGTGCGGGGCCGGGCTTATTGTCGCGCTTTTGGTCTACTTTGCCTGCCGTGGAATGGTGAAGAATATCGGTTCAGAGCCGGACCATAAGCCGCTGAATTTCCGTAATCTATTCTGCGTGCTGGCTGGAACGGTAGTGATGGTATTTATCTGCGCCTGGCTGATGCACAACGTGCAGATTGCCAACCTGGTGCTGATCGTCCTGTCAATTGCCGTGACGATCATCTTCTTCCGTCAGGCCTTCAAACTGGATAAAACCGGGCGCAACAAAATGTTCGTGGCCTTTATCCTGATGCTGGAAGCGGTGGTGTTCTACGTCCTGTACGCGCAGATGCCAACTTCACTGAACTTCTTTGCTATCAATAACGTGCACCATGAAATTCTTGGTTTCGCCATCAACCCGGTAAGCTTCCAGGCGCTGAACCCGTTCTGGGTGGTACTGGCGAGTCCGGTACTGGCTGCAATCTATACCCGTCTGGGCAACAAAGGTAAAGACCTGACCATGCCGATGAAGTTTACGCTCGGTATGTTCCTGTGCTCGCTGGGTTTCCTGACCGCCGCTGCAGCCGGAATGTGGTTTGCCGATGCGCAGGGGCTGACGTCGCCGTGGTTTATCGTGCTGGTGTATCTGTTCCAGAGCCTGGGTGAACTGCTGATTAGCGCCCTGGGGCTGGCTATGGTCGCCGCTCTCGTGCCACAACACCTGATGGGCTTTATCCTCGGGATGTGGTTCCTGACCCAGGCAGCAGCCTTCCTGATGGGGGGTTATGTCGCGACATTCACCGCCGTACCAGAGAACATCACCGACCCGCTGCAAACGCTGCCTATCTATACCAACGTCTTCAGTAAGATTGGTCTGGTGACCCTGGCCGTAACGGTGGTGATGGCGATTATGGTGCCATGGCTGAACCGCATGATTAATACGCCGAGCACCGAGCAATAACCTTCAGTGCCGGATGGCGGCTATTGCCCTATCCGGCATTTTCACTCGCTACCCTTTACGCGCGTCTATCCACTCCTGCACTTCCACCACAAAGGTGTCCGGCGCTTTGCGGTACATTTTGCGCGCCAAGTCCAGAATCGTATGCTGACCGAGCGCTTCTTCCATCCGCTGCTGGGCCATGTCCATTACCGAACGCACACCACAAATGCCTTCACAGGCCCACTCTGGTGGATGTTCCTCAAATACCGCCAACCGCTGGCGAATTTCACGACATTCAAAGATGCGCTTATCACCATCAATAGCATTCACCACATCCAGTACAGTGATGTGTTCAGCAGGTTTAGCTAACTGGAAACCACCGCCCTTGCCTTCAATGCTGCGCACCAGACCCGCTTTGGACAGACGGGTGAAAATTTTTGCCAGATAGTCATATGGCACACTTTGCAGTTCGGCAATTTCCCGCACGCTCATATCCCTCGCGTCGCCCTTACTATCGACCATACACATCAGGCTATGAATGCCGTACTCAACCCCAGAACTGTAGAATGCCATTCTCTTATCTCAGTCAAAATTAATCTGAGTTTATTGTAGCTTTTTCGTTTCACTCATTCCAGACAGCAAAGTAACCCCTCTTCACAATAAAAATTTAAATACATATTTATCAAATAGATAATAAAAAACCCTCACCCTTTGAAGCAAAAAGGATCTCGATCGCATTGCAATTCTTAACTACGACAAATAAAATCCGAGTAAATAATTCGTAGTCACCAGTGAGAAAACCCCAATGCGTAAACAAATTCTGATCGTGGGCGCCGGCTTTGCCGGTATGTGGGCAGCATTAAGCGCCGCACGACTGGCGGATAAACATCAGCAGACCATTGATATTACAGTAATTGCGCCACAGCCAGAGCTGCGTGTCCGCCCACGTTTTTATGAAAGCGCCGTTCATACGCTGGTCGCACCACTGCAACCGCTGTTTGACGTTACCGGCGTCAACTTCCTGCAAGGTCACGTCGAGCAAATCCTCCCGGACTCTAAAGAGGTGAGCTGGAAAGATGCCAACGGTGACATTCATCTGCGCCGCTACGACCGCCTGGTGCTTGCCAGCGGAAGTCACGTAAACCGCGACACCGTCACCGGTGCCGCCGAGCACGCGTTTGACCTCGACCAACTTGAGAGCGCCGCCGTACTGGAGCAGCACATTAACGATCTGGCATTACAACCGGAAAGTGAGGCTCGCAATACGGTAGTGGTCTGCGGCGGCGGATTTACCGGCATTGAAATGGCGCTGGAATTACCAGGTCGTTTGCGCGAAATATTGGGCGCTGATTCTAAGACCAGAGTTGTCGTAGTTGAACGCGGCGCTCAGCCGGGTGGACGCTGGAGCCAGGAATTACGTGACGTGATTATCGAAGCCTCTGCTGAACTGGGCGTCGAGTGGCTGGTCAATGCGGAAGTAGAGTGCGTGGATGCCTCTGGCGTCACGCTGAAAGATGGACAGGTGATTTCTTCCCAGACGGTTATCTGGACCGTCGGCGTTCAGGCTAATAATCTGACAGCACAGATTAACGCCCCGCGCGATCGCCAGGGCCGTCTGCATGTCAATGCCAATCTACAGGTTGTGGGTCACGATGATATCTACGCCACTGGCGATGTAGCCTACGCCGCCACCGACGACAAAGGCAATCATGCGCTGATGACCTGCCAGCACGCCATCTTGCTGGGTAAATTCGCCGGTAATAATGCCGCGGCAGACCTGTTAAACATAACACCACTGCCATATCGTCAGGAAAACTACGTCACCTGCCTGGATCTTGGTGCCTGGGGTGCGGTGTATAGCGAAGGATGGGATCAGCAGGTGAAACTGACGCGCGCAGAAGCGAAAAAGCTGAAGGTGTCGATTGTCAGCGAGCTGATTTACCCGCCGAAGGCGGATCGCGCGGTAGCGTTTGAGATTGCCGATCCGCTGGCACCGTTTGTTTAACCCGTGATGCCGGATGCGGCTACCGCCTTATCCGGCCTACTAACGGCACCGAGCTGTAGGCCCGATAAGCGTAGCGCCATCGGGCACTATAGCTGACCTATGCCGTTCCCGCATAAATATCGAACCGATGCCCTTTTGTAACTACCGCGTTCGGCGTTGCCACGTCGGCCAGCGGCGGCGCGTAGTCCGGACGCTTCACCACCACTCGTTTGGTGGCTAACTGACGAGCAGGCTCCAGCAACCCATCCGCATCCAGATCCGGCCCCACCAGCGACTGAAACACGCGCATCTCTTTTTTCACCAGCGCGCTTTTCTGCTTATGTGGGAACATCGGGTCGAGGTACACCACCTGCGGGCGCGGCGTGATATCGGTTAACGCCGTCAGGCTCGACGCGTGAATCAACTGCAAACGCTCCTGCAGCCACGGACCGATTTCCGGGTCGGCATACCCGCGCGCCAGGCCATCGTCAAGCAGCGCAGCAACCACCGGGTTTCGTTCCAGCATTCGTACGCGACAGCCTACCGAGGCCAGTACAAACGCATCGCGCCCCAGCCCTGCGGTTGCATCGACCACATCCGGCAGGTAATCGCCTTTAATGCCGACCGCCTTCGCCACCGCTTCACCGCGGCCACCGCCAAATTTGCGCCGATGGGCCATCGCACCGCCCACGAAATCGACGAAGATACCGCCGAGTTTAGGTTCGTCACGTTTGCGCAGTTCCAGATGTGCTGTCGTCATCACCAGCGCCATCAGGTTATCTTCATCGTGTTCCAGTCCCCAGCGGGCGGCCAGAACAGATAAGGCGCCGTCTCCGGCGCCTGTTTCATCAATTAAGCAGATTTTCAATTCCGCTTTACCCTAAATAATTCGAGTTGCATCAAGACAACAAGTGAAGGAATCCCTGGGAACGTACAAATAGTACGTGACCAGGGTGAGTGAGCGCAGTTGCCGAAGAGGCAGCTTGAAGTATGACGGGTAAATCAGCCTTTAATCCCGTAATGCTCCAGCATCGCATCCAGCTGTGGCTCGCGGCCACGGAAGCGTTTGAACAGTTCCATCGGCTCTTCAGAACCGCCACGGGTGAGGATGTTATCGAGGAACGATTGTCCGGTTTGACGGTTGAAAATCCCTTCATCTTCGAAGCGAGAGAAGGCATCCGCCGCCAGCACGTCGGCCCACAGATAGCTGTAGTAACCCGCCGCGTAGCCCCCTGCAAAAATATGGCTGAAGGCATGCGGGAAGCGGCCCCAGGTTGGGCCCGGCACCACGGCGACCTGTTTCTTGATTTCCGCCAGCGTATCGAGGATTTTCGCCCCTTGCTGCGGGTTAAATTCCGCGTGCAGACGGAAATCAAACAGACCGAACTCCAGTTGACGCAGAATAAACAGCGCCGCCTGGTAGTTTTTCGCCGCCAGCATTTTATCCAGCAGTTCCTTCGGCAGCGGTTCGCCGGTTTCATAATGGCCGGAGATAAACGCCAACGCTTGTGGCTCCCAGCACCAGTTTTCCATAAACTGGCTCGGCAGTTCGACCGCATCCCATGGCACACCGTTGATACCGGAAACGCCCGCGGTTTCGATACGGGTCAGCATATGGTGCAGACCGTGGCCGAACTCGTGGAACAGGGTAATCACTTCATCGTGGGTAAACAGAGCGGGTTTGCCGTTCACCGGACGGTTAAAGTTACAGGTCAGGTAGGCGACCGGTTTTTGCAACGTGCCGTCGGTTTTACGCATCTGGCCGACGCAGTCGTCCATCCACGCCCCGCCGCGTTTATGTTCACGGGCATACAGGTCGAGGTAGAAGCTGCCGCGCAGCTCGTTGTTTTCGTCGTACAGCTCGAAGAAACGAACTTCCGGGTGCCAGACGTCAACATCGGTGCGCTCTTTGGCAGTGATGCCATAAATACGTTTAACCACTTCAAACAGACCGTTAACGGCTTTGTTCTCCGGGAAATAAGGACGAAGCTGCTCGTCGCTGATGCTGTAGAGGTGCTGTTTTTGTTTCTCGCTGTAGTAAGCGATGTCCCACGGCTGAAGCTCATCAACGCCAAATTCCGCTTTCGCAAAGGCGCGCAGTTGAGCCAGCTCTTTCTCCCCCTGCGGACGGGCGCGTTTCGCCAGATCGGTCAGGAAGTCGAGGACCTGCTGCGGGTTTTCCGCCATTTTGGTAGCCAGAGATTTAAAGGCGTAGCTTTCAAAGCCCAGCAGCTGTGCCAGTTCGTGGCGCAGCGCGAGGATCTCTTCCATTATCGGGCTGTTGTCCCATTTGCCAGCGTTCGGCCCCTGGTCAGACGCGCGGGTGGAGTAAGCGCGATACATCTCTTCACGCAGTCCCTGGTTGTCACAGTAGGTCATCACCGGCAGGTAGCTTGGGATATCCAGCGTTAACAGATAGCCTGCCTGCTCTTTGGCTTCCGCCTGGGCCTTCGCCGCAGCCAGCGCGCTTTCCGGCATACCAGCCAGCTCGGCTTCATCGGTGACTAACTTCGTCCAGCCCATCGTGGCATCAAGGACGTTATTGCTGTACAAGTTGCCGAGCTCAGACAGACGGGTGGCGATTTCACCATAGCGCTGCTGTTTTTCCTTCGGCAGACCAATACCAGAAAGCTCAAAATCGCGCAGCGCGTTATCGACCGCTTTTTTCTGTGCGGTGTTCAGGGTGGCGTAATGATCGCCATCACGCAGGTCGCGGTACGCTTTGTACAGGCCTTCATGTTGTCCAACCCAGGTGCTGTATTCAGACAGCAGCGGCAGCGTTTGTTCGTAGGCTTCGCGCAGTTCCGGGCTGTTTTTCACCGAGTTCAGGTGGCTAACAGGAGAGAAAATACGCCCCAGCACATCGTCAACTTCCGCCAACGGCTGGCAGAGATTTTCCCAGGTGTACGGCGCGCCCTGCGCAACCACTCGCTCAACGTTTTCGCGGCAATCGTTCAGCGCCTTAGTGACGGCAGGCACGACATGCTCAGGCTGAATTTTAGAAAACGGCGGCAGTTCGAAGGGAGTCAGCAATGGATTGGTCATTAGCGCGGTCCTGTTGAAAAGAGTGAATGAAGCGCGTATCCGGCGCTGTGCATATTAATTTGTACAATGGGGTTAAGTGTAGAGGATTTCAATGCTAACCGTGACGGAAAGACGCCCGGTGGTGCTGCGCTTACCGGGCCTACGGGTAATCTGTGCCGATCTGCTGTAAACTGTGGCAAATCGTCATTTCAGCGGAATTTCATTACCCATGCTCAGTTATCGCCACAGTTATCACGCAGGCAACCACGCCGACGTCCTGAAACACACCGTCCAGAGCCTGATCATTGAATCGCTCAAAGAGAAAGAAAAACCGTTTCTCTATCTGGACACCCATGCTGGTGCTGGCCGTTATCAGCTGAGCAGTGAGCATGCCGAACGTACTGGTGAATATCTGGAAGGGATCGCCCGTATCTGGCAGCAGGACGATTTGCCTGCCGAACTGGAACCCTACATTGGCGTAGTGCAACACTTCAACCGTAGCGGTCAGTTGCGCTACTACCCGGGCTCTCCGTTAATTGCTCGCCAGCTGCTGCGCGAACAGGATAGCCTGCAATTAACTGAACTGCACCCGAGCGACTTTCCCCTGCTGCGCGGCGAATTTCAGAAAGATGAGCGCGCACGCGTGGCCAAAGCAGATGGTTATCAGCAGCTGAAAGCAAAATTGCCGCCGGTTTCACGTCGTGGGCTGATCCTTATCGATCCACCCTACGAAATCAAAAGCGACTACCAGGCGGTGGTCACCGGTATTAACGAAGGCTACAAGCGTTTCGCGACCGGCACCTATGCGCTGTGGTATCCGGTGGTTCTGCGCCAGCAAATCAAGCGCATGATCCACGATCTCGAAGACACCGGCATCCGCAAAATTCTGCAAATTGAACTGGCGGTGCGCCCGGACAGCGATCAGCGCGGTATGACAGCGTCTGGCATGATTGTGATTAACCCGCCGTGGAAGCTGGAGCAGCAGATGAACAACGTTCTGCCGTGGTTGCACAGCAAACTGGTTCCGGCAGGAACCGGTCATACCTCGGTAAGCTGGATCGTGCCGGAGTAATCGCAGCCATCGGTGGAACCTTTTAATATCAGGTATACAATCGCGAATATTTTGGCGGATGGCGTAACGCTTCTCCGCCCTACAATGAACATGAAGGAGCGGTCATGACCAAGCACTATGATTACATCGCTATTGGCGGCGGCAGCGGCGGTATTGCCTCCATTAACCGTGCAGCAATGTATGGCCAGAAATGCGCACTTATTGAAGCCAAAGAGTTAGGCGGAACCTGCGTTAACGTGGGCTGCGTACCAAAGAAAGTGATGTGGCATGCCGCCCAGGTTCGCGAAGCGATCCACATGTACGGGCCGGATTACGGTTTCGACACCACCATCAATAAGTTCGACTGGGATAAACTGATCGCCACGCGTACCGCTTATATCGATCGTATTCATACCTCGTATGACAATGTGCTGGGCAAAAATAATGTCGATGTGATTAAAGGTTTTGCCCGCTTTGTGGATGCCAAAACCATTGAAGTGAACGGTGAAACCATTACTGCCGATCATATTTTGATTGCTACCGGCGGTCGCCCGAGCCATCCGAACATTCCGGGTGTGGAATACGGGATCGACTCCGATGGCTTCTTTGAGCTGCCCGCACTGCCGAAGCGCGTTGCGGTCGTCGGCGCAGGTTACATCGCCGTTGAGCTGGCAGGCGTGATTAACGGCCTGGGTGCCCAAACGCATCTGTTCGTGCGTAAACACGCGCCGCTACGCAGCTTCGACCCGATGATCGTCGACACGCTGGTTGAGGTGATGAACGCCGAAGGCCCGACTCTGCATACTCACGCGATTCCGAAAGCGGTCGTTAAAAACGCTGACGGCAGCCTGACCCTGCAACTGGAAGATGGTCGTAGCGAAACGGTAGATTGCCTGATTTGGGCAATTGGTCGTGAACCAGCCACCGATAACTTCAACCTGGCAGTTACTGGCGTGAAAACCAACGAAAAAGGCTACATCGTCGTTGATAAATATCAGAACACCAGCGTGCCGGGAATTTATGCCGTCGGCGATAACACCGGTGCCGTTGAGCTGACGCCGGTTGCTGTTGCCGCGGGCCGTCGCCTGTCTGAGCGTCTGTTTAACAACAAACCGGACGAACATCTGGACTACAGCAATATCCCGACCGTGGTCTTCAGCCATCCGCCAATTGGCACCGTCGGCCTGACCGAGCAGCAGGCTCGCGAACAGCACGGCGATGACCAGGTAAAAGTGTATAAATCATCGTTTACCGCGATGTATACCGCTGTCACTTCACATCGTCAGCCGTGCCGCATGAAGCTGGTTTGCGTCGGTCCGGAAGAGAAGATTGTCGGTATTCACGGTATTGGTTTTGGAATGGATGAAATGCTGCAAGGCTTCGCGGTCGCACTGAAAATGGGCGCAACCAAGAAAGACTTTGATAACACCGTTGCGATTCACCCAACGGCAGCAGAAGAGTTCGTTACCATGCGTTAATCGCACTTCATGAGTGTTAAAGGGCAAAGAGGGGTTAGCTCTTTGCCCTTAGTTACGTTTCCGCTATCAGTTCAAAAGTTGCAGCAGATAGCGGATCAGCTCCAGCAACGCGATTAACGCTCCCAGAACGATGATTGCTTTATCAATCACCCGTTTTCTCCATCAGATGGAGTGAGAATGCACCCGCTTACTCATCCATTGCCTGTCACGGGGCATGCTCCATTGTTAGATGATAACTATCTCACCCCGGCCAGAGCATCGGCCAACGGCACCACCCGTTTCGCCGATCAGGACTTAGAAAGCGTTTAGCGCGCGTCCGGAAGGGATAAGTTACAGAGCTAACTGGATAAGTATACAGTTCTTTTAATCGTAACTGCCAGCGCATTCTTGCAATAGTACCGTTAAGGTAATAGGATTGAAGCGTTAGATGATAACTATCTCACTTCGGCCAGAGCCACCAACTCGGGCTGAAGCGTAAAAAAACCGACGTGAAGTCGGTTTTTTTACGTCCGAATCAGGACCAGGGCAAAGTCTACTTACCCTGCATATATGGCGTATACACGCCGTTTAAGCTTTCGAGGAACGCCACGATATCGTCGATATCTTCCTGCGGCAGTTCTTTACCCACCTGATAACGCAGCATCAGTTTTACCGCACCGTCGAGCGTAGGCACATCACCTCGATGGAAATAAGGCGCGGTCAGCGCAACGTTACGCAAGCCAGGGACTTTTTGACGCAGCTTGTCACGTAATTCATTAGTGACGTTCATGCGGCCAATATCTGCAGCAGTGACCTCGCCGAAATTAAAGTCCTTTTTCAAACCCAATGGCTCAAATGAACGCCCGCCTAAAATAATACCGCCATGACAGGTCGCGCACTTATTATCTTTAAACAACTGATAGCCATGTTTCTGCTGGGCAGTTAACGCCGCTTCATCGCCGCGTAGCCATTTATCAAACGGCGAATTTGGCGTAATTAGCGTTTTCTCAAACTCAGCAATCGCATCGGTAATATTATCTCCGCTGAATCCCTGCGGATAAACCGCGATAAACTCTTGTTTGAGTTGTGGATCTTTATCCAGTTTCTGAATAATTTCATCCCAGGATTTAGACGCCATCTCGATAGGGTTCAACGGCGGGCCGCCTGCCTGCGCCTGCAATGTTGGTGCTCGACCATCCCAGAATTGTTCCACGTTGAAGACAGAGTTAAATACCGTCGGCGCGTTGATAGGACCAACCGCGCCGCCTACGCCGATTGACGTTTTGCGACCATCTACGCCCCCCGCATTCAGGGCATGGCAGTGCGCGCAAGAAATCGTGCTGTCACCGGAAATACGCGGGTCGTGGTAAAGCGTAAAGCCCAGCGCCACTTTACGGGCATCGGTCGGAATGCTTTCCGGTATCGGCTGCACAGGCTCGTTACGATGCTGCGCGGCGGTATCGTTACTGGCGTAATACTGCTCGCGCTGTTTCGCAATCCAGCCCAGGATCTCTGCTCGCTCCGTATCGCTTACCTTGCCAGCCCAGTGCAGTGCGGTATAACGCGTCGGCGGCATGGTGTCGTACTGCATCACCCATTCAATTTTATTCAGATCGCTTTGCGAAACGGGTTTATCTGCGACCAGCGCCGCACGAACGGCCTCAAGATTGAATGATTTGTATCCCAGTTGAATATCGTAATTCATCAACTGCTTAGCGACAGGAAAAGAAGAATAGAAAGGTAATTCAGCTGAAGGCGTGTGACAATAATCGCATCCTTTTTCGCGTAAAAAACCTAATACTTTATTATTTTCTTCCAGCGTAGAGGCCTGAACATCTGCCTGTTTACTACGTTGATTATCGTGATACCACACATAACCGGATAATCCAAAATAACAAATCACGACGCCAGCTATGGCTATCGCGGTAAGACGGGTAATGATTTTCATTATTTTACCCTCACCGTTGTGAGTTATTGTGACCCAGAAAAATTAGAATAATGAGTGCATAGTCTTTATCAGACTTAACCATCATAGAAAGTAAGGGATTTATTATTTTGATAAGTATCAAGCAATTACATGGGGGATAACTATCGATAGAATAGCCTGTGCCTATTACGGAGATAAGCCGTTATGGTTTTCCGTTCACACCTCGTTGCAATCGAATGTTCTGAAAATGAAATATCTTCAGGTCACGCAGAATTATGAATTCTTCATTATATTCATTGGGATAGTCTTATTTTCTAAATAATACGCAGCACTAAAACGTGATCAACCGCACGCTTTACTCACCAGACACCGAAGCGAATGTCTACGCTTAACTGACGACCGGGCAATAGCCTTAATCTTTCAACGTCCATCGGAGGTCTTTCTCATTATGCTCAACCAGAAACTACCCCACGCCCCTTCAGAAGAAATGACGATCGATATCGATCTGCTTTATGAAATGGATCCGTGCGAGTTAAAGCTGGATGAAATGATTGAGGCAGAGCCTGAGCCGGAGATGATTGCAGGGCTGCCCGCCTCAGATGCGTTAACCCCGGCCGATCGTTACCTTGAGCTGTTCGAACACGTCCAGTCGTCGAAACTGTTTGCCGATAGCAAAACCTTCCCCGACTGTGCGCCCAAAATGGACCCACTGGACATTTTGATCCGCTATCGCAAAGTTAAACGCCACCGCGACTTTGATCTGCGACGTTTCGTCGAGAACCATTTCTGGCTACCGGAAACGCCCTCCAGTGAGTATGTGTCCGATCCGGCAAGCTCGCTAAAAGAGCATATCGATCAACTGTGGCCTGTGCTGACGCGCGAGCCGCAGGATCACATTCCCTGGTCCTCGCTGCTGGCGTTACCGCAGTCATATATTGTGCCCGGTGGACGTTTTAGCGAAACCTACTACTGGGATTCCTACTTTACCATGCTGGGTCTGGCAGAGAGCGGCCGCGAAGATCTGCTGAAGTGTATGGCAGATAACTTTGCCTGGATGATTGAAAACTATGGTCACATCCCCAACGGTAACCGTACCTACTACCTGAGCCGTTCGCAGCCACCGGTTTTTGCGCTGATGGTGGAACTGTTTGAAGAAGATGGCGTGCGCGGCGCGCGTCGCTACCTTGAACATCTAAAAATGGAATACGCATTCTGGATGGATGGCGCCGATTCCCTGGTGCTCAACCAGGCCTACCGTCACGTGATCAGAATGTCGGACGGCTCTCTGCTCAACCGCTATTGGGACGATCGTGATACCCCGCGTGATGAATCATGGCTTGAAGACGTTGAGACCGCCAAGCATTCGGGTCGTCCACCCAATGAGGTGTATCGGGATTTGCGCGCGGGCGCGGCCTCGGGCTGGGATTATTCCTCGCGCTGGCTACGCGATGCAGGCCGCCTTGCCAGCATACGCACCACGCAGTTCATCCCGATTGATCTGAACGCCTTCCTCTACAAGCTGGAAAGCACTATCGCCAATATTTCCGCGCTGAAAGGCGACAAAGAAACGGAAGCGCAGTTTCGCCAGAAAGCCAGTGACCGTCGCGATGCGGTAAATCGCTATCTGTGGGACGATGAAAACGGCTGCTATCGCGATTACGACTGGCGGCGCGAACAAATGGCCCTGTTCTCTGCCGCCAGTATTGTGCCGCTGTATGTCGGTATGGCAACACATGAACAAGCCGACCGGCTTGCTAACGCGGTTCGCAGTCGCCTGCTCACGCCCGGTGGGATTTTAGCAACCGAGCATGAAACGGGTGAACAGTGGGATAAACCCAACGGCTGGGCGCCGCTGCAGTGGATGGCGATCCAGGGCTTCAAACTGTACGGTGATGACCACCTCGGGGATGAAATCGCCCGTAACTGGTTGAAAACGGTGAATCTCTTTTATCAGGAGCACCACAAACTGATCGAAAAATACCATATAGCCGACGCAGCGCCGCGCGAAGGCGGCGGCGGGGAATATCCGTTGCAGGACGGCTTTGGCTGGACCAATGGCGTGGTGCGCCGACTCATCGGTTTGTATGGCGAACCCTAGCGGCTGACGGTCTGAGTCATCAGGATGTCAGTTAATCGCATCGTATAACTCGGCATGAATTCTCTGCCATTTCTTGTTCTCAGGGCTGGGCTGGGCGCGAACACGCAGCTCGGCCTGCTCAAGATCATATTGCTGACGCGCAACGACCGCAGGCACGGAACAAAAACTTTGCAGATAACTTTTATGCAGCGATGTGAGTGACGCCCCATTTGACATTGCATGGCTGAGCGTAGTCATAAACTGTCGGCATGGTTTGCTTTCATCCATCTGCGAAGGGTAACGCAGCAGCAGTCTCAACACCTCGGTATTGCCCGCTGAGAACGCCTGCTCCGTCCACGCCAGCTTCCAGTCCATCCCACCCTGCAGGAACAGTGACGTCACGCGGGTGTCATTGCGATCGATAGCCGCCCGCATGTTAAAGGCATCCCAGGTGATACCCATTCGGGTCACCGCCTCCCGCGCGCTGGGGGCGTCACGTCGCGGTTCCTCCTGCACAATTTCAACGGATTGTCCGGATGACGCCTGTGGCGCTGGCGAAGTGAATAACCAGAACGCACCCAGCGAAATCGCCAGCACCATCACGCCGACTGCTACCCACAACATGACGGAAATCAGCTGTTCACGTTCTTCCGCCGAACGTTTGGCTCGCTTCTCCGGCGGATCAATACTGTCTGCGATTTCATGCTTATCGCCTCCCGCTTGCTCGTCTTTTTGCTTTGCCGTTTCCCAAAACTGGCGGACCATGGACTCATCAGATTCCAGATACGACGCAGGATTAATGCGCGTACGCCGTTCTTCAAATGCCCGTTGCACAGGATGAGTTATCTGTCGGTACTGGTAGTCCAGCAACAGCAATTGTACTGAGGTTAGCGGTTGTTGCGCGATAACACAGTTACGAGCCAGGCGGCAATCATCCAAAAACATGCGTAGCGTGATGCGCGGCTCAACAAACGACATCAGCACCGAGGTATCGTTAAAAATCTGCGTAAAGTGGCGAACGAATAATTTCTTATCGACGACCATCAGTGCCAACTCGCTAAACATCATACCGTCCAGCGCATCTCGTCCTTCGCCTAACCTTAGCCAGCGACGCAGACGTTCACCGCCAAAGTGCTGTTTCAGAAAGCTGTTGAGAGGATGTTGATCCGGCCATACCCGCGCAATCAGGGATTTGAGGGTTAATTCTATTGCGCGAAGTTGACGCTGCGCCCGCATCTGAGCATCCGGCTCTACAGGTGTAATTTCGGTTTGATACTTCAGGATGGGCTGTTGCTGGCGTAATTGTTCCAGAGAGGCCACAAAGCGCAGCGCTGAAATCAGCTGGTTTTCACTGACGTCCTGGCCATTTTCATATTGGGGTACACTCTGTTGAAGATGGCGTAGCCGCAGAGTGAACTGGCTCAATTGCGCATCATTCATCTGCAACCGTCTGGCGACAGCCCCCCAGCCGCCCAGATTCAGTCGAGCCTGATCCAGTTGTTCGAGAAACCACCGAGGGTCTTTGCCTTCTGTGACATGTACGCCTAACAGCAATAATATTTCTATCGACGCCTGACGGATAATCCCCAGACAATGTTCAAAGGGTGTACATGTCGCTTGTAACGCGCTATTGGTCATCATCTTCCCTAAAAGGACCCAAAACGTGCGGCCTCATCATGGTATGTAATTATCTTTTTTAAACGCAACGTTGTGCCGATGTAGACTAAAACACATTCATATAGCAAATAAATAAGTTTTACAGTGACTTCCGCACAATCATTGAAAATTATTCTGGAGATAAGCCTGTGCCTGTATTGCAAACATCACGTCTGCTCTGCCGCCCACTGACAGAAAATGACTGGACGTTCTTCTTAACGCTACAGAAGAATCCAGATGTGATGCGCTTTGTCGCTGACACGCGTACTGAAGAGGAGATACGGATAGCCTTCAACTCCCGCCTGCCTGAATGGTCTCCCGGCAGCCCGCACTGGCTATGTCTGGTCCTGTGCGATAAGGCATCGGGAGCACCGCTTGGAGTGACTGGATATATTCATGATAACAATGAATGTGCCGAGGTCGGTTTTCTGCTCGCCCCTGAAGCGCAGGGGAAAGGTTATGGTACTGAATCTCTGCATGCAGTTTGCGATTTTGCATTTACCACCGGAGGGCTACGCCGGCTTACGGCTTGCGTCACCGCAGGAAACGAAGCCTCACGGCGTCTGTTGGAAAAGGTCGGGTTCATTCACGAAGGCACGCTGCGGGAAAGCTACTGGCTGCATCAAACCTGGAATGATGACTGGATTTTCGGCCTGTTAAAACACGACTATCAGCCACCCGCAGAATAAGACGTTTTGCTGAAAAAACTGGCTGTATGACAACTGGCGTAACGGAGGCGGTTTCTTAAAATAGGTCTCTTTGTACAGAGATGAATATGCCACTCCATTCAACGTATTTCACGCCCGCTTGTGTTGCATTTATTAAACAATGGCAAGGCCTGTCACTGGAAAAGTATCAGGACAAAAATGGTGTCTGGGTGATTGGCTACGGGCACGAAATCACATCCGATGAAAGCTTTCCTGCGCCTGTTTCGGTAACGCAGGCAGAAACACTACTGCTCGCGGATCTGGAAATCTGCGAGGAATTCATACACCAGAAAATGCCGCAAATAAAAGAAAGGTTTCAACAGGAAGCGTTAATTGCGTGGATGCTCAGCGTGGGGATAAGCCGGTTTTGTGCTGCAGAATTCTGCTCGGGGGTTATTTCACAGCCAGAATCGTTCTGACTGTGAAATATTCGCCCGTTAAATAGCGTCGTTTAACATCATTGCCGCCTGCGTACGGTTTTTTACCTCGAGGCGCTGATACAGCGATTCAAGATGGGCTTTGACCGTTCCGGTGCTGATATTTAACAATCGACCAATTTGTTTATTTGATTCTCCGGCGGCAAGCATAGTCAGAATCTCTCGCTGACGCGCACTAAGCGATCTGATATTTTGCCCGCTGCTCTCGGGGGTTGTCATACAATCTCTGGGGATAAATACCATTCCCATCGCAATGCTATTGAGAGCCAGCGTGAAGGTTTCCGCGTCAGAGTCGCGTGGAACAATGGCCAGCACATTCAATTGCGTAACCTCCTGCAGCCATTTTTTACGGCAGTCCGTTGCTGTTACCAGCACTTTTACTGTCGAAAAGCGTTGCGCTATCTGCTGTAGCAAGTTACGGCAGAACTCGGCGTCCTGGTCGCCATCCAGCATTATCAGTGCATCAGGGGTGTCTTCCAGTTTCTGCCAAAGGTCATCTGCCTGACTGACACCCTGAACATCCACTCCTGGAATACGCTCTTGTAAACTTACATTCATTCCATGAATAAATATCGACTGCCTGTCAAACATTATTACCTGCATTACTTATCTCCGTCTGAATAAGATACTAGCCTTAACACGCGGAAGGGTATTACCCGAGGGGTAAAATAAGAAGTCACCATTTGGCGGGGGCCATTTTACCGATAGACGGAGAAGAAAAAAGTAGAAATCGCAAATAGTTACAGCTCAAACCAAATAATCACACAAAGGGACAAAAGTGGCGCTAAACATTAAGGAAATCCTTAACATCCAATACTCAAAATCAGCTTATTAATATTAATTTTTTGGAGTCTATATTTTCTAATAAAAATAAGGAACTCACAGTAACAGACAAATATGTTACAAAATAAAATGTCGCATCAATTGATCATCACCTGTGGTTTCCCCAGGCAGTATTGCTGTATCAATCGACACTAAAGGTTGCGGGCGATTGCATCACTCCGATCAGATCTTCAAGTGGAACGGGTCTGCATAAATAATACCCTTGTAAAAAATCACAGCGTTTCATGCGCAGATAATCGGCCTGAACCTGAGTCTCAACGCCCTCGGCAATCATTCGCAGACCCATCTTCTGCGCCAGCTCAATAAGCGTATCGACAATGCGGGTATCGCCCCCCTCACCAATCTGGCTGACAAACAGTTTATCTATCTTAATAAACTCCGGTTCCAGCGCGTGGAGGTAACACAGATTCGAGTATCCCGTCCCGAAATCATCTAACGCTACGGCGATATTGGATTTTCTCAACGCGGCAAACCACTCGCTTAGCTGAGGGGTAAAGTGCAGAGGGCGTCTTTCGGTAATTTCGATAACCAGTTGAACCTGAACCGGGGCAAGCTTTTGCATGAGCGCCACGACGTCCGACTCAAAGCGCGGATCGAGGCAGTTTTCGGGGCTCAGATTTAGGTTAAGGTAAAGTCCATTTGGGAAAAGGGGGAGCCGCGACTGCAGGTCGGCAATGACTTGCTGAATAAGTTGATGCGTCAGCGAGGCGATAAGACCATGCTCTTCCGCAAGGGGAATAAATATATCAGGGGGAATAGCGCCATACTGGGGATGCGTCCACCTGGCGAGTACCTCAATACCTGCAATTTCACCCGTCTGGCTGTTAAAAATGGGTTGATACACCGGTTGGAACTGCCGTTGAATAATGGCTGCATTCAACGTTTTTACCGGTGCACAGGTGAGGAAACGGGCCAGTAATTCGCTGGCGTCAGAGAATAATATCGGGAGTTGCCTGGTTGTGGTAATCATCACGAGCCTCAAGCGTGCGGCGGCCTATTGAGGGCAACCGCACAGCAATCATCAGAACCTGACCCAATCGCCCTGGCCGTTATTGGTATCTATCGAACAATAACGTTATTTAGCGAAAATACATTGAAAATAAAAAGTAAAGATAACGATAAAAAAAGCCCCTCGCACTGCATGCTCAGGGCAAATACCTGGGTTGACATCACTCACTCAGGTTATCTATTTTCTCCCTTTTTTTGACAGCATGAGTTGGGAGTTCGCTCACTTTGTAATAAACGGGAATGACATCAGGATAATTGATGACATAACCCTGACCTCTTATATTAAGGATAAAATCCCTGGGTAACCCCAGCAGGCCAAGTTTATTATTAAGATTGTGCAGGACTTGCCATAATCTTTGCGCAGAGGGGCTCAGATTATGCGCTTCCCAGATTTTCTCAAATAATTCTTCTTTCGGTATCGGCTGGCTCCTGGCATTTATTAATAAATACAGGAAAAGCCTGAGCATTGTTTCATTAAAGTAAATTGACGCAAAAACGATGTTTTTCTCGGTATGGCTACCAGTAAGCCGATACAGTCGGCGATTAGAAATGTCAAAATGAATTTCAGCACCAATCATAAATCCATATAGACGATAGCCCATATCTTATACCCACGTTAAATGAAGACGAACATGCACCTCTACATATAAGCGTTGAGATAATCCATACCGTTTGTATGGTGGATTATATGACTGCTATAAATGCTTTCCAATCTTCATCCCAATCTACTATGAGGAAGCGGTCGTTTAGTATTCGTTTATGGTAGATTTAAGGTTATAAATGAAATTCACGATTTATTATTCTTCCTATGCGAAATTTTTAGCACATAGGCCATGTTTTCACATACGCGATCGAACGCTCAATTTTTAATGTCGAATTTTTAACATTTTAAAGAATTAAATTCTGAATCCGTGGGGGATGGGGAAGTGATCATGGTTTCTTCTGAGACAAATCCGCTGTCGAAGAAAAATGAGTTATTCAGAAAGTTTATCCCGGATTTCTTTCGGCACCGCGATCGCTGAATTAGATTGCAGATAATACCGGTAAACGCCACTAGCTATATTTTTACCTGGAGTGGCGCACCGGTTTTCTATTGCTCAAAAGCTGAATAAGATACGAGCGATTTACAGGAACATTCCGCCCGATACTTCGATACGCTGCGCTGTCATCCATGCCAGCTCATCACTGAGCAACGCGGCAATCGCGTCGCCAATATCATCCGGCAAGCCCGCGCGTCCCAGCGCCGTTTGCGATGCCACATATGCATTCAGCTCTTTATTATCCCGCAGTCGACCGCCGCCAAAATCGGTTTCAATCGCCCCAGGCGCGATGATATTTACTGAAATACCCCGCTCTCCCAGTTCTTTCGCCTGATAACGCGTCAGTACTTCCATCGCCCCTTTCATTGAGGCATAGGCGGCATACCCTGGCAGTGCAAAACGCGCCAGTCCCGATGAAACATTCAGGATCCTGCCGCCATTCTGGATCAACGGCAACAGACGTTGGGTCAGGAAGAAGGGGCCCTTAAAGTGAATGTTCACTAATTGATCAAACATCGCTTCGGAGGTATCGGCAAAAGCGCCATACAGACCAATTCCGGCATTGTTCACTAAATAATCAAACGCTTCACGATTCCACATGCTCTTCAGCTGCGCTTGTACCTCATGGGTAAAGGACTCAAAGCCAGCCACATCGCTGACATTCAGTTGTATTGCCGCAGCTTTTCTGCCTTTTTGCTCAATTTCAGCAACCACATCCAGCGCCGCCTGCTGCTGGCTGTTGTAGGTAAAGATAATGTCCGTTCCTCTGTCAGCCAGCTTAAGTGCGGCGTTTTTACCGAGCCCACGACTACCACCAGTCACTAATGCGATACGTTGCGTCATAAGAAACCTCATTTCCGACGTTGTGATGATTGAGATAAAGCTTATTAGGTGATAGAAAAACAATAAATGTCGTCTGTTGCGCATTACTGTTTCATTTGGAACAACAATAGGGCATAAGAATGGATAAAATTCACGCAATGCAGTTGTTCATCCGCGTCGCAGAACTGGAGAGCTTTTCGCGTGCGGCAGACACACTTGGTCTTCCTAAAGGTAGCGTATCTCGCCAAATCCAGGCCCTGGAAAATCATCTGGGCACGCAGTTGTTGCACCGCACTACCCGCCGCGTTCAGCTCACACAAGACGGTATGATCTATTACGAACGCGCAAAAGATTTGTTGAGCAATCTGGATGAGCTGGATGGACTATTTCATCACGATCCGTCCAGCATCAGCGGCAAGCTGCGCGTCGATATGCCGGTTGGCGTGGCGAGAAATCTGGTGATGCCCCGCTTACCCACTTTCTTGCATCAGTATCCCGGCCTTGAGCTCGAACTCAGCAGCAGCGACCGCCTGGTGGATTTGGTCCGCGAAGGTTTCGACTGTGTGGTACGCGTAGGCACGCTGAAAGATTCAGGGCTGATTGCGCGCCCACTGGGGAAACTCACGCAGATTAACTGCGCCAGCCCGCAGTACCTCGCCCGCTTTGGTTATCCGGAAAGCCTGGAGGATTTAGCTTCACATGCAGTGGTGCACTACTCGGTCAATTTGGGAACGCGTGCGCAAGGTTTCGAAGTGGCGACAGAAAACGGCACGCAATGGGTTAAAACCGGCGGCATGCTAACGGTAAACAGTACCGAAACCTATCACGCGGCATGCCTTGCCGGTCTGGGCATTATTCAGGTACCGCGCGTTGGCGTGCGTGATGCCCTGCGCGCCGGTACGCTGGTCGAAGTTTTGCCGCAATATCGCGCCGAGCCAATGCCGGTCTCTCTGCTTTATCCGCATCGACGCAACCTCTCTCGCCGGGTACATCTGTTTATGGAATGGCTGACTGGCGTGATGAAAGACTATGTGGACTGACAAGCTATACTGTCCTGAGAATGAACAGAACAAGGATTATTGCCCTGATGACGCAGGAAAAAGAGATTAAACGCCCCATTCAGGAACTTGAGCACGCCCCCATCCTAAAAATTGAGCCCCTGGAGCAGGAAAATACAGAAACCAATGGTAAGACCAACCAGGCGCTGAAAACGGCTCTGACCTTCGCCGATAAAATTCAACGTCAGCCCATCATCGCCCATCTTATCCGTGCCGCAGAGCGGTTTAACGATCGTATGGGAAATCAGTTTGGCGCAGCCATTACCTACTTCTCGTTTCTGTCGATGATCCCTATTCTGATGGTGTCGTTTGCCGCCGCGGGTTTTATTCTCGCTTCGCACCCTACACTATTGCAGGATATCTTCAGCAAGATTTTGTTGAACGTCAGCGATCCGACGCTCGCCTCTACGCTGAAAAACACCATTAATACTGCCGTACAGCAACGTACCACTGTAGGTCTGGTAGGGCTTGGCATCGCGCTCTATTCCGGCATTAACTGGATGGGAAACCTGCGCGAAGCAATTCGTGCCCAGTCGCGGGATGTCTGGGAGCGTACCCCACAGGATCAGGAAAAAATTTGGGTCAAATATCTGCGTGATTTTATCTCATTGATTGGCTTACTGATTGCGCTGATTGTTACCCTGTCCATTACCTCCATTGCCGGCTCCGCCCAGCAGATGATTATCTCTGCGTTGTATCTCGACGGTATCGAATGGCTGAAGCCCGCCTGGCGGCTGATCGGTCTGACCATCTCCATTTTCGCCAACTACTTACTGTTCTTCTGGATTTTCTGGCGGCTACCGCGTCACCGACCGCGTAAAAAGGCGCTGATTCGCGGGACATTTATCGCGGCTCTGGGGTTTGAAGTCATCAAAATGATCATGACATATACCCTGCCGTCACTGGTGCAATCGCCGTCAGGCGCGGCGTTTGGTTCCGTGCTTGGATTGATGGCGTTCTTCTACTTCTTCGCTCGTCTGACTCTGTTTTGTGCAGCCTGGATTGCCACGGCGGAATACAAAGACGACCCGCGTATGCCGGGGAAAACGCAGTAGCCACCGCCGGATAAGTTGTGAATTACCGGATGGCGACGCACGCGTCTTATCCGGCCTACGGGTGAGTTTTGTAGACCGGATAAGCGCAGCGCCATCCGGCAATTATAATGCCGCCCGATCTCACCGATTTAGTGAATAAATCCAACCCGTAACTTTTATTTAACCAAAAACCAGTTTTATCATCTAAGTTTTAAATTATGTGAAGCATTTCATGGAAGTGAAATCTCAAGCCTAAAAATTATCCCCTTTTTGCTCCATTTTTGACCACCCTCAAAGTTTGTTACAGATTGAAATGTCTCTTTTGCTGTGCGTAATATGACCTTTCGTTCGGCCAAAAATAAGAAAATATTATGCAAGCAACAGCCACAACGCTCGACAACGAACAGGAACACACCCCGGTCAACTCGCGCAATAAAGTCGTCGTCGCCTCGCTCATTGGCACCGCCATTGAGTTCTTCGACTTCTATATTTACGCCACCGCCGCGGTGATCGTGTTCCCGCATATCTTCTTCCCGCAGGGGGATCCGACTGCCGCGACGCTACAGTCCCTGGCGACTTTTGCTATCGCCTTTGTGGCACGACCGATCGGTTCTGCGGTATTCGGGCATTTCGGCGATCGCGTCGGCCGTAAAGTCACGCTGGTTGCTTCGTTACTCACCATGGGGATTTCGACGGTCGTCATTGGTCTGCTCCCGGGCTATGAAACGATCGGCATTTTCGCCCCACTGCTGCTGGCGCTGGCGCGTTTTGGCCAGGGGTTAGGTCTGGGCGGTGAATGGGGCGGTGCTGCGCTGCTGGCAACGGAAAACGCACCACCGCGCAAACGCGCGCTGTACGGATCATTTCCGCAGTTGGGCGCGCCTATTGGCTTCTTCTTCGCCAATGGTACCTTTCTGCTGCTCTCCTGGCTGCTGACCGACGAGCAGTTCATGAGCTGGGGTTGGCGCGTACCGTTCATCTTCTCTGCGGTACTGGTGATTATCGGTCTGTACGTTCGCGTTTCGCTGCATGAATCCCCGGTCTTCGCCAAAGTAGCCGCGGCGAAAAAGCAGGTGAAAATCCCGCTGGGTACTCTGCTGACCAAACATGTTCGCGTGACGATCCTCGGCACGTTCATCATGCTGGCGACCTATACGCTGTTCTATATCATGACCGTCTATTCGATGACGTTCAGCACCGCTGCCGCGCCTGTAGGACTTGGCCTGCCGCGTAATGAAGTGTTGTGGATGCTGATGATGGCGGTGATTGGCTTTGGCGTCATGGTGCCGGTGGCGGGCCTGCTGGCCGACGCATTTGGTCGTCGCAAGAGCATGCTCATTATCACCACGCTTATCATTCTGTTTGCGCTGTTTGCCTTTAAACCACTGCTCGGCTCTGGCAATCCGGTGCTGGTTTTCGCCTTCCTGTTGCTGGGCTTAAGCCTGATGGGGCTGACATTTGGTCCGATGGGCGCGCTGCTGCCGGAGCTGTTCCCGACTGAAGTGCGCTATACGGGAGCGTCGTTCTCGTACAACGTTTCGTCGATTCTTGGTGCTTCCGTTGCCCCATACATCGCTGCATGGTTGCAGGCGAATTATGGTCTGGCGGCAGTCGGTACGTATCTGGCATCAATGGCGGCGTTAACGTTAATTGCGCTGCTGTTAACCCATGAGACACGGCATCAATCGCTGTAATTTGATTGCCTGATGGCGCTATGCTTATCAGGCCTACAAACTGCAATCCCCCGTAGGCCGGATAAGGTGTTTACACCTCATCCGGCGCTCTCATCACTTCTTCATCTGCGACAGGATTGTCCGGCACTGATTAGCATCCCCTTCAGAAGGTGAAATCAGCGCCAGCAGGGCTGCCGCTGGCGTCACCAGCGTTGCCAGCGCAGCAGCAACCGCACCGCGCGCAATCAGCGGCCCGGCCTTCACGCCTGCCTGCGGATTCTTAAAGGTGCCGCGAACATACAACGGCGAACGCAGAGTAATAATACGAATCCCTTTGCTCTCCGGATCGATGGTTAAATCCAGTTGCTCCGACGCAAAACTTGCCGTACCGGTGACATTAATGACTGCGTTTTCTGTATCAAAAGCAAAAATCTGCGGACGCGCCACGCCGTTAACAATATCCAGATTCGCCGCCGCGCAGTTCACCCGCACTTCGTCATCGCCAAATATCTGCCCGACAAGATAGTTCCCCAGATTCAAGCCCACAATTTCCATCAGATTCCGGCTGATCAAACCGTCATTCATCAGCAGTTTCAGGTTGCCATTGCTGTTACCCAACAGCGCCGCCACCGAGTTTCCGCTCCCACTAAACCTGGCGTCACCGTTCATTTCACCAAGCGTTTTTTGCATCAGTTCCACATCCGGCATCAGCGCTTTAAGCTTCAGGCGGCGAGCCTGGATATCCGCCTGCCCCCGCATCGGCTTTTTATCCCCTTCCAGATGGATGCTGGAAACAATGCTGCCTCCCGCAAGACCAAATTTCAGCGGTTGCAGACGCAGGTCGGCATTTTTCAGGATGATATGAGTGGAGAGATCGCTGATCGGCAGACTACTGCCATGCTCAATACGCCGTCCTTTGAAACGCACGTCAGCGTCCATTACGTTCCATTTGTCTGTTTCAAAACGGTCATACGGCAACACCTTGTCCGCAGGCTGAACGCTCTTCTCACCTTTGCGCTGTTCAGATTGTTTTGCCCGTTCCGCCCCTTTGCCTGAATCCACCCCGATCAGCGGCCCCAAATCGGCCAGCCTCAGCTGGCGTGATTCCACATCGCCCTTCAGCATGGGTCGCGGCTTGCCGGTGGTGTAGGCCAGCGTTCCGTGAATATCGCTGTCGCCAATGCGGCCATTGAAATCGCGATAATCAAAAACAGAGGATTTTTCCGGGTCAATTTTCGCTACCAGACGTCCGTCGGTTTCAAACGGCGGCGTATCCGGGAGCAGCACGCCGGTCAAATCGTATAAATCCCCTAGCGAATCTCCCGAGAATTTAAGTCGCAGATCCGCCCCGCCCATGTTCATCGGATCGTTTATCGTGCCGATAAACGCTACGCGCGTATTGCCCGAACGGAAATCAGCCTGAATCGGGAAAGGCGTATCTTCACCACGCAGCGCCAGCATTCCGCCAATTTTTCCGCTACCGCTTAGCGGTTCGCCGTTATATCGCCCTTGCACTTTCAGACCAAACACGTAGTCCTCGACGCGGGCGTTGCTCTCTTTACCTTTTGCGCCGGTCACTTCGCTAAAGGGCAACGGTTTGCCAAGCGGATCGACCAGGATCTCAATCTCCGACTTCGTCACCTTATCGTTAATGGCGATGCGTCCCTGGTCAAACAGAATGTTATCCAGCCGGAACGACCACGCGGATGGCGGCGCATTAGGATCGCGGTTTTCGTCCCCAGCTAAGTTAAAGGTCCAGTTATTGTTTTTCTCCGACAGACGGATCAGCCGCGCATCGGGTTTGACCAGCTTGACCCACGGGAGCCAGACGGTTTTTGTCAGCAGTGCCAGTGGTGCGAGCGTAGCTTCAACACGCGGGAGATGCACCATGGTAACGTCAGGAATGTCTGGCGGGTTGCCGAGGATGATATCTTCAGCATGAACATGCGGCCACGGAACCCAGCTACGCCAGCCGGTTTCCTGCTTCTGGCGTTCCCAAACCACGCCCAGGTCACCCCGTATAGCAAAGGGCCGGTTGAGTTCTGTAGAGACTTTCTGGTTGATGGTCGGTTTGAGCCGGTTCCAGTCAAATGTCGCAATCACAATGATGAGTACGACGATCAACAACAAGAAAACCCCTATTACTGAAGTGGTTATTTTACCTGTTTTCGTCATGTCTAACCTCTCTACTTCCTTCCTTGCCTGTCCTAAAGATAGTCCAGCAGGATGAAAAGGAGGTGTGCTACGTCCTCATCAAAGCGACAGGATCACCTCTTCAAGCGTGTCCAGAGGCACTGGACGAGAGAGAAAATAGCCTTGTGCGGCAAAAGCCGGTGAGTTTTGCACATCGCGCCACTCTTCCAGCGTTTCAACGCCTTCGACAATCACACCGCGGCAATAGCGGTTCATCAGCTGTAATAGTAGTGTGAAGAGATTACGTCCCTCCGGCGTCTTACGCAGCATGACGAACAGGTCTCGCGCCACTTTGATATAGTCATAACTCACTTCACTAAGCGCCGAGAAGTTCGCCATTCCGGTACCAAAATCATCCAGCCAGAGCGGGCCAAACTCGCACATTGAGGCGAAGGACGACCCCTTCGGTAAGCGGATATGTTCCACTAGCTCAAAACGCAGCCACGGCAGGCCTTCAATGATTTTCAGGATTTCGGGATCCTGGCGCATCGCTATGAGCGTTGGTCCGTCGACGTTCACGGAAGCCAGCAGGTTGTTGGCTCTGAAAAAGTCCCCTTTCAGCTCAAGTTGAAGAAGTTGCTCTATCACCACATCAACACGATGTCGGACGGTTACTTCGGCAAAATAGCGGTCTGGCGCAATACGTTGGGATGGATTATCAGGATGGCTCACGACAGTCAGCAGTTCAACGGCCATCAGTCGTCCGTTGGTCTGGTAAATTGGCTGGTAGGTGTAAGCACGCTCGCACTGCAGCCAATAGCGTCTCTCCTGCAAGTTTTCAATACTCGCATCGAGCGTAATGAGCTGCTGGGTAACCTGCTTTATCATCTGAGATGTCCTGTAAATAAGAGTGTGACTGACCGGACTCGTCAAAGGTTATCGGCGCTCAGACGCAGAACTTTACGTTCAGCTGTGCGCAAAAATAAAAACTAAGCGGCAAAAACAACGCAGAACACGTGCTGGCTCAAAAAAATAATGGAACGTTGTTTTAATATAGTTGACCACTTAACACCCACAGCGCACACTAACGCTAATTTTTTTCAGAGCAGGTTACGACTATGTCCAGAAAGATTGCCGTGATTGGCGAATGCATGATTGAGCTGTCACAGAAAGGCGCTGACGTTCAGCGCGGATTCGGTGGCGACACGTTGAATACATCCGTTTATATCGCCCGTCAGGTCGATGCTACGGCACTTTCCGTACACTATGTGACTGCACTGGGTACCGACAGTTTTAGCCAACAAATGCTGGAGTCCTGGCAGGGTGAAAACGTGGATACCTCATTAACCCAGCGCATGGAAAACCGCCTGCCGGGTCTCTACTACATTGAGACCGACAGCACTGGCGAGCGCACCTTCTATTACTGGCGTAATGAAGCCGCCGCAAAATTCTGGCTGGAGAGCGAGCAGTCTGCCGCGATTTGCGAAGAGCTGGCGACATTTGATTACTTGTATCTGAGCGGAATCAGCCTGGCGATTTTAAGCCCGGCAAGTCGTGACAAGCTGCTGTCGTTGCTGCGTGAATGCCGTGCCAACGGTGGAAAGGTCATTTTTGATAATAACTACCGCCCACGTCTGTGGAGCAGCAAAGAAGAAACCCAGCAGGTGTATCAGCAGATGCTGGAATGCACCAATATCGCATTCCTGACGCTGGACGATGAAGACGCGCTGTGGGGTGAAAAACCCGTTGCTGAGGTGATTGCCCGTACTCACGCAGCTGGTGTACAGGAAGTGGTTGTGAAGCGTGGCGCAGACTCTTGCCTGGTTTCCATCGCGGGCGAAGCGCTCATCGACGTTTCGGCCGTTAAATTGCCGAAAGAGAAGGTGATCGATACCACTGCGGCCGGAGACTCCTTCAGCGCCGGATATCTGGCGGTACGTCTGACCGGTGGCGATGCTGCTGAGGCCGCAAAACGCGGCCACCTGACGGCAAGCACCGTGATTCAGCACCGCGGGGCGATTATCCCACGCGACGCTATGCCGCAATAACGTCGATTATCCGGTCTGCATACCGTAGGCCGGGCAAGCGAAGCGCCCCCGGCATCTCCAATGCCGGATGGCGGCGTAATCGTCTTATCCGGCCTACAGGTTATTGTACCGGCGGGATATCCGTCACTTCATGGTGTGATTCATCCGTTTCAACAGATGTTGCCGCTGCGGTAACGGGCGCCATAATGCTATCCCACGTCGCCTGCAGATCCTTCATATTGAATTCAGGTTCACCCTTCGGCTGCAGCAGAATTAACGCCATATCTTGCGACAGCTGCTGTCGCAGGTCCTGATTCAACATCTCAACGCTCAGGCTGTTGAGGAAGCTCTGGCGTAAACGCTGATACTGTTCAGGCGCAATATCCACCACCTGATTTTGCAGCGAGCGCAAACGCTGGCTGATCAAAATATCGGTATCGGTACGACCATAGGTGGCAAACAGCTTCTGCAGTTCCAGATTCTTTTGCGCGACCAGCGCATTGAACTCTTCTTCCGGAAGTCCCTTATCACGCACTTTCGCCAGCTCACGCGCAACCGTACCCAGATTGGCGTTCAGCTTATCGTTTGGCGACTCAACGTTAATCGCACACTGCGCGCGCAGGAACAGCACCCGGCAGTCAAATCCGAGGCCAATGTCTTTGGCATTGTTTTTGGTTAGCTCTTGCTGAATGTGCCAGAACAGCGCCTCACGAGCTAAATCAGCGCGCCAATAACGTAACAACGCGGCAGATTCACGGATCGGTTGCCACGGCGTATCCCACATAATAGACAGGCGATCCTGGCGTACCGCATCGGTCATAATGCTTACGGCTTCTGCTCGCAGCGGAGAGAGCGTAGGTACCGGTGCAGGCGTTTCGCGTTTTCCTTTTAACTCGCCAAAGGTTTTATTGATTTGCTCAGCTACGCTGCGTGCATCAACGTTACCGACGATGATCAGCGTCATCGCGTCCGGGGTATACCATTTCTGGTAGAAAGACTGAATTTTCGCCGCATCTACAGGCGTTTTCAGCGGATCGGCGGGATCGTGTCCCAGCAGAGTCGATCCCTTCAGACGGTAACGCCACCACCCTTCTTTGGTATCTGACGGCCAGGTTGCAACCATATCTTCGCTGCTCAGCGCATGATTGACCGTTTCAGAGGTGATGCTCAGATTGCCGGAGATATTCGCCAGGTAAGAAAGTGACTCTTTCAGTAGATCGTTACGGCTGTTTGGCAGACTAAGGTTATACAACGTGGAATCATAGGAAACGATAACCGGCGGCATGGGACGTTTGGGATCGAACCCCTGCTGCCACAATGAACGGGCTTGCGTGGCATCGAGGCCACCGCTTTGCGTCAGCGCGATACGTGGGATCGCATGGCTGAAACCACTCTGTTGCGTACTTTCGGTGAGTGAACCGGTATTAACCAGCAGGCGGACCTCAATACGGTCGCTGGGGCGCTGGGGAGTGGCTAACACTTGCCACTGTAGACCATTTGCCAGCGTGCCCTGTTGCCACGCCGGGTCAGGCTGGAGCGCATCTGCCTGCACATAGCCGGCAGTGGCCATCATCAGCAAGCCGCCCGCTAAAAGTCGAATTTTTGTGCCCTGCATGTGAACCCCTGATCAACTATCCTGGAAATAAAAAGACAGCCCTCGAAAGGACTCTCTGAATATGACGTTAAAAACACTTCGTGTTAGACCGCGAGAACATAAAAATGTCACGGAAGAAGTGAAAAAATCCCGAGCCGCCGAATCGACGGTTTCAGGCACAGGGGGTAATTATGCGCAAACGCCCGCAGTCCTGGAAGGGACTACGGGCATAAGTGACGAGATTAAGAGGATAAATCGTGCGTTTTGCCATCCGGCGCACGATTATTCAGCACATCGTCCAACTTTTTATGGTCCAGTTCTTTGACCCATTTAGCGACGACGACAGTTGCCACACCGTTGCCGACCAGGTTAGTCAGCGCACGTGCTTCAGACATAAAGCGGTCAATACCAAGAATCAGAGCCAGACCCGCAACCGGCAAATGGCCCACAGCAGAGATCGTCGCGGCCAGAACAATGAAGCCACTGCCGGTCACACCCGCTGCACCTTTTGAGGAGAGCAGGAGCACCACCAACAGGGTTATCTGATGGAAGATATCCATATGGCTGTTGGTTGCCTGAGCGATAAACACCGCCGCCATCGTCAGATAGATTGATGTCCCATCAAGGTTAAACGAGTAGCCCGTGGGTATAACCAACCCGACAACCGACTTCCGGCAGCCCAGTTTTTCCATCTTATCGAGCATACGCGGCAGCGCGGATTCAGAAGAAGACGTACCCAGTACGATCAGCAGTTCTTCACGGATATAGCGGATGAATTTGAAAATGCTGAAGCCGGTTGCGCGAGCAATGGAGCCCAGAACCACAACCACAAACAGAATACAGGTGATGTAGAAGCAGATTATCAGCTGACCCAGTTGCACCAGCGTTCCGACGCCATATTTACCGATGGTAAAGGCCATGGCACCGAAAGCACCGATCGGCGCCAGACGCATGATCATATTGATGATGCCGAAAATAACCTGCGAGAAGCTTTCAATCACGTTGAAAATCATCTGGCCTTTGCTGCCCAGACGGTGCAGCGCAAAACCAAACATTACCGCAAACAGTAATACCTGCAGGATGTTACCGCTGGCGAACGCGCCAATCACGCTACCCGGGATAATATCCATCAGGAAGCCTACGATCCCCTGGTCTTTTGCCTGTTCAGCGTAAATGGCAACCGCTTTAGCGTCCAGCGTCGCCGGATCGACGTTCATTCCGGCACCGGGTTGCACCACGTTGACGATGATAAGGCCGATGATCAGCGCAATCGTACTGACAATTTCAAAATAGAGCAGTGCAACCGCACCGGTGCGGCCTACTGCTTTCATACTTTCCATGCCTGCAATGCCGGTCACGACAGTACAGAAGATGACAGGTGCGATGACCATCTTGATGAGCTTAACGAAAGCATCACCAAGCGGCTTCATTTGGGCGCCTAATTCAGGGTAGTAATGGCCAAGGAGAATACCAATGGCAATTGCTGTCAGGACCTGAAAGTAAAGGCTTTTGAATATAGAGGTCTTCATAGGGTGTCCTTAAAGTAAAAACCACAGGTCTTGTAAGGTTTTGTTTAACCTGCGGCCTTAAAGTAACACCCACTCAACATGACAGAAATGCACCTGGATCATAATTGATACAAAAATGTTAAAAATTTTGAGCTGGCTCGCACAAGCGAGACCTTTTTTAACTTTTGTAATCAGCGTTTTCCGGTGCCAGATAACGTTCTTCAAAGATCTTTGCCGGAACGGGTCGAGCAAACAGGAATCCTTGCGCCACTTCCACCCCGGCTTTTGATAACCATTCGCGTTGCGCTTCGGTTTCAACGCCTTCGGCGATCATCTGCAAGTTGAGGCTATGTGCCAGCTGAATGATGGCGGAGATCATGCTGCAATCTTCGGGCACGCCATCGACAAACATCTTATCGATTTTGAGTACATCCACCGGCAGCGACTTCATATGCTGTAGCTGTCGCAGACCCGCATACCCCATGCCAAAGTCGTCCAGGGCGATGCGCACGCCCGCGTTGCGCAGCGGTCGCAAAATGGCCACTGCGGCGTGGGGATCGTCAATATGCCGGCTTTCAGTCACTTCCAGAATCAATGTGCCTGGCTTAATGCGATAGCGCGTTAACAACTCCAGCAGATCAGACACCATACTTGGGTGCATCAACTGGAGAGCGGATAAATTCACCGAGAGCGGCAGCATGAGACCGCGTTCTTGCCAGGCTGACAGCTGGCGGCATGTTTCTTCCAGCACCCAATAACCGACGGTCACCATCAGACCACAAGACTCAATTCTGTCGATTAACCCTTCCGGCAGCTCCCAGCTACCGTCCGGCTGCTGCATCCGCAACAATGCTTCTGCGCTCAATACCTTGCCGCTGGACATCTCAACCTGGGGCTGCATCCAGAGCGCAAATTGCTGGTTATCCATGGCGGTTAAAATATCGTTCTCTTGGGTTAAACGCTGCTGCGCCTCTTCCATCTGCAACGGATCAAAGAACTGAATTTGGTTTTTACCTTTATGACGCGACGTTAACACGGCTGACAGGGCGCGGCGGTAGAGCTGCTCTGCGGTTAAATCACCATAAAACATCGCCACCCCAATGTTGCAGGTAGGACGTAGTTGAATACCCTGAATCGGTAACCGCTCATTAACGATAGTGAGTACTTGCTGACCTAGCGTAATAGCGTGCCAGGGTTCTTTTACACCATGGGCGATAATGGCAAAGTCATAGCCACTCACCTGGGTAAGCACCATCCTGGGAGACAATACAGACTTCAGTTTTTCGACCAGCGTAAGTAACAGGATTTCTCGCTGGGTTTCGGTTAACACACCCGCGGTGTCACGTAGGGTTTCGCAGGTGACAATCATCAGCGCCGTCGTCTGTTGGCGGGTAACCACCTGCTCCAGCAGCCCCATTAAAAACGACTTGTTGGGCAGTTCGGAAACCGGGAAACGCATTGCTAAGTCGCTTTGATCTTCGCTATGTCGCTGAATCAACTGCTGATTAAGATTGTAGCTACGCACCAGCATACCAATCTCATCATCCTGATGTAGACGCGGCAATGCCAGTTGATAACCAATCAGGTCCTGCTGTTGAATGTCGTTCAGCTCACGGGCAATTTTACGTAAGGGGTGCACAATCAAGCGGTTAATGCACCAGGAGATAGCGACGGTCAGTATTAGCGACAAAAGTAAGTAAATGGTCACTAACGTCGAGAGCGTACTCATCACGAATTTGTACATGCGGTACGAATCCGCCTGTAGCACCAGATACGCCAGCGGTTGTGGGTTAGCGGAACGTTCAAGAGAATAGATAGGCAGCGAAATTTGTACCGGAAGCTCAAACAGGCGAGTCACCGTAACCGGAACCGGACGTTCAGGTATAAAGCTCATCCGCAGCGCCTGAAACTGATTAGGCAGCACCACATCGGCGCGACTTACCACGCCTGCTGGCCGAATACTTCTTAAAATAGCTTCCGCTTCGGGAATATCCCCTTTCAGGATAGTGTTCGACAGAGGTTCACGAACGGAGCGAGCGATACTTTCCAGTTGCGTAGCCGTGTTATAGCGGTTTTGCTGGACCAGATGGAACAACAAAACGGTGCAAAAAATAAAAACGAACACCATAACAACGGCCGCAACCATTGCCATCTGCTTAATTGTTAACGAGCGACTGACACGCAAACTGACTCTCCACGGATAGACGAAACTGCCGTCAGAGTATACCCGATCGTAGCGGTATTAAGAGAGGCGGTATCTGAAAACTTCCCAGCGTGCATTATCGCGACAGGATAGGCACCTGGCGACGAGATTTATCTGCATTTAAGCCGAAAAAGGCCGCAAGGTTAACCCCTGCGGCCTGGTTCGGGCGCATGTTGCCATTACGGCAGGCAGACGCCCGCAAAGTGCATTACTTCCTGTTACGCAGCCAGTTCACAATCAAGCTGGCAATAATGCCAGCGATAATTGGAGCCGCTAAATCGTGCCAGAAAGCCACGCCTAAGTGTGCGAGCGTCATATAGCCGCCTGTGTTGCAATGGCAACTGTTCGCGGCTATTCTTGAGTTGTTGAGGTTCAAGTTAGCCCCCGTTTTGTTGCCAGGTTTATACCGAACAACGTGCGGGGGTTTTCTCTTTCCAGCAACCTATGCCGCCGGGGATCAAGCCCCCGCAACATCGCGCCTCACCGGGTAAACCCGGCTTGCTGCTGATTCTACGGTAACACTTCCGTCTCATCACCCCGGAGTGATCCAGTCTGCGTAAAGCCTCGCAATTACGGCTTAATAAATCCGCCAATCGCTGGAAAGTTTCTTGCCAACTGGCAACTTTCCTGACGGCTACCCGCACGATAAAAACACTAAAGCATTGATATACATTAGTTTATTTTCTGGCACAGCGATTGCTATATGACTGTGAGCTGTTCTGTTCCGAATCAAAGGAGATATCATGTCTGACTGTCGTACTTACGGATTCAACACCCAGATCGTTCACGCGGGACAACAACCCGACCCTTCAACTGGCGCGCTCAGTACGCCTATTTTCCAGACTTCAACGTTTGTTTTTGACAGCGCCGAACAAGGTGCCGCCCGCTTTGCGCTCGAAGAGTCCGGGTACATTTACACCCGTTTGGGTAACCCCACCACCGATGCGCTGGAGAAAAAGCTGGCGGTACTGGAACGAGGTGAAGCCGGACTGGCAACCGCGTCCGGTATTTCTGCTATCACCACAACGCTGTTGACGCTTTGTCAGCAGGGTGACCATATCGTTTCCGCCAGCGCGATTTACGGTTGTACCCACGCGTTTTTGTCGCACAGCATGCCGAAGTTTGGGATTAACGTCAGCTTTGTCGACGCGGCAAAGCCTGAAGAAATCCGCGCCGCCATGCGCCAGGAAACCAAAGTTGTATATATCGAAACGCCCGCTAACCCGACGCTATCGCTGGTCGACATTGAAACGGTAGCCGGTATCGCCCATCAGCAAGGCGCATTGCTGGTGGTGGATAACACCTTTATGTCGCCGTACTGTCAGCAGCCTTTGCAACTGGGCGCGGATATTGTGGTGCACAGCGTCACCAAATATATCAACGGTCACGGGGATGTGATTGGCGGCATCATTGTTGGTAAGCAGGAGTTTATCGACCAGGCGCGGTTTGTTGGCCTGAAAGATATCACCGGCGGCTGCATGAGTCCTTTCAATGCGTGGTTGACGCTGCGCGGCGTTAAAACGCTGGGCATTCGTATGGAGCGTCACTGTGAAAATGCGCTGAAAATCGCCCGCTTCCTCGAAGGGCATCCGTCCATTACTCGGGTGTATTATCCAGGCCTGTCATCGCATCCGCAGTATGAGCTGGGCCAGCGACAAATGAGCCTGCCAGGTGGAATTATCAGCTTCGAAATCGCTGGCGGCCTCGAGGCTGGCAGACGGATGATCAATTCTGTACAATTATGCCTCCTCGCGGTCAGTCTCGGTGATACCGAAACCCTCATTCAGCACCCAGCGTCTATGACACATTCGCCCGTTGCGCCAGAGGAACGGCTTAAAGCAGGTATTACCGACGGGCTTATCCGTCTTTCTGTGGGTCTTGAAGATCCAGAAGATATTATTAACGACCTTGAACACGCCATCAGAAAGGCAACATTCTGACCAATATGGCCTGAACCGACGCCGTTCGGTTCAGGTTGTTGAGAATCAAGGCACAACAGTCTGGCAATACGCGCAATCCTCTTTCGGGGAGAACGTGTATTTTGGGCAGGGGGTTCTATGCAGGACAACACATTACAATTAAGCAACAATACAGCAACCGCCGTACCATTCTCAAAAAAAATACCGTTTACGAAATACGATTTTGGCTGGGTATTACTGTGCATAGGCATGGCCATTGGTGCCGGAACGGTACTGATGCCGGTACAAATTGGCTTAACAGGCATTTGGGTATTTATTGTCGCCTTTATTATTGCTTATCCGGCAACTTATATTGTGCAGGATATTTATTTAAAAACATTATCAGAAAGTGAAACCTGTAATGACTACACGGACATTATAAGTCATTATCTGGGAAAAAACTGGGGCGTATTTCTTGGCGTCATCTATTTTCTGATGATTATTCACGGCATATTTATTTATTCCTTATCCGTGGTTTTTGACAGCGCTTCATATATCAAAACCTTCGGCTTGACCGAGACCGATCTTTCACAGTCGATAATCTACAAAGTGGCCATTTTTGCCGTGCTGGTCGCCATTGCTTCCGGGGGAGAAAAACTGCTGTTCAAAATCTCCGGCCCGATGGTAGTGGTCAAAGTGGGTATCATCATCGTATTTGGTTTTGCGATGGTTCCGCACTGGAACTTCGCTAATATCAGCGCCTTCCCTGAAGCCTCGGTGTTCTTTCGCGATGTGCTGCTAACCATCCCGTTCTGCTTCTTCTCCGCGGTGTTTATTCAGGTGTTGAACCCTATGAACATCGCCTACCGCAAACGGGTGGCAGACCGGGTACTGGCCACTCGTATGGCTATACGTACGCATCGGATCAGTTACATTACGCTGATTGCGGTCATCCTGTTTTTCTCTTTTTCTTTTACCTTTTCCATTAGCCATGAAGAAGCCGTTTCAGCCTTCGAACAAAATATTTCCGCACTGGCGCTGGCGGCACAGGTGATTCCGGGACAGATTATTCATATCACCTCAACGGTATTAAATATCTTCGCCGTATTAACCGCGTTCTTTGGTATTTATTTGGGATTCCACGAGGCGATCAAAGGAATTATTCTTAACGTACTGAGCCGCGTTATTGACGTGGAAAAAATTAATCCTCTGGTGCTTACGCTGGGTATTTGTACCTTTATTGTTATCACCCTGGTGATTTGGGTATCGTTTCGCGTATCAGTACTGGTGTTCTTCCAGTTAGGCAGCCCGCTGTACGGGATTGTGTCGTGTATTATTCCGTTTTTCCTGATCTATAAAGTCACACAACTGGAAAAACTACGCGGGCTGAAAACCTGGCTAATCCTGCTGTACGGGATCCTGCTGTGCCTGTCGCCATTACTGAAGCTGATTGAATAACCCGCGTAAACTGCGCCGTCAGCTCCTGGCGGCGCTTAGCTCACACTCTCCAGTTGATAGCTGCGAATTTTATTCAGTACCGTGGTATGTGATACCCCCAGCGCTTTGGCGATATGCCGCGACGACACATTCTCTTCCATCATTTGTTCAATAAGCTGGCGTTCCGCATACAAAACCTGCTCTTTAAAAGGACGTTCTGTCGGGCCTTGCTCAGCGGCGGGCAAATTCACCATCCCTAATTCTTCGGGCGTAATGACATCGGATTCCGCCATTAGCATCAGACGAATAATGGTATTTTCCAGTTCGCGCACGTTTCCCGGCCAGCTGTGATGGTGCAAGGCATCAAAACAAGCTTTATCCAGAATGATCCGCCGTTGGAATTCCTTCGCGTATTTCTGCACAAAGTGGCGAATCAACAGACTGATATCCTGCGGACGCTCCCGCAAAGGCGGAATAGTCAGGGAAAGTACATTGATGCGGTAATAGAGATCGGCGCGCAACAGACGTTGTTCCACCATATCTTCCAGATTGGCGTTGGTTGCCACAATAATGCGTACATTAACCGGAATAATTTGCGCCCCGCCAACGCGACGGATCCCGCCATCCTGCAGGACGCGCAATAATTTAGCCTGTAAGCCCAGCGACATTTCACCAAATTCATCGAGAAAAAGGGTGCCTTTATCGGCCATTTCAAACAGCCCTTTTTTGCCTTTACAATCCGCGCCGCTAAAAGCCCCTTTCTCATAGCCAAAGAATTCACTCTCCATAAGCGACTCAGGTAGCGCAGAGCAGTTGACCGGAATAAACGGATAAAAACGTCGCTGCCCGGAATTATGGATAGCCCGGGCCAGCAGCTCTTTGCCGGTACCCGTATCGCCACGGATCAGAACGGTATATTTGCTGTCAGCAATTTTTATCGCCTTTTCGATAAGCGCGTGCATGCTCTGGCTGCTGCAAATAATGTCAGAGAAATAACGCGGGCGTTCCGGCTCCGGCGTTGACAGCTCGCTTATCTCCTCACAGAGGTAAGCGACATTAATAATATCGGCGCGCTGGCTTAAACAGGATTGCACACAGGAAATATCCTGTAGCTGGCGGCACCAGGATTTAATCAGGATCCGTCCAGGTGTGACTTTCATGGAGATGATATTGATATCGCAGCAGGAAAATTCCTTCAGGACATCCTCAACCATCGACAGACGATCAATTGTTTTAATATCCCAGCGTATCGTGACCACATTTGCTCCTGATAGTTAGCAACTGCGAAATAGATATTTCTGTGACGAGAGGAAAACTGACTACATTTTAGACGCTGTGGAATAATGTTCTGCCAGAGGACTCACATTGTGGACGGAAAAACAAAATATAAAAAAACCGGAGCACAAGGCTCCGGTTATCGGGTCATAACCCACGTTTATTGCTGTGGGTTTTCGTCCTGGTCAACGGCGAAACAGGCCACCAGCTGACCGCCATAGTCTTTTAACTGTGGCTGAAGCTGAGTACACGGACCAAATCGACGACGGCAACGGGCGTTGAATGCGCAGCCTGGTGGCGGATTCAGCGGGCTTGGCAGCTCACCGGTCAGCTTGATACGCTCGCGGCGATCGTCCGGGTTCAGGCGCGGCGTTGCGGAGAGCAGCGCTTGCGTGTACGGATGACGCGGATTATTGAAGATTTGGTCCTTCGTCCCTTTCTCCACGCAGCGGCCTAAATACATCACCATCACTTCATCGGCAATGTGCTCGACCACCGACAGGTCGTGCGAGATAAAGACGTATGACAGCCCCAGTTCCTGCTGCAAATCCATCATCAGATTCAGCACCTGCGCACGCACCGAAACGTCCAGCGCTGAGACCGGTTCATCGGCAATCACCACGTCCGGATCAAGCATCAGACCGCGAGCGATGGCAATACGCTGACGCTGACCGCCGGAGAACATATGCGGATAGCGGTCGTAGTGCTCGGTTTTCAGCCCCACTTTCGCCATCATCGCCAGCGCTTTTTCACGACGCTCCTCTTTGCTTAGCGTGGAGTTGATCAGCAACGGCTCTTCCAGAATCTGCCCTACTTTTTTACGCGGGTTCAGGGAACCATAGGGGTTCTGGAACACTATCTGGATTTTCTGCCGACGCAGCTTCTGCGCCTGCGGGTCATGCTTGAGTAAATCCTGTCCCTGGTAATACAGCTCACCGCCAGTCGGGATTTCAATCATCGTCAGCAGACGGCCAAGGGTGGATTTCCCACAGCCCGACTCACCTACCACCGCCAGCGTTTTACCGCGCTCCAGAGTAAAGGAAACGCCATCCAGCGCTTTCACCAGGCGTTCCGGGGCGAACATGCCCTTCTTCACCGGGTAGTGTTTTTTCAGGTCAATTGCCTGCAACAGCGGCTGTTGCGCGGCGGCCTTTTGCGTACTCATAGCCCAGGCCTCCCGGCATCATCAAGTGGGTAGTGGCATTTCGACTGACGACCGCCTTCCAGCAGGTTCAGTTCAGGTTCTTCAGCGCGGCATTTGTCGGTCGCATAGGGGCAGCGTGGATTCAGCAAACAGCCGCTCGGGCGGTCATATTTACCGGGAACCACGCCCGGCAGTGAGGCCAGACGCGCTTTGTCCTGAGCAAACTCCGGCAGCGCGCGCAGCAGCGCCTGGGTGTAAGGATGACGCGGCGCGCGGAAGATATCCTGCGCGGCCCCGGTTTCCACTACCTGCCCAGCGTACATCACGATGATTTTGTGTGCCGCTTCAGCCACCAGCGCCAGATCGTGCGTGATTAAGACCAGCGCCATGTTCTCTTTTTGCTGCAATTCCAGCAGTAGCTCGATGATCTGCGCCTGAATGGTCACATCCAGCGCCGTTGTCGGTTCATCGGCAATCAGCAGCTTCGGACGACAGGCAATCGCCATCGCGATCATCACGCGCTGACTCATCCCACCGGACAACTGGTGCGGATAGACATCCAGACGCGAGGCCGGATCGGGGATCCCCACCAGCGTCAGCAGATCAATTGCCCGCTGAATACGCGTTTTTTTGTTGCCGCCCTGGTGCACCTTGATGGCTTCCATAATCTGGTAGCCGACGGTGTAGCAGGGGTTAAGGCTGGTCATCGGGTCCTGAAAGATCATTGCCACTTCCGCACCCACCAGTTGGCGACGCTCTTTCTCAGAGATGCGCTTCAGGTCGCGACCATTAAACTCCAGATTTTCGGCCATAACGCGGCCAGGGTAGTCAATCAGTCCCATAATCGCCAGCGAGCTGACGGACTTACCAGAACCAGACTCCCCAACAATGCCAACCACCTCACCCTGATTCACACTGTAGCTAATGCGGTCTACGGCGCGGAATTCGGAACCTACGTCGCCGAAATGCACCGATAATTTATCTACATTTAATAACGCCATCTCGAACCTCTTACTGCTTCAGTTTGGGATCGAGCGCGTCACGCAGACCGTCACCCATCAGGTTAAATGCCAGCACCGTCAACAGGATCGCCAGCCCCGGGAAGGTCACAACCCACCAGGCGCTTTGGGCAAACTGCAGAACGTCAGAGAGCATGGTGCCCCATTCCGGCGTAGGCGGCTGTGCGCCCATCCCCAGGAAGCCGAGGGCAGCCATATCGAGAATGGCGTTAGAGAAGCCAAGCGACGCCTGAACAATCAGCGGCGCAAGACAGTTAGGCAGAATATTGACGAACATCTGGCGCATCGCGCCGGCTCCCGCCACGCGGGATGCGGTGACGTAGTCGCGGTTAACTTCCACCAACACAGCGGCGCGCGTCAGACGCACATAGTGCGGCAATGCCACAAACGTCAGCGCCAGCGCAGCGTTGCCTATCGAGGGGCCAAATACCGCCACCAGCACCAGCGCCAGTAACAGGCTCGGCAATGCCAGCATGATATCGACCACACGCATGATGACGTTATCGACAATTCCACCAAAGTAGCCGGCGATCAGCCCAAGAACCACGCCCATCAGCAGGGAGAGTACAACCACCAGACAGCCAACCAACAGCGACAGACGCGCACCGTACATCAGGCGGGACAGCACGTCGCGGCCCACATCATCAGTACCAAACAGATGCGCCATGGAACCGCCTTCCTGCCACGCAGGAGGAGCTAGTAGCGTATCGCGGAACTGGTCTGCCGGGTTGTAGGGTGCAAGGACGTTGGCAAAGACCGCAATCAGGATCATTACCACCACATACACCAGCCCAACAACCGCGCCTTTGTTGCGTTTAAAATAGTGCCAGAACTCCTGCAGCGGCGTCATCGGCACCGGTGCAGCAATAACTTTGTTTTCAGTAACCTGTGACATGATGGCCCCTTACTTCTTATGCCGAATACGCGGGTTCACCACGCCATACAGCAGGTCTACCAGCAAGTTGACGAGGATAATCATCGTCGCGACCAGCAGTACCCCGCCCTGCACTACCGGATAATCACGGCGTTGCAGCGCATCGATCAGCCAGCGTCCCAGCCCCGGCCACGAGAAGATAGTCTCGGTCAGGATTGCCCCAGCCAGCAACGTACCAACCTGCAGGCCGATAACGGTTACAACGGGCAGCATCGCGTTACGCAGAGCGTGAATGATGATGACGCGCATACGGGTCAAACCTTTAGCGCGCGCGGTACGAATGTAATCCTCGCCCAGTACTTCCAGCATCGACGAACGTGTCATACGCACAATGACCGCCAGAGGAATGGTACCCAGCACCATCGCAGGCAAGACCATATGCGCCAACGCATCGATAAAGTTGCCCTCTTCACCCCAGATGGCGGTGTCTATCAACATAAAACCGGTCAGCGGATTGGAATCATCAAGGAACACCATGTCGCTCACCCGCCCAGAAACTGGCGTCAGGTTCCACTGCACGGAAACCAGCATGATCAGCATCATGCCCCACCAGAAAATCGGCATGGAGTAACCGGTCAGCGCCAGGCCAACGGCGGTGTGATCGAAAATGGAGCCGCGCTTAACGGCAGCAAGTACACCCACCGGGATACCCACTGCGACGGCGAAAATCATCGCGCAGACGCCGAGTTCCAGCGTGGCTTTGAATCGAGGTACGAACTCTTCCCACACCGGTAAGCGGCTTTTCAGTGAGATACCTAAATCGCCATGCATAACCCCCCAGATATAGTGGAGGTACTGCTGCCACATAGGCTTATCCAGACCGAGTTCAGCCAGCAGTTGAGCATGACGCTCAGGGGAGATCCCACGTTCACCTGCCATGATCATAACCGGATCGCCGGGGATCATATGGACGAAGGCAAAGGTGAGAAGAGTGATACCGATAAACGTGGGGATGACGAGTCCCAAACGTCGGAGAATGAACTGCAACATAACCCGGATTCTCTCTAATGACGCACGGCCTGGAACCGTGAGTCTGCATTGCTCACAAATCTTATCCCACGCAAACTGCATCGTGGGTAAAGCATTACGCCGGATGGCGCTGCGCTTATCCGGCCTACACAATACCGGGGCGCAGCGCTTCCTTGATTGCTTTTAATTATTCGACAGAGACGTTTTCGAAGTGGTGTTTGCCTAATGGATCAACCACATAGCCTTTTACTTCTTTACGCACTGGTTCATACACGGTGGAGTGAGCAACAATCAGAGCCGGGGCCTGATCGTGCATAACAACCTGAGCTTGCTTGTACAGTTCAATACGTTTGTTGTGATCGTCGGTCGCACGCGCCGGTTGGATCAGGTCTTCAAACGGCTTGTAGCACCAGCGAGAGTAGTTGGAGCCGTCTTTCGCTGCCGCACAGCTAAACAGGGTGGCGAAGAAGTTGTCCGGATCCCCGTTGTCACCGGTCCAACCCATCATCACCGCCTGATGTTCACCCGCTTTGGCGCGTTTCAGATACTCGCCCCACTCGTAGGTCACAATCTTGGCCTGAACGCCAATTTTCGCCCAGTCAGCCTGAACCATTTCCGCCATACGACGAGCGTTCGGGTTGTAAGGACGCTGTACCGGCATGGCCCACAGTTCAACGGTAAAGCCTTTGTCCTGACCGGCTTCCTTCAACAGCGCTTTGGCCTTCTCAGGATCGTAGGTGTAGTCTTTAACGTCGTCGTTATAGCCCCACATGGTCGGTGGGATCAGGTTTTTCGCGGCAACGCCAGCACCCTGATAAACCGCTTTGATGATCGCTTCTTTGTTTACCGCGTAGGTCAGCGCCTGACGGACTTTCACATCATCAAACGGTTTCTTCTCGGTGTTGAAAGAGAGGTAGCCAACGTTCAGACCGGCCTGCTCCATCAGGTTGATATTTTTATCCTGCTTCATGCGTGCGATGTCAGCCGGGTTCGGGTACGGCATCACCTGGCACTCGTTCTTCTGCAGTTTGGCGTAACGCACAGAAGCGTCAGGCGTAATGGAGAAGACCAGACGGTCGATCTGCGGCTTAGTGCCCCAGTAACCTTCGAATGCTTTATACAGAATACGAGAGTCTTTCTGGTACTGCTGCAGCTGGAACGGACCGGTACCGATTGGGTTCAGATCCACTTTCTCCGGGGAACCGGCTTTCAGCATGTTGTCCGCATATTCTTTGGAAAGAATAGAAGCGAAGTCCATCGCCAGGTCAGCCAGGAACGGTGCTTCCGGGCGAGTCAGCACGAACTGAACGGTTTTATCATCCACTTTTTTCACTTCGGAGATCAGGTCTGGCAGACCCATCCCTTCGAAGTATTCATAGCTGCCGCCAGAAACTTTATGGTACGGGTTCTGGGCATTTTTCTGACGATCGAAAGAGAACACCACGTCATCGGCGTTTAAATCGCGCGTCGGTTTGAAATCTTTGTTGTCCTGCCACTTCACGCCCTGACGCAGGTGGAAGGTATAGGTTTTACCGTCTTCGCTGATTTCCCACTTCTCAGCAAGTCCCGGGATCACTTCAGTTGTGCCGGTTTTGAACTCGACCAGACGGTTATAGATCGGCACGGAGCTGGCATCATAGGTGGTACCAGAGGTGAAAAGCTGCGGGTTAAAGCCTTCAGGAGATCCTTCTGAACAATAAACCAGAGTTTTAGCCTGTACGCTTGCTGCGACGGTCATAGCCACCAGGCTCAGACCAAGCTTCAGCATCCCTGACTTCTTCAAGGAAATACTCATTCTTCTGCTCCAAATGTGATGTTTGTTGTTTTACCCTTTGCAATGGGTTTGCACCGCCTGGCCTTTTTTGTTTTTTACCCGGCCGGGTCAGCGTTAAGAGGATGGGGATTCCGTTCACATAAGCGACTGAGTTGCAGTGCGGATTCTCCATGAAATGCCCCTCATACCCTACAATCTGTCAACAGAATGTGAAAACGTCAATACAGGTAACCGCGATTTACACCAATGGTGAGAATTGGCAAACAAAGATTAAAAAAAGTGCAAGCGGGTATTTTCAGCAGGGAAATTTGTGCTACGCGCACTATGCCAGAATAAACATCTTCATACTTCGCAACATTTGGAGATTAACATTTATGCAATTTATTCAAATTTTCCCAATGAATGCTGCATATCTGAGCGATTAATGCCATGAACGTTAAAACGCACAGCGGAAAATGCCAGCGCCAGCCATAAGTAGCGCAAAAAAAGTTTCAAGCAAACATAAAAAAAGGCAATGGAATATGTCACAGAATCGTTAACTGTCAGTGGGAAGTGATGCACAATTTTTGCAGATAAAAGGAAGGTCAAAGGTGGGGTTGGAATAACGCCATACACGCCGGGATGAAACTGAGTCTGTAGGCCGGATAAGGCGCTTGCGCCGCCATCCGGCCAATGCCAAAACCGTGCAATGTTTTGCCTGATGGCGCTTCGCTTATCAGGCCTACAAAGCAAAAAACCCTGCTCGTTGAGCAGGGTTTTAAATTTGGTCGGTGATAGAGGATTACTCGCCACTACGTGGCTCGCCCTGCGGGCCGTTGCTGACGCAACGTTCTCTCGCTACGCTCGAGTCGAACCTCTTACCCCCGGAGGTTCTCATCCTCCTGGGCTATAAAGCAAAAAACCCTGCTCGTTGAGCAGGGTTTTTGAATTTGGTCGGTGATAGAGGATTCGAACCTCCGACCCCTTCGTCCCGAACGAAGTGCGCTACCAGGCTGCGCCAATCACCGAATGCGGGGCGCATCTTACTGCTCAGCCGCGCGCCCGTCAATCCCTTAGTATCAAAATGCCATTTGATCGGCGAGAAAGTCAGCAGCTCTGTTACTGGGCTGTAACCTTCTTCGCGTCCGGGATACGACACCAGTTGTTATTCTCGTTAATCCCCCCATTTGGCGAGGTATAACCAAGGCAACCCAGAACGGTATCGTACAGTTCCACATGACGACGCGGCACCTTCATCTCAGCTTCTTGCTTCAGGTGCGCAAATGCCTTCGCATGGTCAGGGTCTTCCAGATATTTGTCTGACATCCACACCATCATAGGAACGCGGAACTGCTCAGGCGGCGCCATTTTACGCGGCGTACCGTGCAGGTGCTCACGTTCGTTAATTGACTCACCGTGATCGGCGGCGTAAAACACGATCGCTTTCTTATCGCGCAGCTGATCAAACACCTGGGTAATAAAGTGATCAACGTAGGTTACCGAATTATCAAATGAATTAATCATCTCAGCTTTCGAGCAGCCACTATCAACATTGACACACTCCGGCTTCCACTGTGCATATTCGCGGGTGTAGCGCTGGGTGTAGTTAAAATGCGAGCCCTTGGTGTGCAGAATAATCAGACGCTTTTCGCCATCATCAGTCTTCTGTAAAGATTGCTGCATCTCATTAATCAGCAGCATATCGTCAACGTTTTTGCCACGGTTACGCGGCTCTGCGCCAATCTGTTCACGATAGGCAATGTTTTCCGCCATGGTATTGCTGTAGAACCACATCTCGCTTTGCATCGCGTACAGATCGGTTTTAAATCCTAACTGGCCGAGCACAGAAAAGACGTTTTGTTCTTTCAGCGTACGCTGTGGGTTTTCCTCTGCCCCACCTTCACGAACGAACATGCAGCGTAGTGAAAGCTTGGTCGCGGTATCACAGGAATATCCACGGAAAGCCGCCAGGTTTTTCTCCTGAGCCAGCCTTGGCGTGGTGTTTCGCTCATAGCCAAAAATCCCCATATGATCCCAGCGCGTGGTTTCACCGATAATAAACACGACATAGGTGTCGTCGAGATTGTTGGGGGCAACGTAGGTGAACTTCTTCGCCGGGTTCATCAGCGATTTGTTGTCTGAAGATTCATCCACCTGCGCCCAGGCGTATAAACCCAGCGCAGAGAGCCAGTTTGACGGCAAATAGGAGTTCGCAACGACTCCGCCGTAGCTGGGTAAATCGATCCCTGTTTCACGCTCAACGCTTTTTTGTTGCATGCTGAGCAGACGAATGGGCGCCCACACCATCAGGCCAGCCAATAAAACCGCCGCTACGCTACGCCATCTCATGCCAGGCGTACGAATCTGTTTCATCAGGGTATAACGACAGCGGTTACTCCAAATCAACACCAATGGGATAATACTGACTGAAACCAGCCAAACGATAAAATGCCAGCCGACGACTTCTTTTGATAAATCAATATCGGTGGTCATGACCGAGGCAATAATACCGTAGCCAATGACCACATTCAGGAAGGTCATGTAATAGCTGGCGCCGGCAGAGCAGAGCACCACAAACGTTGCCAGGACACGCCAGACGCGTCGGCCAAATAAAGAGAGAACACGGAGTAAAAAAAAGGTCACCAGCACAGTGCCAGCTAATTCAACAACCGCAGAGAGTCCTTTCCAGACGGTAAACTCGTGCGCATATCCGCTAAAGCGACGGAAAAACACAGCGCAATTCATAAAAAGACCGATATAGATCGCCAGCAAGAAACTCAGCTTCTGCTGCGTCATCGATTTGATATATCTCATGCAAACAAACCCTGGAGGAAGGGATAAAAACACCCTGCGCAAAAGCCTGTCAGGCCATACAGGGGAAAAGTGCGACAAGTGCAGATAATAAGAAAATTCTACAGCGCAGGTAAGTAGACCACAGGAGGGAAGAAAAGTGCTTATAGAGAATGCAAACGGCGCATATATTTTTGTAAATATATGCGCCGGGCATTAATCAGACCACTAATAGATTCAGGCGTGTGCCTCGGTATAGACGCTACGCTGCGGCTGACGAATAGTGGTAGAAAGCGCCAGCGAGATAATTAACAGCGCAAAGATAACGCAGAAGGTCACATAGAATCCGCCGAACAGCGAGGCGATAATGGAACCACAAATGCTGCCGATACCGAAACCTAAGTAAATGACACCGTAGTTTTTAGCCAGGTTGTTCAAACCGAAGAACTCACTCACCAGTGACGGGAACACGGTGATGGTGCCACCAAAGTTAAATGCCACACAGGCAATCGCCGTAAAGAAGGTCACATCATTCAACGGCGCGAACAGCAGTGCCGCCATACCCACCAGCGAAACGACCTGACCAATGGTGATAACGCGAATACGAGAGATTTTGTCGGACAGAATCCCCAGAACTAGACGACCGGACAGGTTAGCGATAGAAATCACGGTCACCGCGTTTGCCGCCGTTGCCACATCCATATGTGCCAGACTTTGTGCGATATCTTTCGCCACGCCAATTACGTACAGCCCGCTCATACACGCCGTCAGGAACATGACCGCCAGCATCCAGTACTGCGGTTTACGCATGGACTGCGCCAGGGTGTAGTCATTCTCAACCACGCCATTTTTCGTTTTCACTTCCTGATTCGGCGCGTCTTTCATCAGCGTGGAGCCAAAGACGATCATTACCAGCACAATCGCGCCCCAGATCATGAAGGTTTTTTCCAGACCCACGGTGCTCAACAGTTGGCTATCGATGAATTTAAAACCGAGGCTGCCAAGACCGTAAGAACCGATAGCGAAGGCGGAAATCAGCCCTTTACGCTCCGGGAACCATTTTACACAGTTGGAAAGTGTTAACAGGTAGCCTGCGCCATCCGCCAGACCAACCAACACACCAGCGCTCAGCCACAGCATAATCAGGCTGTCAGAGTGGGCGGTTAAGAAGAAGCCCACACCGAGTAAAATACCGGAGGCCATGGTGACGCGTTTCACGCCAAAACGTTCCTGCAGTTTCCCGGCGACGGAAGAAGAAATTGCCAGCCCGAGGCTCAGCAGGCCAAAGGAAAAGGCAACCTGACTCACCGGCGCATCAAGCTTAGAAGAAAGCGCACCGTTAAACAGGCTCCAGGTATAAACAGAACCTAAAGCAAATTGGGTAATGATGGTGCCGATCAGTGTCAGCCAGCGGGTACGCTGATAATCAGAAGTTTTCATGGCAGTCTTCCTGCATAAACAAAAGGGGAAATTCTCTGCCAACAACCATACCGAAGCGTTTTTATGAGCAGGGGAAAACGGCATGAAATGCCGCCAGGACGGAATGAAATGCCTGGAATGCGGAATGAATGACGAGACAAAAAGTCGGGTTACTGAATTTTATCGCATGAGTTAGTACACGCTATCGCTGGAGTGCGTGTGATTGTTGATCTCAACATGTAATCAAGATGTTTATGTGATGATTGTTTACGTTAAAATTTGGCGCTCACTCCCATGGTGTACATATAGTCGCTGTTGTTGGTGCTATTTTCCGCCTGCGACAGCGCCGCGTAAGCCGCCATGTGCGGGTTCAACAGCATATCCGCACCGACGGTAACATCTACCCAGTTACCGTCCTGACCCGCCGCCGTCATGCGACTGAGACCCGACTGCGCCTTCCAGATATTTTCGCCAAACTGCTGGTTATAGCTGATTTGCGCCCACGGTCGCACATCACCGAACTGCGAATTGACTCGCCAGCCCAACGAGCTCACGCTGGCATGCCACAGCGGATCGTTCTGCGTTGCCGACGTCGCGCTATCGCCAAATTCGTTGTAAGTAGATGTGGTGGAACCGTCATAATGCAGCGCGGCAACCGGACCGGTTGTCACCTGCCTTGAAAGCGGGAAGTTCCAGCCCATACTCATGCCGCTGGTGGCATCCATTGGTGTCTCATCCGCCAGATTCACCACGGGCCCCGCCACGTTCTGAGTGGAACGAATACGTTCTTCCAGAATGTCGTTATAACGTGGTTGGTGATCGCTGTCCCATGTATAACGTTCAGCCGTATGCCCTGACAGCGCATCAACGATATATTCTTGTTGCCAGCCATATGCTGTATTGATGGACAGCGCACAAACTATGACGCTCGCCAGAGTTAACCTTTGGCGACCACTACTGTTTCTTATAAGCATCAACGCGACTCCAGAAAAGAGCCGAATTCGGCGATATTATTGTCATTGTGTGAAGTATTTGGGCCAGCAGGCCTTGTATTAAATATTGTCTTTTTAGCTGGCGCGTCAAGGCGGGCCGAATGAAATTTTTACGCCAGTAAAAACAGCGAGGAAGAATATGCAGCGTTGCGGATGGGTCAGTCAGGATCCACTTTACATTGCCTACCACGACAAGGAATGGGGCGTCCCCGAAACCGATGGCAAAAAGCTGTTCGAAATGATCTGCCTCGAAGGCCAGCAGGCCGGGTTATCGTGGATTACCGTACTCAAGAAACGGGAAAATTATCGCCACGCTTTCCACCATTTTGACCCGGAAAAAGTGGCGACCATGACCGAAGAGGATGTGGAAAGGCTGGTACTGGATGCCGGCATAATTCGCCATCGCGGAAAAATTCAGGCCATTATCGGCAACGCTCGCGCCTTTCTGACGATGGCACAAAACGGAGAGTCGTTTAGCGAGTTCGTCTGGTCATTTGTTGATAACCAACCACAAGTGACCCGCGCCGCCAACCTGAGCGATATTCCCACCTCCACGCCTGCGTCAGACGCGCTGTCTAAAGCGTTAAAAAAACGCGGTTTTAAGTTTGTCGGCACCACCATTTGTTACTCCTTTATGCAGGCATGCGGCCTGGTCAACGATCATGTCACCAGCTGCATCTGTTATCCGGGAGAACAACATGATTCGTGAATCAAAGGCTGAAGATATATCAGCGATTCTGACGCTGTGGATGGAAAGCACAATCCATGCCCATCCGTTTATCGAAGAGCGCTACTGGCGCGAAAGTGAATCAGTGGTGCGGGATGTTTATCTGCCAGCCGCGCAAACCTGGGTGTGGGAAGAAGAAGGCGAGCTCAAAGGTTTTGTCAGCGTCATTGATGACCGCTTCCTCGGCGCGCTGTTTGTCGCGCCTGCCGCCATCAGAAGCGGGATCGGCAAAGCGCTGGTGCAGCATGTGCAGCAGCGCTTTTCGTTACTCAGCCTGGAGGTCTACCAGAAGAATCAATCCGCGGTGAACTTCTACCATGCGCTGGGTTTTCGCATTGAAGACGGCGCATGGCAGGAAGAGACTCACCATCCCACGTGGATTATGGGCTGGCAGGCGGATCAAACGCCGTAAGCGTCAACGTGGGTCCGCTGTATTTTTCAAGCCACGCCAGCGCGGTGTTGCCCGCGCAGCCATTCCCCAGCTTCGAGCTGGGGAGATCTTTGGTCAGCACGTTGACGGCGCCATTTTTACAAATACCGTTCGCTGCGAGATCCAAATCAGGCCAGGCGCCTTCATGAATACAGATAACGCCGGGTTTAATACCCGCCGTCACCACCGCGCCCGCCAGAACTTGACCACGCTGGTTCCACACCCTGACCGTATCGCCATCCGCAATGCCGCGTGCGTGGGCATCCTGCGGATGAATCGTTACCGGCTCACGATCCGCTACCGCGTACTGCTCACGTAGCGCACTGTAGTTAAGCTGACTATGCAAACGGTGCGCCGGATGGGCGGAAAGCAGCTGTAGCTGGTCCGGTTCGGCGTTACCGAACCACTCATCCGGCTCCAGCCACATCGGGTGCCCCGCACAGTCCGCGTAGCCGTAACCAGCAATCCTCGCGGAGTAGATTTCAATTTTTCCGCTGTCCGTTTTCAGCGGATGAGCCTGCGGGTCGCGGCGAAAATCCGCAAAACGGATAAACTGCGCGCTGGCGGCATTTTCCGGCATTTCGATCAGGGCGTTGCGCTGCCAAAACTCGGCGAAAGGCGGCAATGTCACCTGCTGACTGGCCCCACGTTGCCCGGCAATATTGTAAAACGTCTCCAGCCATTCCAGCTCGCTTTTGCCTTCGGTGAATCGCTCGTAACCGCCCTCTTCCCAGCGTTCACTCAGCTCGGCAAAAACATCATAATCATTTCGCGCTTCGTCCTGCGGCGGCACAACCTGCTTCATCGGCACCAGGTGCTGGTTGCTGTAGTCGCCGGTCATGGTCAAATCATTGCGCTCAAAGGAGGTGGTCGCCGGCAGTACGATATCGGCATGCTTCGCTGCGGCGGTCCAGAAACACTCCGAGATAACCACCAGCTCCGGTTTTTGCCAGGCGCGAATTAAACGGTTAGTGTCTTGATGATGGGTGAAGTTAGCGCCACCAGCCCACCACAACATGCGGATGTCCGGGAAATGGCGGTCCATGCCGTTGTGCTGGTAAAAACCACCGGGATTTTCCAGCGCTTCAACAATTCGCGCCACCGGGATTTTATCTACCGCGTCGGTACCGCCTTTAACGCTGCCCTGCATTGAAGCCAGCACCGCAGCCCGGCGCGTTGGGTTGCCTCCGTTGGCAAAATGGTACGACAGCCCAAAACCGCCGCCTGGCGTCCCGATTTGCCCGAGCATGGCGGCCAGGGTGACGATCATCCAGTGTTTCTGCTCACCATACTGTTGGCGCTGCATCCCCCATCCGGCCATCAGCATGGTGGTATTTTGGTGAAATATCGCCGCAAGTTCGCGTATTTTTGTTGCGGGTATACCGCAAATCTCCGCAGCCCACTCTGCCGTTTTCACAACATCATCAGATTTACCCAACAGATAGTTTGCAAAACGGTCATAGCCGGTGGTACACCGGGCGAGAAAATCCTCGTCATGCCAGCCGTTTTCCACCAGCGTATGCGCGATGCCCAGCATCAGCGCCACGTCGGTCCCCATATGCGGGGCAATCCATTCCATCTTTTCGCCAAAGAATTCGACGCTTTCCGATCGCATCGGATCGATACAGATCAACCGTTTACCGCTGTCGCGCAAAGCCTCAAAGTAAGCGAGCCCCTGCTCATCGGACGCATTCCAGGCAATCTTCAGTGTATTCAGCGGATTAGCGCTCCATAACACCACCACCTCGCTGTTCTCAAGCACCACAGGCCAGCTGGTTTGCTGCTGGTAAACTTCGTTACCGCCCACCACGTACGGCATGATCGCCTGCGCAGCCCCCGTCGAATAATCCCCCAGATGCCCGGTATAACCGCCTGCCAGCGCCATATAGCGTTGTAGCAGGGTTGCCGCTTTGTGTAACACGCCGTTAGAGCGCCAGCCATAGGAACCGGCAAAAATCGAGGCCGGGCCGTAGCTATCACGGATGCGTTTATGCTGCGTATGGATAAGATTCAGCGCATCGTCCCAACTTACGCGAACAAATTCATCCTGCCCACGCACGCCCTGGGGATTCTCCGGCGAGGCGAGAAAGCCTTTACGCACCATTGGAAAACGTACCCGCGTTTTACTGTGAACCTGGTCGCGCACCACGGTTTGCAAAGAGTTGGGATGGGAAGTGGGCAGCGCGCCACGCGAGGAGAAAACCGTCTCACCATCGGTGTCGACGAGAATTGGTCCCCAGTGGGCGGCGGTTAACACCGAGTAATGTGCGGGTGAATTAGCCAAGATGGCGCTCCTGAATGCGATGTGACGGCTTATTTATTATGCCGTTCAATGTTACTTACAAATTTCAGAGTCTTCCCTGGAATTTTCTTCATGTTCACACGTCATAATCAACCGCCACGGTCGCTGTGGCAAAGAAGAAAAAGTCATTAAGGAATTAAGATGAAGAAACGTGTTTTTGTTATTGCTGCCATTGTGAGCGGCGCCCTGGCGGTTTCTGGCTGCACAACAAACCCTTACACCGGCGAACGCGAAGCAGGTAAATCCGGCATTGGCGCGGGTATTGGCTCTCTGGTCGGCGCGGGCATTGGCGCACTCTCTTCTTCGAAGAAAGATCGCGGTAAAGGCGCACTGATTGGCGCAGCGGCGGGTGCGGCCGTTGGCGGCGGTGTCGGTTATTACATGGACGTGCAGGAAGCCAAACTGCGCGACAAAATGCAGGGAACGGGCGTCAGCGTGACGCGTAGTGGCGATAACATCATTCTGAATATGCCGAATAACGTCACCTTCGACAGCAGTAGCGCCAACCTGAAACCTGCTGGTGCCAACACCCTGACCGGCGTGGCAATGGTACTGAAAGAGTACAATAAAACCGCCGTCAACGTGCTGGGCTTCACCGACAGCACCGGCAGCCAGGATCTGAATATGCGTCTGTCTCAGCAACGCGCGGACTCCGTGGCCAGCGCCTTAATCACGCAAGGGGTTGCCGCTAATCGTATCCGCACTCAGGGCATGGGTCCGTCAAATCCGATCGCCAGCAACAGCACGGCGGAAGGTAAAGCGCAGAACCGTCGCGTAGAGATTACGTTGAGTCCTATGCAGTAATCGTTGAGCCGGGTGGCGGCTTCGCCTTACCCGGCCTACGTTCGACAAGTAGGCCCGGTAAGCGCAGCGCCACCGGGCAAATTACTTGCTTCGTCAGATTTTCCCGCTAAGGTATTCACACGAAATTCAGGGAAATCAGCGATGAGCAAATCAACACGGGCAACCATCAGCGATGTGGCGAAAGCCGCAAAAACCGGCAAGACCAGCATTTCACGCTATCTCAACGGTGAAAAGCACCTGCTTTCCGACGCGCTACTGGCCCGCATTGAACAAGCCATTGCCGATCTCGACTACCGTCCCAGCCTGATGGCAAGAGGACTGAAACACGGTCGTACCCGCCTGATTGGCCTGATCATCGCCGATATTACCAATCCCTACTCCGTCAACGTGTTAAGCGGCATTGAAGCCGCCTGCCGCGATAAAGGCTTTACCCCGCTGGTGTGTAACACCAACAACGAAGTGGATCAGGAACTGCATTATCTTGACCTGCTGCGCAGCTACCAGGTCGAAGGGATTGTGGTCAACGCCGTCGGGATGCGCGAAGAGGGGCTGAACCGCCTGCAGCAGTCTGCGCTGCCGATGGTGCTGATTGACCGTAAAATCCCCGATTTCGCCTGTGATATGGTCGGGCTGGATAACACCCAGGCGGCAACGGTTGCCACGGAACATCTGGTCGAACAAGGTTTTGAAGCCATCCTGTTCCTCAGCGAACCACTCGGCATGGTGAATACCCGCCGCGAACGCCTGAGCGCTTTTCGCGCCACCCTCGCACAGTACCCCGGCGTTATCGCGCAAAATGCCGAAGTCCCGCTCACGGACAATACGCAGCTGGACGAAACCCTGCGCCAGTTCCACCAGCAGCACCGGGGAATGCGCAAAGCTGTTATCTCAGCTAATGGCGCTCTCACACTACAGGTTGCCCGCGCCCTGAAACGCATTGGCCTTAACTGGGGCAGCGATATCGGCCTGCTCGGTTTTGACGAACTGGAATGGGCCGAACTGGCGGGCGTTGGTATTACCACGTTGAAACAACCTACCTGGCAGATTGGCTACACCGCCGTTGAGCAGGTTGTACGCCGGATCGATGGCGGCTCTGCTGCCATTCAGGAACAGGTCTTCTCCGGCGAACTGATCGTTCGCGGCTCTACCGCCCGTTAAATTTCCTTCGTGATGGTGATCATAAATTCAACATCATAAGCTTTTCTTTGGAACCGGTTCCATCTAGCGTTATAGCAAGAACGCTAGTCTGGAGTTTCCATGAAAAGAAAAATTATGGTGGTCACCGCCGCTTACGGCCACGACCAGGTACGGGCCGCTGGCGGGCAAACGGCAATGCTGCCCATTATCGCTGAAGCCGGTGCTGACGGCGTCGAAATCCGCCGCGAATTGCTGACCGACGCCGAGCTGCACACGCTGTCTACGGTGGCATCTGCTATCGAAATCTTCGGCCTGCTGGCCTGTTACTCAGCGCCTGAGCCGTTGTTCCTTGAGGACGGTAGCCTCAATCCCCGACTTCCTGCGCTACTTGAAGAAGCACAGGCCCTGCAGGCGCTATGGCTAAAAGTCTCCCTCGGCCATTTCTCCCATACAGAACAGTTCAACGTGTTACGTGAATGGCTGGACAACAGCGGAATGGAACTGGTTGTCGAAAACGATCAGACCGCCTGCGGACGCCTGAAGCCGATGCAGCGCTTTAACGAAGCCTGCCAGACGCAAAATCTGCCGATATCTCTGACCTTCGATATGGGCAACTGGCTGTGGGTGGGCGACTCCCCGGAACAGGCGGCGCAGAAACTGGCGTCAACCGTTGGGTATATCCATGTCAAAGCCGCCGTTGCACATCGCGACAGCTACCGTGCCGTACCGCCTGATGCAGCCGATCCGCGCTGGCTGACGCTGTTGAAAACGCTGCCGGGCGATGTTCCACGCGGCATTGAGTTTCCCCTGGAAGGGCAGGATTTGGCGGCGGTTACCCGCCGTTACGTCGAGTTGTTACGCGAGGAGTAACGCATGAAAAAGTCACTGGATGTGGTAACGATTGGTGAAGCGATGGCGATGTTTGTCGCCACGCAAACCGGCGAACTGGCGGATGTGGAGCAGTTTATCAAGCGCGTTGCTGGCGCTGAACTCAATGTGGCGACCGGTCTTGCCCGGCTGGGCCTGAAGGTCGGTTGGGTAAGCCGTGTAGGCAACGACAGTTTTGGCCGTTTTATCGTTAAGTCGCTGGAAAAAGAAGGGATTGATGCGCAGGGAGTCACCCAGGACGAGCGTTACGCTACCGGCTTTCAGCTTAAATCTAAGGTCGAAAATGGAACCGATCCCATTGTGGAATACTTCCGCAAAGGTTCCGCTGCCAGCCACCTCAGCATTGAGGATTATCACGAAGCCTACTTCGCCAGCGCGCGCCACCTGCACCTGAGCGGCGTAGCGGCGGCACTTTCTGCCAGCTCTTATGAACTGTTAGCCCATACCGCCCGCACACTGAAAGCACAAGGGAAGACCATCTCGTTCGACCCGAATTTACGCCCTGTGCTGTGGAAAAGCGAAGCCGAGATGGTGGAAAAACTGAACCGTTTGGCATTCCAGGCCGACTGGGTTTTGCCTGGATTAAAAGAGGGCATGATTTTAACCGGTCAGCAGACGCCTGAAGCCATCGCCGACTTTTATCTGCGCCACGGGGTGAAGGCCGTGATCATCAAAACAGGGGCCGATGGCGCCTGGTATAAAGCCGCCAACGGCGAGCAGGGCTGCGTCGCACCGGTAAAAGTCGACAACGTGGTCGACACCGTCGGCGCAGGCGATGGCTTTGCGGTCGGCGTTATCAGCGCCCTGCTGGAAGGTCGCTCGCTGCATCAGGCGGTGACCCGCGGCAATAAAATTGGCGCTCTGGCCATTCAGGTTCAGGGCGACAGCGAAGGATTACCCACACGTGAACAATTAGGGGAATAAATTCCCGGCCAACTCTGTCTCTGTACCCTACATTCAGAGGCGGCGTAACAGCATAATCAGAGGGCAGTCTATGAATAGCTCAACAAATGCAGCAAAACGCTGGTGGTACATCATGCCAATCGTGTTTATCACGTACAGCCTGGCGTATCTCGACCGCGCGAACTTCAGCTTCGCCTCCGCCGCCGGTATCAACGAGGATCTCGGCATTACTAAAGGGATCTCTTCCCTGCTGGGCGCGCTGTTTTTCCTCGGCTATTTCTTCTTCCAGATCCCAGGCGCGATTTACGCCGAGCGTCGCAGCGTACGAAAACTGATTTTTGTCTGTCTGATCCTCTGGGGTGCCTGTGCGTCGTTAACCGGCATGGTCAGCAATATTCCAATGCTTGCCGCCATCCGCTTTATTCTTGGCGTCGTTGAAGCCGCGGTCATGCCCGCAATGCTGATTTATATCAGTAACTGGTTTACGAAGTCCGAGCGTTCGCGTGCAAACACTTTCCTGATCCTCGGTAACCCGGTTACCGTCCTGTGGATGTCCGTGGTTTCCGGGTATCTGATCCAGGCGCTGGGCTGGCGGGAAATGTTCATCATCGAGGGCTTCCCGGCCATCATCTGGGCGTTCTGCTGGTGGGTGCTGGTAAAAGACAAACCGTCTCAGGTCGGTTGGCTGTCAGAATCTGAAAAAGCCGCCCTTCAGGCACAACTGGAAAAAGAGCAGCAAGGAATCAAAGCCGTACGGAACTATAGCGAGGCTTTCCGCTCACGTAACGTCATCCTGCTGTGTATGCAGTATTTCACCTGGAGTATTGGCGTCTATGGTTTTGTCCTGTGGCTGCCGTCGATTATCCGCAACGGCGGTGCAAATCTGGGGATGGTTGAGGTTGGCTGGCTGTCATCCGTACCTTATCTGGCGGCGACTGCGGCGATGATCCTCGTTTCCTGGGCCTCCGATAAACTGCAAAATCGTAAGCTGTTTGTCTGGCCACTGTTACTGATAGCTGCTTTCGCTTTTATCGGCTCCTGGGCCGTGGGCGCAGACCACTTCTGGATTTCTTACACGCTGTTGGTTATTGCGGGTGCGGCAATGTATGCCCCTTATGGTCCTTTCTTTGCCATCATTCCGGAAATGCTGCCGCGTAACGTTGCCGGGGGGGCAATGGCGCTGATTAACAGTATGGGCGCACTAGGCTCATTCTTTGGTTCATGGTTTGTCGGCTACCTCAATGGCGCTACCGGCAGCCCGTCCGCCTCGTACATTTTTATGGGGGTAGCGCTTTTTGTCTCAGTATGGCTAACTCTCATTGTTAAGCCTGCTAATAATCAACAGCTACCTATTGGCGCACGCCACGCTTAAATTTTAACTTACGGAGATTCGCATGAAGCCGTCCATTATTCTCTATAAAGCGTTACCTGACGATTTACTGCATCGCCTGGAAGAGCATTTTACTGTGACTCGTGTGCCTAACCTGCGCCCGGAAACGGTCGCACAGCACGCCGAAGCGTTTGCCAATGCGGAAGGTCTACTGGGCTCCAGTGAAGCCGTCAATACCGCTCTACTGGAGAAAATGCCGAAACTGCGTGCGACCTCCACGATTTCCGTCGGCTATGACAACTTCGACGTCGATGCCCTTAACGCGCGTAAGGTACTGTTGATGCACACGCCAACCGTACTGACAGAAACCGTCGCCGATACGGTGATGGCGCTGGTGTTAAGCACCGCTCGCCGCGTGGTAGAAGTGGCTGAACGGGTGAAGGTCGGTGAATGGACCAAAAGTATCGGCCCGGACTGGTTCGGTACGGATGTGCACCACAAAACGCTGGGGATTGTCGGCATGGGCCGTATTGGCTTGGCGCTGGCACAACGTGCGCATTTCGGCTTTAGCATGCCGATTCTCTATAATGCGCGCCGTCATCATCAGGAAGCAGAAGAACGCTTCAATGCGCGCTACTGCGATCTTGATACGCTGTTACAAGAATCCGATTTTGTCTGCCTGATCCTGCCGTTAACCGACGAAACGCATCATCTGTTCAGCACCGAACAGTTTGCCAAAATGAAGTCTTCCGCCATTTTCATTAACGCCGGACGTGGGCCGGTGGTCGATGAAAAAGCACTGATTGCCGCCCTGCAAAACGGCGAAATTCATGCCGCTGGTCTGGATGTGTTTGAGCAGGAGCCATTACCGGCAGACTCACCGCTGCTGTCGCTGCCAAACGTGGTTGCTGTGCCGCACATTGGTTCAGCCACGCACGAAACGCGCTATAACATGGCGGCCTGTGCGGTGGATAACTTAATCGATTCGCTGCAAGGACGCGTTGAGAAGAACTGCGTAAACCCGCAGGTCGCGCGATAAACAAAAGGCCGGGTAGCGCTTACGCTCACCCGGCCCTCCATATCTTACAGCGGCTTAATTACTGAGCGGCATTCACCGCAGCAGTCCAGGCCTGGTTAAATGCCTGATGTTGAGAAGCCAACGGGCCAATCAGCGTGTTGTACTGACTTGCCTGCTGTGACGTTGGGAACTGGATACCGTTGGCGACAAAGCTCACCTGCGTATCCTGCTGCGCCACAAAATCACCAACCTGCACTAACTGCTGCGTGAAGATTTGCGCTGCAGGGATCAGCGGCTGTAACGCCTCTGCAGGTACAGTGACGACTTTATTGTAAACCTGGTCAAAGACCGGCTTCAGATCTTCGCCCTGCTTCAGCGCGCCATGCGCAGCATCTGCCTGTAGTTTCGCATTCTGCAACTGTTGCCCTAATACACCTAGCGCACCATTTGCCTGACGCAGCGGCTCACGCTGAGTCACATAATCCTGAGGAACACGAATCGCATTTACGCTATCAACCACCGGACGCAGACCGGAGTCCATCGCCTGATTAACCTGCTGCGAATAGCCATACAGAATCGCGTAATCGGACACAAACGGGCCAAACTGTTTTTTCTGATCGGCGGTCAGCGTTGGTAAACGCTCTCCGCTACGCATTGCAGTATTCTGCAGAAAATCGATAAACGCTTTGCGTTGATCGCCTTCTTTATCAAAACACCCACTCAGGCCAACTACCATTAAGAGCGCCAAAACAGGCGCAAACCAGCGAGAGCAGGACTTACCTGTCGCCATTTTAATACTCCTTTCACCCAAAAATGCGCACAACGACACCCGCGTGCCTGACGTTAACAAGGATAGTCCAGGTCAGCCCCGCAAGATACCCTTTCCGCATAATCTTGTGGGGGAAAATAACCGTTCCCACCACCGTTCGTTTTGCTAAACAATGCTGCATTTACTACTCGGCGTCATATTTTAGTCATCTTTACAATCGGAATCGATCGTTCGGAGATCCCGACCTTTATCAGTTCGTTAGCCAGCAATAGATTGTTGCCCACCGTTTGCTGAAACGAATCCATCTCTCAAACCCCGAATCCGACTTCATTTTTTGCGACTACTCTTAATGAGCTTCGAAGAAATTCACGATCCCGCTGTGTGATTTGTAGGAGTTCTCAATGGAATACAAAGATCCTATGTTTGAACTGCTGAGCAGTCTGGAGCAGATTGTTTTTAAAGATGTATCGCAGACGGTCACTCTGCCGCAAAAAACCAACCCTTTCACCGAATTTGAACAGTTACGACGAGGGACGGGTTTAAAAACAGATGATTTTGCCCGAGTAATGGGCGTGACAGTCGCGATGGTTCATGAATGGGAGTCTAAACGCGTAAAGCCTTCCACTACCGAATTGAAGTTAATGCGCCTGATCCAGGCAGATCCAAGATTAAGTAAGCAACTGATGGATTGAACTATTTTTCAATTTTGCTTAAGAACGGTCCTGTAACGGGGCCGTTCCCTTACGAAGGTTATCCACAAAAAAGAAAATAGTAGTTGCATCCACATGCGTAAAATGAGTTAATGCCCTCAACGGTTTGACGTACAGACCATTACAGCAGTTAGTAAGGCAAGTCCCTTCAAGAGTTATCGTTGATACCCTTCGTAGTGAGCATTTCCTTTACTGTTAAAAAATCTGTAAAGCACGCCATATCGCCGAAAGGCACACTTATTTTTTAAAAGGTAATACACTATGTCCGGTAAAATGACTGGTATCGTAAAATGGTTCAACGCTGACAAAGGTTTCGGCTTCATCACTCCTGACGATGGCTCTAAAGACGTGTTCGTACACTTCTCTGCTATCCAGAACGATGGCTACAAATCTCTGGACGAAGGTCAGAAAGTTTCCTTCACCATCGAAAGCGGCGCTAAAGGCCCGGCAGCTGGCAACGTAACCAGCCTGTAAGCTTAAAAAGCTCAAGATTCTGAATCCCTGCCAAACGGCGGGGATTTTTTTTATCTGTACTTCTTAAAACGCCTCGCCCACACGCGTCTTTGCATTACTTTACCCGTCGCCCCTTTGACCTTTCCCTAAGGGCAAGCTTTATAGTGAGCCAGTCTGTATTCCACAACGTTCACAAGGAATTGAAGCTATGTCGAAATCCTCATTGTTGCTGGTTTTAGGTTTACTCACCACCGGTAGCGCGTTCGCCGCAACCCCTGAAGCCACTTTTTTGGCGGAACACGGGCTCAGCGGAAAATCCGTCGAGCAAATCGTCGAGGCCATTGACCAGTCTCCCCAGAGCCGCCCACTGCCCTACTCGGCATCCGTCACCAGCACTGAACTGAAGCTCTCTTCAGGCGATCAGATCTATACCCTGCCGCTCGGTGACAAGTTCTATCTGTCATTTGCCCCTTATGAATGGCAAACACATCCTTGCTTCAACCACAGCCTTTCCGGTTGCCAGGGAGAAATGCCGGAGAAGACATTCAATGTCAAAGTGACGGATAACAAGGGTGACGTAGTGCTACAAAAAGAGATGAAGAGCGGTCGAAATGGCTTCGTCGGGGTTTGGCTACCGCGCAATATGGCAGGCACCATCGCAGTAAGCTACAACGGCAAAAAAGCGGAGTATCCCATTAAGACCATGGAAGACAGCCAGACCTGTCTGACTAAATTACAGCTGCGCTAACAACATAAAAAAATGCCGGATGGCGCAATGCTTATCCGGCCTACTGGTGTTTATCTCGTAGGCCGGATAAGGCGAAGCTGCCATCCGGCATTTTCTAAGTCAGCTCAGGACCGTTACTGCAGCAGCGAAATATCCGCCACGCGCAGGAACAGTTCGCGCAGTTTTTCGAGCATGGAGAGACGGTTGATACGCAGATCTTTATCTTCTACGTTGACCATCACTTTCTCGAAGAACGCATCAACCGGCTCACGCAGTTCCGCTAACTCAACCAGCGCTTCCTGGTAATGGCCAGCGGCGAAAACAGGCTCCAGCTTATCGCGCAGCACCACAACCTGCATCGCCAGCGCAATTTCTTCCGGCTCTTTCAGCGTTGCCGCATTCACACGGTCATTCAGCGTTTCTTCAGACTTCGCCAGAATATTTGATACGCGCTTGTTCGCGGCAGCCAGCGCGGACGCGGCCTCCAGGGTACGGAAGTGCGAAACCGCCTTCATACGTGCGTCGAAATCAGCCGGACGAGTCGGACGACGAGCCAGCACGGCCTGAATGGTATCGACGGTATAACCTTCGTCCTGATACCAGGCGCGGAAGCGACCAAGCATAAAGTCGATAACGTCATCCACCACGTTGGCGTTGGTCAGCTTGTCGCCATACAGACGAACAGCCTCTTCCGTCAGCGTTTGCAGATCCAGATTCAGGTTCTTCTCAACGATGATACGCAGCACGCCCAGCGCAGCACGACGCAGCGCAAACGGGTCTTTGTCGCCTTTCGGATGCTGACCAATACCGAAGATACCCGCCAGGGTGTCCATCTTGTCAGCAATCGCCACGGCACAAGCCACCGGGTTAGACGGCAGGTCATCACCGGCAAAACGCGGCTGATACTGCTCGTTCAGCGCCACAGCGACATCTTCCGCTTCGCCATCGTGACGCGCGTAGTGCATTCCCATCACGCCCTGAGTGTCGGTGAACTCGAAGACCATGTTGGTCATCAGGTCGCACTTGGACAGCAGGCCAGCACGCGTTGCGTGGTTAACGTCAGCGCCAATTTGACCAGCAATCCAGCCCGCCAGCGCCTGGATACGGTCAGTCTTATCGCGCAGCGTACCCAGTTGCTGTTGGAACAGCACGGTTTGCAGACGCGGCAGATGGTCTTCCAGGCGTTTTTTACGGTCGGTATTGAAGAAGAACTCGGCATCCGCCAGACGCGGACGAACAACCTTCTCGTTACCGGAGATAATCTGGGTCGGATCTTTCGATTCGATGTTGGCAACGAAGATAAAGTTCGGCAGCAATTTGCCGTCGTTCGCATAAACCGGGAAGTACTTCTGGTCACCTTTCATGGTGTGTACCAGCGCTTCAGACGGAACAGCGAGGAATTTCTCTTCGAATTTCGCGGTAAGCACTACCGGCCATTCTACCAGCGAGGTGACTTCTTCCAGCAGGCTTTCGCTCAGGTCAGCGTTACCGCCAATCTTACGCGCCGCTTCTTCAGCATCGGCTTTGATTTTCGCTTTACGCTCAGCGTAATCCGCAATGACTTTGCCTCGCTCACGCAGGATTTCCGGATACTGATCGGCAGAATCGATAGTGAATTCCGGCTCGCCCATAAAGCGGTGTCCACGGATCACACGATCGGACTGAATGCCCAGAATCGTTGCCGGAATAACTTTGTCGCCCAGCAGCAGAGTCACGGTGTGAACCGGACGCACGAAGTGAACGTCAGACGCGCCCCAGCGCATCAGTTTCGGGATCGGCAGCTTCGCCAGCGAAGTGGCAATCATGTTTGGCAGCAGCGTTTCAGCGCTTTCGCCTTTCACATGCGCGCGATATAGCAGCCATTCGCCTTTGTCGGTAGTCAGACGCTCAGCCTGATCAACCGTGATGCCGCAGCCACGTGCCCAACCTTCTGCCGCTTTGCTCGGTTTGCCTTCAGCGTCAAACGCCTGGGCAATGGCCGGACCGCGTTTTTCAACTTCACGATCGGGTTGAGATTCCGCCAGATTCGCGACTTTCAGCGCCAGGCGACGCGGTGCAGCAAACCACTCAACGTTGCCGTGCGCGATGCCAGCGTTGTCCAGCTCCGCGGTAAAGTTTGCAGCAAAGGACTCAGCCAGGCTGCGCAGTGCTTTTGGTGGCAGCTCTTCAGTGCCGATTTCCACCAGAAAAGTTTTCTCAGACATGGCCGCCTCTTATTTGTCTTTGTTGCACATCGGGAAGCCAAGGGCTTCACGGGAAGCGTAGTAAGCTTCTGCCACTGCTTTGGTCAGGGTGCGAATGCGCAGGATATAGCGCTGACGCTCGGTGACGGAGATGGCTTTACGCGCATCCAGCAGGTTGAAGCTATGGGCGGCTTTCAGAATACGTTCATACGCAGGCAGCGGCAGCGGATTTTCCAGCGCCAGCAGCTGCTGCGCTTCTTTCTCGTACTGCTCGAAGCAGGTGAACAGGAAGTCCACGTCGGCGTATTCAAAGTTGTAGGTGGATTGCTCCACTTCGTTCTGATGGAACACGTCACCGTAAGTGGTTTTACCCAGCGGGCCGTCGCTCCAGACCAGGTCGTAAACGCTGTCTACGCCCTGAATGTACATGGCCAGACGTTCCAGACCGTAGGTAATTTCCCCGGTTACTGGTTTACATTCCAGACCACCAACCTGCTGGAAGTAGGTGAACTGAGTCACTTCCATGCCGTTCAGCCACACTTCCCAACCCAGACCCCAGGCACCCAGCGTCGGGTTTTCCCAGTTATCTTCCACGAAACGAATATCGTGAATGGTCGGGTCCATACCCAGCTCTTTCAGAGAACCCAGGTACAGCTCCTGAATGTTGTCCGGTGACGGCTTAATCACTACCTGGAACTGATAGTAGTGCTGTAAGCGGTTCGGGTTTTCGCCATAGCGGCCATCGGTCGGACGACGGGAAGGCTGCACATAAGCAGTCGCCATCGGTTCCGGCCCCAGCGCACGCAGGCAGGTCATTGGGTGAGATGTTCCCGCGCCGACTTCCATGTCCAATGGTTGAACAATGGTGCAGCCCTGGCGAGCCCAGTAATCCTGTAAGGTCAGGATCAAGCCCTGGAAGGTCCTGGTATCAAACTTTTGCATATTATTTCGTGCTGGATACGTGTGGATTTAAAGGAAGCGATCAGTATACCCGCTGGCTGCAAGATATACAGTACGAAACGGGAAAAAGGGGGAACTTAGCGCATGGAAAGGTGCAAAAACTGCCCATCTGCGTCAAAAGAACAGACAAAACTCTCTTTACGGAAGGTAGAACCACGCATCTCATAGCTGCCCTGGAATTGCTCCAGGCCGGAGATATCAATTTTCTGCGCGCCAGTGTTGTAGCGTTGCGCCGCCTCATTTTTGCACAATGACTCCATATCCAGCGAACGTGTGGCACTGACCTTAACCTTTTGCGCTTTCTGCGCGGGTGCAGACGGTTGTGTGTCAGCGCACGCTACCAGCAAAAGGGTAGCGATTGTGGGAAAGAAATACTTCATCATCATTTTATTACCGCCTGGTTTGCTGGTCAGTCTTATTATTAGTGTCTGGAAACAGATCCTATTTTGAGAATCTCATCAGACCATCTCAAGCTTTAGCGTAAGAACTCGGATTATTCCAGTGAGCTACGTTCGCAAAATATCGGTCAGACTTTTTTTAATGGACACAGAGGAACTGATGCAGCCCAAAATTTTCTGGATTGATAACCTGCGCGGGATAGCCTGTTTAATGGTCGTGATGATCCACACCACGACCTGGTACATCACCAATGCGCAAAGCGTCAGCCCGTTGAATTGGGATCTGGCTAACGTGCTCAATTCAGCCTCTCGGGTCAGCGTTCCGCTGTTCTTTATGATTTCGGGCTATCTGTTTTTTGGTGAGCGTAGCGCCAAACCGCGCCATTTCCTGCGCATCGCGCTCTGCATTCTGTTTTACAGCAGCGTGGCGCTGGCCTATATCCTGCTGTTTACCTCGATCAACGCTGAGCTGTCGCTGAAGAACCTGCTGCAAAAGCCGGTGTTCTATCATCTGTGGTTTTTCTTCGCGATCGCCGTCATCTACCTGGTTTCTCCGCTGATACAGGTGAAAAATATCAGCGGCAAGATGCTGCTGGCGTTGATGGTGGTGATAGGCGTGATTGCCAATCCCAACACCGTCTCGCAAAAAATTGGCGGTTTTGAATGGCTACCCATTAACCTGTACATCAGCGGCGACACCTTCTATTACATCCTGTACGGCATGCTGGGCCGGGCGATTGGCATGATGGATACGCAAAAGCGCGCGCTCAGCTGGCTCTGTGCGGCGTTATTCATTACCGCAGTATTTATTATTTCTCGTGGCACATTGCATGAACTGCGCTGGCGAGGCAATTTTGCCGACACCTGGTACCTCTACTGCGGCCCTGCGGTATTTATTTGCGCCGTCTCACTCCTGACGCTGGTCAAAAATACGCTCAGCACACGTACTCTGCCGCTACTGGGCCTTATTTCTCGCCATTCATTGGGCATTTATGGTTTTCATGCGCTGATCATTCACGCACTACGAACCAACGGAATTGAACTCAAAAACTGGCCACCGCTGGATATGCTGTGGATTTTCAGCGCCACGCTGGCAGGTAGTTTACTGTTGTCCATACTGTTGCAGCGTATCGATACGCGCAGGCTGGTGAGTTAATCCCCCATATTTTGCAGACGTAGCAACAAAACTTGCCCCAGTAAACATACGATGAATGCCACCGGGTACAGCCCTTTTTCGAGGGGAGATAACGGGGCATTCCATACACCCACCAGCAGCAATCCTGCCGTGATGAGTGTGACCATTTGACATACAGAGGCGAAGCGTTCGTCGCTCTGATTGAGATTCACTGCACGCTGATAAACATACGCCACAAACATCCCTGTCATTAGCACGCCCAGAAAATAGCCTTTGCCACTCAATAACGGGCATGCCTGCCATAAGCCAATAACGTAAATCAGTGCGCCAGACAGGAATAATATCCATGGCAACAGCCTTGTCGTCTTCATTGGGATCTCCTTATCCATCATGGATACAATATGAATAACCCGCTAAAGACAACACAGAAAAATGGCACTACGCCGGACTTTCAGAATAAATCCATGCGTACTAACTATTTATTGGATTGAAATATATATTTGATAAATCCCCTCTGTTTACCAGAGGGGAACGAGGATCAGGACATCAGCGGTTGCAACTGCTGGTAGATTCGGCGGAAGGTTTCCCGACGTTGTTGGTAAAGCGCGTGGCGCCCGGCGTCAGGATAATGCGCTTGTTCCAGCGTAAGCTGAGGCAGAAGGTCTGATAAAGGCCGCTGCGGATTCATGGCAATTTGCGCCAGTCGCGCCGCACCAAGTGCAGGGCCGACATCACCGCCGGTACGATAATCCAGCTGCAATCCGCTGATGTCAGATAGCATCTGACGCCAGTATTCACTGCGCGCCCCGCCGCCAATCAACGTAATGCTGGCGGGCAGCACGCCGCAGGCATGTACCACGTCCATACCGTCAGCCAGCGCAAACCCCACACCTTCCAGCACCGCCCGCGCCAGTTCTGCCGGACCATGCTGATGCGTCAGACCGAAAAATACGCCCTTGGCCTGCGGATTGTTATGCGGCGTACGTTCACCGGAAAGATAAGGTAAAAACCAGACCGGCTCCGCGTGTTCATCGGCCTGCTGCGCAGCGTCAATCAATGCAGGAACGCTCGCCAGTCCGGTTAATTTTGCCGCCCAGTCCAGACACGATGCCGCACTTAACATCACAGACATCAGATGCCATCGCTCAGGCAAAGCATGGCAAAAACTGTGAACCGCACTTTCCGGTTTGCTAAGGAAACCATCACTCACCGCAAAATAGACACCGGACGTCCCCAGCGAAAGCATCGCCTGACCGGCATTCATCATGCCTACGCCAACCGCTCCCGCCGCGTTATCACCACCTCCGGCAACAACCGCAATCTCCTGAATTCCCCAGGCTTTAGCGACATCTGGCAACAAGGTTCCGGTAATCTCGCTGCCTTCATAGAGCGCAGGCATATGTGCGCGAGTCAGTTTACAAGCAGCCAGCATGACATCGCTCCAGTCACGCTTCGCGACATCCAGCCACATTGTCCCTGCCGCATCAGACATATCGCTGGCAAAATCACCGGTCATGCGCAAACGCAGGTAATCTTTCGGCAGCAGGACTTTATCAATCTGGTTGAACATTTCCGGCTCATGGCGTTGCACCCACAGCAGTTTTGGCGCGGTAAAGCCAGGCATCATCAGGTTGCCGGTGATCGCACGAGACTGCGGAACCTGATTCTCCAGCATCACGCACTCTTCACCACAGCGACCATCGTTCCACAGAATAGCCGGACGCAATACCTTCTGTTGCTCATCCAGTAGCGTCGCGCCGTGCATCTGTCCGGCAATCCCCAACGCTTTCACCTCGCGAAGCGAATGCTGCTGACCCAGCGCTTTCAAAGCCCGATCCGTTGCCGACCACCACTGCTCAGGGTCTTGTTCAGACCATAACGGATGCGGGCGCGAGACGGTGAGTTTCTCCGTGTGCGAAGCGACCACATCCCCCTGCTCGTTGAGCAGGATGGCCTTTACGCCTGATGTGCCAAGATCTATCCCGATATACATAAGGCATCGTTCCTTAAAGAAAGGCCCGGTAGCGCGAGCTGACCGGGCTTACGGACGTTCTCAGAAACCCGTTATTTGTCGAACAAATAATGGTTCACCAGATTTTCCAGCAATTCCTGATGACCGCTCTGGTGCACCGGCGCCAGGTTATGTTGTTCAGCGTACTGCGCAATTTCCGTCAGCGTCATCTGCCCTTTCAGAATTTGCTGGCCCAGCTCACCATTCCAACCGGCATAACGTTTTGCCACGCGCTGATCCAGACCACCGTCTTCAATCATACGGGCCGCAATTTTCAACGACAGTGCCATGGTATCCATCGCACCAATATGACCATAGAACAGATCATATTTATCGGTACTCTGACGACGCACTTTGGCATCGAAGTTCAGGCCACCGGTGGTGAAACCGCCCGCTTTCAGGATTTCGTACATCACCAGCGCGTTCTCTTCTACGCTGTTCGGGAACTGATCAGTGTCCCAGCCCAGCTGCGCGTCACCACGGTTGGCATCAACAGAGCCAAACAGACCCAGCGCGATAGCGGTGGCGATTTCGTGATGGAACGAGTGGCCCGCCAGCGTGGCATGGTTAGCTTCGATATTCAGTTTGATCTCTTTTTCCAGACCGAACTGCTTGAGGAAGCCGTAGACGGTCGCCGCATCGTAGTCGTACTGGTGCTTGGTCGGTTCCTGCGGTTTCGGCTCGATAAGCAAAGTGCCCTGGAAACCGGTTTTGTGTTTGTGTTCCACCACCAGTTGCATGAAGCGACCAATTTGCTCACGTTCCTGACGCAGATCGGTATTCAGCAGCGTCTCATAGCCTTCACGACCACCCCACAGAACGTAGTTTTCACCGCCTAACTTGTGCGTGGCATCCATGGCCGTAACCACCTGCGTGGCGGCCCAGCTGAACACTTCTGGATCCGGGTTTGTTGCCGCACCCGCACCGTAGCGTGGGTTGGTAAAGCAGTTTGCTGTTCCCCACAGCAGCTTCACGCCGCTCTGTTCCTGTTTTGCCGCCAGCACATCAACCATCTGCGCAAAGTTGTTTTTGTACTCTTTCAGTGAAGCCCCTTCAGGCGAGACATCCACATCATGGAAGCAGTAGTAAGGCACGTTCAGCTTGTGGAAGAACTCAAATGCCACGTCCGCTTTGCGTTTCGCCAGCGCCAGTGCTTCACCAGGCTGCTGCCACGGACGATCGAAAGCGCCCATACCGAACATATCCGCACCGTTCCAGCAGAAGGTATGCCAGTAGCAGGCAGCAAAACGCAGATGATCTTCCATACGTTTGCCCAACACGATTTCGTCAGGATTGTAATGGCGAAATGCGAGCGGGTTGGTGGATTGAGTACCTTCAAAACGAACACGATCGAGTTGGTCAAAATAAGCCGGCATAATAAGCTCCATAATCAGGTAATACGGTAAGTAAACTGCGATATGGCTATACTGGAATTTCCTGATTTATTGCTCAATTACGTTATTTCACACCGCTATTAAGAGAATACCCAAACGTGCGCTGGCTCCCAAAAAAACACGCTGAAAAACGAAATAAAAAAGCGATCGCGATCGAAGGTTAGCCATTAAACAAAAAACCGTAATGCGCAGATGAAAAATGACAATTGTCATCCCGCTGACAGTATGTAAATTTTGCCTGGCCTCAGGCAATCAGGAAATTTGTCACGCTTCATCAAGCAGTCGTACCGGCGGTTTTGCTAGTATCGACAGGCCCACGTTAACCTTTCCAGGACAGGTTCTTATGTTTGATAAACGTCACCGCATCACTCTGTTATTCAATGCCAATAAAGCCTATGACCGTCAGGTGGTAGAAGGAGTGGGTGAATATTTACAGGCATCGCAATCCGAGTGGGATATATTCATTGAGGAAGATTTCCGCGCCCGTATCGATAATATTAAAGACTGGCTAGGCGATGGCGTTATTGCCGATTATGACGATGATGACATTGCGCAATTACTTGCCGATGTCGATGTTCCGATCATCGGCGTTGGGGGTTCCTACCATCGGGAGCAAGATTATCCCCCGGTACATTACATTGCTACCGACAACCACGCGCTGGTAGAAAGCGCTTTTCTGCATCTGAAAGAGAAAGGGGTTAACCGTTTTGCGTTTTACGGCCTGCCTTCCTCAAGCGGTAAACGCTGGGCCGCAGAACGTGAATATGCCTTTTGCCAGTTGGTGGCTAAAGAAAAGTACCGAGGCGTAGTCTACCAGGGGCTGGAAACTGCGCCGGAAAACTGGCAGCACGCGCAAAATCGTCTGGCAGACTGGCTACAAACGTTGCCGCCGCAAACCGGCATTATCGCGGTCACCGACGCGCGGGCACGACACGTCCTGCAGGTCTGCGAGCACCTACATATCCCGGTACCGGAAAAGCTATGCGTGATAGGAATAGATAACGAAGAACTGACCCGTTACTTGTCACGGGTAGCGCTGTCATCCGTGGCTCAGGGAGCCCGGCAGATGGGCTACCAGGCCGCAAAACTTCTGCACCGCTTGCTGGCGAATGAGGCGCTGCCGCTGCAACGCATTCTGGTTCCTCCGGTGCGCGTGGTTGAGCGGCGCTCAACCGATTACCGCTCCTTGACCGATCCTGCCGTCATTCAGGCGATGCACTTTATCCGCAATCATGCCTGCAAAGGGATTAAGGTTGAGCAAGTTCTTGATTCAGTAGGGATTTCACGTTCAAATCTGGAGAAGCGTTTTAAAGAAGAGGTCGGAGAGACTATTCACGCCGTGATTCATGCCGAAAAGCTGGAAAAAGCGCGCAGTCTGTTGATTTCTACCACGCTTTCAATCAACGAAATTTCACAGATGTGCGGCTATCCGTCTCTGCAGTATTTCTATTCGGTCTTCAAGAAAGAGTACGACACGACGCCAAAAGAGTATCGCGATGTGAACAGCGAAGTGTTGCTGTGAGGATTATTGCCGGATACGGCGAAGCCGCCATCCGGCACACAGAATTACATATGCGCGGCGATTAAACGCTGGTTATCCTGATACATTGCGAACAGATAGTTGTTGTAGCTCTGTCCTTTAGTGGAATAACCCTTCAGCTTATGGATCATCGCGGTAGCGGTGACTTCCTGATCGGCTTTACGCAGCTGCGCACGTGATTTACGGAAAGAAGAGTAAGCCGGGTGCGTGTTCAGGTTGATGACGTAAGCATTCACCGACTCTTTCACCGATTCAAACTGTGAGTAGCCTTTCACCTTACCAGGGGCATTGTTACAACGACCTTTGCCACATTTCATGCCAAACAGGTTGTTGTTGCTACGCGCCAGCTTCGACGTACCCCAGCCGCTTTCGGCCGCAGCCATGGTTGCCACCATGCTCGTCGGGATAATGTCTACGCGCTCAAGCAGCGTATTCCACGGAATTTTACGCGTGTTGCCAGACCAGCTCACCTTGTAGCGCTTCGCGATGTCTTTCATACGCGTACGCTCAGTCGGTGACCAGCGATTCTGGTACTGTTTTGAAATCAGCCAGTTACGGTCCGCAGTAATGGCAGCATTTTGACTGGTAATATAAGGCATAACCGTCCGGAGAAACGCTTTTTTCCTTGGTGTTCCGGAAGGGTATTTTCGCAAATCAGGAAGTGAACTACTCTTTGCACTATTGCGAGAATACTCTTGTTTACTGCTAACCTGTTTATTACTTGCCTTGGTTATCTGGGGCTTGTGACTCGTTGTCGCCGTGTGTGTCTTTGCCAGCACCTCACCCGAAAATGCAACGGTGAGTAACATAAGAATCATTGCCCCATATCGTCGAATGGGAGTCAATATCATTAGGTCTCCTGGTCGGATTTATACATTCCAACACCTTATATTTTTCACAAAAATGAGAGATGAATCTCAAATCATATCAAAAATAGCCGTCAAGAGCACCCAAAGGAATAGTCCAATTCTGAAACTATGTCACGCATTAACGGTTCAGGGTGCCATTAATTCGAAGAAAATGTGGAGGTTATCGCAAAATAAGTTCATTTTTTGAACGCGATCGCTCACCCTCACTTCTCCTCCTGGCGGAATCGACTCAAAGGATGAGTTTCCAGCCTGATTTCACTGGCAAACTGGCGAAAACAGCAGCACCAAGGACAGCATTATGAAACTTGCCGCCGTTGCGCTGGCGCTCATGCCCGGCATTGCCATCGCCTCATCATGGACTTCTCAGGGACTCCCCAACTTCGAAGCGGAAGGTACGGGTAAATTCGTCAGCCATGCAGCGTTGACGAAGGGGACTCGTCCTTTAATCCTGAATTTTGACCAACAGTGCTGGCAGCCTGCTGATGCGATAAAACTCAACCAGATGCTATCGCTAAAACCGTGTGAAGGCGCGCCGCCGCAGTGGCGTTTATTCAAAGACGGCGATTACACGCTGGAAGTCGATACCCGCTCCGGAACGCCAACGTTGATGCTTTCGGTAAAAAGCGCCGCAGACCCTGTCACGACCCAGATTCGCCAGTGCCCGAAATGGGATGGTTCGCCGTTAACACTGGATGTGAGCCAGACCTTTCCGGAAGGTGCCGTGGTGCGCGATTACTACAGCAAACAAACGGCAACCGTAAAGAATGGGTCGATTACCCTACAGCCTGCCGCAGCCAGTAACGGGCTGTTGCTGCTGGAACGGGCAGAAACCGATGCCCCGGCTGCTTTCGACTGGCATAACGCTACGGTGTATTTCGTTCTGACGGATCGCTTTGTAAATGGTGACCCAGGCAACGACCACAGCTACGGACGTCGCAACGACGGCATGCAGGAAATTGGCACTTTCCACGGTGGCGATTTGCGCGGACTCACCAGTAAACTCGACTACCTGCAAAAGTTGGGCGTCAACGCCTTGTGGATCAGCGCACCGTTTGAGCAAATTCACGGTTGGGTCGGCGGCGGCACCAAAGGCGATTTCCCCCACTACGCTTATCACGGCTATTACACTCAGGACTGGACCACGCTCGATGCGAATATGGGTAATGAAGCTGACCTGCGTGCCCTGGTTGACGGTGCGCACCAGCGCGGCATTCGTATTCTGTTCGATGTCGTCATGAATCATACCGGCTACGCCACGCTGGCGGATATGCAGGAGTATCAGTTTGGAGCGCTGTACTTGTCGGGCGATGAACTGAAAAACACGCTCGGTGAACGCTGGACGGACTGGAAGCCAGCCGCCGGGCAAAGCTGGCACAGCTTTAATGATTACATCAACTTCAGCGATAAAGCAGGTTGGGAAAAATGGTGGGGGAAAAACTGGATCCGTACCGATATTGGCGATTACGACAATCCTGGCTTTGACGACCTGACCATGTCACTGGCCTTCCTGCCCGATCTGAAAACCGAATCCACCACACCTTCCGGGCTGCCAAACTTTTATCAGCACAAACCCGATACGCACGCTAAAGCTATTGCCGGTTACACGCCCCGCGATTATCTGACGCACTGGCTCAGCCAGTGGGTGCGTGATTACGGGATTGACGGCTTTCGGGTTGATACCGCCAAACACGTCGAGCTTCCCGCCTGGCAGCAATTAAAAACACAGGCCAGCGCAGCGCTGGCTGAATGGAAGAAAGCCAACCCGGATAAAGCGCTGGATGATAAACCTTTCTGGATGACCGGCGAGGCCTGGGGTCACGGCGTGATGCAAAGCGACTATTACCGTCACGGCTTTGATGCGATGATCAATTTCGACTACCAGGAGCAGGCGGCAAAGGCCGTCGATTGTCTGGCAAATATGGATGTCACCTGGCAACAAATGGCTGAAAAACTGCAGGATTTCAACGTTATGAGCTATCTCTCCTCGCACGATACGCGTCTGTTTCGCGAAGGTGGAGACAAAGCCGCCGAGCTATTGCTGCTGGCACCTGGCGCGGTACAACTCTTTTACGGTGATGAGTCGGCCCGACCCTTTGGACCAACAGGCTCAGACCCATTGCAGGGCACGCGCTCAGAAATGAACTGGCAGGATGTGAGCGGGAAATCTGCCGCCAGCGTCGCACACTGGCAGCGCATCAGTCAGTTCCGAGCCAGACATCCCGCCATCGGCGCCGGTAAACAGACTATGCTTACCCTGAAGCAGGGATACGGATTTATCCGCGAGCATGGCGACGATAAGGTGATGGTGGTGTGGGCCGGCCAGCCCTGATCCCAACAGGCTTCCCGCTGTGCATACGGCGGGAAGCTCAACACAAAATAAAAAACCAGCCAGGCAAACATCTGCAGCACAAAACATCAATCCGGTCCGCTTCCCCTGATTTGCACCCTGCCATGGGTAGCGCTATGGTTAGCCACTTTACTACTCAGTTCGACAGACCCCCTGCTATGACATTCTCACTTTTTGGCGACAAATTTACCCGCCATTCAGGCATCACCCGCCTGATGGAGGACCTCAACGACGGTTTACGCACCCCAGGCGCCATCATGCTCGGCGGTGGTAATCCGGCGCAAATTCCAGAGATGCAAAATTACTTCCAGTCTCTGCTGACAGATATGCTGGCAAACGGCAAAGCCACTGATGCGCTTTGCAATTATGACGGTCCGCAAGGGAAAACCGAGCTCCTGTCTGAGTTGGCGAAACTGCTACGTGAGAAGCAGGGATGGGATATCGAGCCACAAAATATTGCACTGACAAATGGCAGTCAGAGCGCGTTTTTCTACTTATTCAATCTGTTCGCCGGACGCCGCGCTGACGGAACAACGCAAAAAGTGTTATTCCCATTAGCCCCGGAATACATTGGCTATGCCGATTCCGGGCTAGAAGAAGATCTTTTCGTCTCCGCACGTCCGAACATCGAACTGTTACCGGAAGGCCAGTTTAAGTATCACGTTGATTTTGAACACCTGCACATCGGTGAAGAGACGGGGATGATCTGCGTGTCACGCCCCACTAACCCGACAGGCAACGTGATCACAGACGACGAGCTGATGAAGCTGGACCGGCTGGCCAACCAGCATGGGATCCCGCTGGTGATTGATAACGCCTATGGCGTACCATTCCCTGGCATCATCTTTAGCGAAGCGCGTCCGCTGTGGAACCCCAACATTGTGCTGTGCATGAGCCTTTCCAAACTGGGTCTGCCAGGTTCCCGCTGCGGCATCATTATCGCCAATGAAAAAATCATCACTGCGATTACCAATATGAACGGCATCATCAGCCTTGCTCCTGGCGGGATGGGACCGGCGATGATGTGCGAGATGATTAAACGTAACGATCTACTGCGCCTGTCCGAAACGGTAATTAAACCGTTTTACTATCAGCGCGTTCAGGAGACGATTGCGATTATACGCCGCTACTTGTCAGAAGATCGCTGCCTTATCCATAAACCAGAGGGCGCGATTTTTCTTTGGCTGTGGTTCAAAGATTTGCCCATTACTACTGAACTGCTGTATCAGCGCCTGAAAGCGCGCGGCGTACTGATGGTTCCCGGTGACTACTTCTTCCCGGGGCTGGATAAACCCTGGCCACATACCCATCAGTGCATGCGGATGAACTACGTGCCAGAACCAGAGAAAATCGAAGCTGGCGTGAAGATTCTGGCTGAAGAGATCGAACGCGCCTGGCTGGAAGGCTAACGCAAACCCGACCCAAGTGCGGGTCGGGCTCACTTCACAGCGGTTGTGAACGCAGACGCTGTCGCTGAATACTGACGGCATCAATACACTGCAACGCGCTGGTCGGGCAGGCTTCTACACACGCAGGCCCCGTCTCACGATGCCAGCACAAATCGCATTTTATCGCCTGCACCCGCGACGAACGGGCAACGACATTCATTGCCCCAAACGGGCAGGCCAGCATACAGCTTTTACAACCAATACAACGTGTCTGTTCAACGAAGATATGCCCATGTTCACGACGAATGGCGTAAGTTGGACAAACATTCGCACAGGGAGCGTCTTCGCATTGATGGCAGGCGACCGCCGTTGTAAAGGCGTCATCTTTGATTACCCGAATCCGCGGTATAAACGCAGAAGAAGAGACCGACGCACAGTCCTGGTTTTGCTGGTGCGCGACGACGCAGGCAACTTCGCAGGTACGACACCCAATACATTTTGCCGCATCCGCCATAATAAACGCGTTCATTGTCCCCTCCCTCTGCGTGAAAACCACAGAGTGCCAGAGAGGTCGCCCTTGTCGCTTTGATCGGACAGGGGAAACGGTTAAATATTGTCAGGTGCCTGAATAACTATGGATCTCTGCCTAATCGCGAACGGTAAAACCCAGCTCATTTGAAATCGCCTGCGCGGTTTCCCGTAGTGGCTTGAGTAGATTTTTTTCCCCTATCTGCTTAAGTCGCGAGGTAGAGAGTGAAATTGACACCGCGTACGGCACCCGACCATGAATATCAAACACCGGCACGGCAATACAGGAAACGCCCAGTTCGTTCTCTTCCCGATCCATCGCCATACTGCTTTCGCGGATCTGCGCCAATTCGTCGTACATCGCCGGTAAACCGGTAATGGTATTGCGGGTCAGGGGCTGAATAAGATCCTGATGGCTCTCCCAGTAGGCTTCCACATAATCCGCATGCCCAAACGCCATGTAAATTTTACCCATCGCCGAGCAATACAGCGGCATATGTTGGCCGATATAAGCGCGGGTACGCAGCATGCCCGTCGTCGGTTCCAGCTTATAAATCAGAATCGCGTGGTCATCTTCACGGCTTGAGAAGTTGATGGTTTCACCGGTGGCGATATTCAGCGCTTCGAGGTGCGGCGCAGCAACATGGATGATGTTCAGTGACGACAACGCCTTCTGACCCACGGCAATAAATTTGGTGGTCAGGCGATAACTCCCTGCCGCTGGCGCGGGGGTGACATACCCACAGGATTGCAGCCCTTGCAGCAGTCGATGCACAGTACTTTTGTTCAGCCCTGCCAGTTCAGACAAATGCGCCAACGGGCACCCATTCGGATAGTTACTCAGAATCTCAATCAACATCAAACCACGGAACAGGCTCTGACTTCCGGCCGGCCTCTCTTTGTCTTGCGTCATTTCACTCTCTTTTGTGCCCATCGCTTCCGCTCCCCTTTTCGTCGCGCTCTGATGGTAGCGCAAAGTGTGTTTCAGTTCACGATCTGAACCGAAAAAACACAACTATTTGATTTTGATGATTTTAAAAAATAGACCACCCCGTTGATCTGTCAAAATTTGATCGCTATATTTGAAATCAGATTTCGCATAGTGAAATTTAGAGATAAAAAAGCGATCAAATTTAAACAAGGAAACAGGAATGAAAGTCACTTTTGAGCAGTTGAAAGATGCGTTCAATCGGGTACTACTGGCACGCGGTATCGCCGTTGAAACCGCCGATGCCTGTGCCGAAATGTTTGCGCGCACCACCGAGTCCGGCGTGTATTCGCACGGCGTGAATCGTTTTCCTCGTTTTATTCAGCAATTAGATAACGGCGACATCATTCCTGAGGCCAAACCGCAACGCATTACTAGCCTGGGAGCGATTGAACAATGGGATGCCCAGCGTTCGATCGGAAATCTGACGGCGAAAAAGATGATGGACCGAGCCATTGAGCTGGCCTCTGATCACGGTATTGGCCTGGTCGCACTGCGTAACGCCAACCACTGGATGCGCGGCGGCAGCTATGGCTGGCAGGCGGCGGAGAAAGGTTACATCGGTATCTGCTGGACTAACTCGATTGCCGTCATGCCGCCATGGGGTTCGAAAGAGTGCCGCATTGGTACTAACCCGTTGATCGTCGCGATCCCCTCATCGCCAATCACCATGGTTGATATGTCGATGTCGATGTTCTCCTACGGCATGCTGGAAGTGAATCGCCTGGCCGGTCGCGAACTGCCGGTAGATGGTGGCTTTGATGATGAAGGCAATCTCACTAAAGAGCCGGGTGTTATCGAAAAAAACCGCCGTATTTTGCCAATGGGTTACTGGAAAGGTTCAGGTCTGTCGATTGTGCTGGATATGATCGCCACCCTGCTTTCAGACGGTTCTTCCGTGGCCGAGGTCACCCAGGACAACAGCGATGAATATGGCGTTTCACAGATTTTCATCGCCATTGAAGTAGACAAGCTGATCGATGGCGCCACCCGTGATGCCAAGCTACAGCGGATTATGGATTTCATCACCTCCGCCGAACGCGCCGATGAAAACACACCTGTCCGCCTGCCGGGCCACGAGTTTACAAAGCTGCTGGAAGAAAACCGCCGCAACGGTATCACCGTTGATGACAGCGTCTGGGCCAAAATTCAGGCGTTGTAAGGAGTCAGAGTATGATCTTTGGACATATCGCTCAGCCTAACCCATGTCGTTTACCCGCGGCGATTGAAAGGGCACTCGACTTTCTGCGCAGCACAGACTTCCGCAATCTGGAACCGGGCGTGGTAGAAATCGACGGTAAAAATATCTTCGCGCAGGTTATCGATTTAACCACGCGTGACGTTGCCGAAAATCGCCCGGAGGTGCATCGCCGCTACCTGGATATTCAATTTCTGGCCTGGGGCGAAGAGAAAATCGGGATCGCGATTGATACCGGGAATAACCAAATCAGCGAATCGTTATTAGAACAGCGCGATATTATTTTTTATCACGCCAGCGAACATGAATCTTTCATTGAAATGATTCCGGGAAGCTATGCCATATTTTTCCCGCAGGATGTTCATCGCCCTGCATGTCATAAAACTGTCGCCACGCCGATCCGCAAAATAGTCGTGAAGGTTGCTATTTCAGTTTTATAAAAAGGAGCACAACATGAGCGTTAATAATGCCGGTTATATTATCGGTGCGTACCCCTGTGCACCCTCATTTCACCAAAAGAGTGAAGAGGAAGAGAAGGAATTCTGGCGACAGCTCGCCGATACTCCGGATATTCGCGGTCTGGAGCAGCCCTGCCTTGAACATCTTCACCCGTTAGGCGACGAATGGTTATTACGTCATACGCCGGGCGACTGGCAAATCGTGGTCACCGCCATTATGGAAACCATGCGCCGTCGCGGCGCAAACAGCGCTTTTGGGCTGGCCTCCAGCGACGAAGAACAGCGTAAAGCCAGCGTGGCGTATTACCGTCATCTGCAGCAGAAAATCAACCATATCAATACGGCACACGCCGGAAAAGTGATTGCGCTGGAACTGCATGCCGCCCCCAATGCCAGCAACCCAAATGTTGCACAGGCCACCGACGCGTTTGCCCGTTCGCTGAAAGAGATTACCTCCTGGGACTGGTCCTGCGATCTGGTGCTGGAACATTGCGATGCCATGACCGGCATTGCGCCACGCAAAGGCTTTCTGCCGTTAGACAATGTGCTGGAGGTCATTGCCGGGTATGACATCAGCGTGTGCATTAACTGGGCGCGATCGACCATTGAAGGGCAGAATCCCGCCCTGGCGCTGGCCCACACGCAGCAGGCCAAACGGGCTGGAAAACTGGGCGCGCTGATGTTCTCCGGTACCACGCTTGCGGGGGAATACGGCGAGTGGCAGGACTTACACGCGCCGTTTGCCCCATTCTGCCCACAAAGCCTGATGACCACCGACCATGCCCGCGAATTATTCGCCTGCGCAGAAGCCGAACCACTGCAATTTGCCGGTATTAAATTGCTGGAAATAAACGCCAATGCAGATGTGAACCATCGCGTAGCAATATTGCGCGACGGTATCGCCGCATTAAATAAAGCAAAACTATAAAAATAAAATACTACTCTACGAGAATATTAATATGAACATGACCTCTCGCCCTACACTCAAAGATATACCCCGTCAGCGCTGGCTGCGGATTATTCCACCTATTCTCATCGCCTGTATTATTTCTTATATGGACCGCGTCAATATCGCTTTCGCGATGCCGGGCGGAATGGATGAGGAATTAGGTATTTCCGCCACCATGGCAGGACTGGCTGGCGGTATTTTCTTTATCGGTTATCTGTTTTTACAGGTTCCCGGCGGAAAAATTGCCGTTCACGGCAGCGGCAAGAAATTTATCGGCTGGTCGCTGGTTGCCTGGGCGGTTATTTCCGTCCTCACGGGGTTAATCACTAATCAGTACCAACTGCTGGTTCTGCGCTTTTTACTCGGCGTTGCCGAAGGCGGCATGCTGCCGGTGGTGCTGACGATGATCAGTAACTGGTTCCCCGACGCCGAGCGTGGTCGCGCCAATGCGATTGTGATTATGTTTGTGCCGATTGCCGGGATCATTACCGCTCCGCTCTCGGGCTGGATTATCACCGTTCTCGACTGGCGCTGGCTGTTCATCATTGAAGGTTTGCTTTCCGTCGTTGTACTGGTGTTGTGGGCCTATACCGTTTACGACCGTCCACAGGAGGCGCGCTGGATCTCTGAGGCCGAGAAAAATTACCTGGTCGAAACGCTGGCCGCCGAGCAAAAAGCCATTGCCGGAACGGAAGTCAAAAATGCCTCTCTGGGCGCGGTGCTTTCCGATAAAACCATGTGGCAGCTCATCGCGCTGAACTTCTTCTATCAGACCGGGATTTACGGTTACACCCTGTGGCTGCCGACCATCCTCAAAGAGTTGACGCACAGCAGCATGGGACAGGTCGGTATGCTCGCCATTCTGCCGTACGTCGGGGCCATTGCCGGGATGTTCCTGTTCTCTTCTCTCTCTGACCGCACCGGCAAACGCAAGCTGTTCGTCTGCCTGCCGTTGATTGGCTTTGCCCTGTGCATGTTCCTTTCCGTGGCGCTGAAAAATAACGTCTGGCTGGCTTATGCCGCGCTGGTCGGCTGCGGCTTCTTCCTGCAATCGGCAGCGGGCGTGTTCTGGACCATTCCGGCGCGTTTGTTCAGTGCGGAAATGGCCGGTGGCGCGCGTGGAGTCATCAACGCGCTGGGCAACCTCGGCGGCTTCTGCGGTCCTTATGCGGTCGGCGTACTCATCACCCTGTATAGCAAAGATGCGGGGGTTTACTGCCTGGCTATCTCACTGGCTCTGGCCGCGCTGATGGCGCTGCTGCTGCCAGCCAAATGCGACGCCGGTGCCGCTCCGCTAAAGACACTGAATCCACATAAACGTACAGCGTAAAGCAATGCCCGGTGGCGCTTCGCTTACCGGGCCTACAGGTAGCAACCGTCGTTGGCCGGATAAGCGCAGCGCCATCCGGCAAAAATGAGATAACAAGATGAGTGAGAAAGAGACCTTCTGGCTGGGTATTGATTGTGGCGGTACGTATCTGAAAGCCGGGCTGTATGACGCCAAAGGTCATGAACATGGCATTAACCGGCAATCGTTGCAGACCGCATCGCCATTGCCCGGTTACGCCGAACGCGATATGCACCAGTTGTGGCAACAGTGTGTAGCCACGATCGCCGGGCTGTTAGCGCGCACCGGCGTCTGCGGCGATCAAATCAAAGGCGTCGGTATTTCCGCTCAGGGCAAAGGCCTGTTCCTTCTCGATAAGCAGGATAAACCGCTGGGCAATGCCATCCTCTCTTCCGACCGCCGGGCGATGGGCATCGTTCAGCGCTGGCAGCAGGATGGGATCCCTGAGCAGCTCTACCCGGTCACCCGCCAGACATTGTGGACCGGGCATCCGGCATCATTGCTGCGCTGGGTGAAAGAGAATCAACCTCACCGTTACGCGCAAATTGGCTGCGTCATGATGGGCCATGACTATCTGCGCTGGTGCTTAACCGGCGTCAAAGGCTGTGAAGAGAGCAATATCTCCGAGTCGAACCTCTACAACATGACTTCGGGTCAGTACGACTCGCGCCTGACCCAGTGGCTGGGCATCAGTGAGATCGACAATGCGCTACCACCGATTGTCGGTTCAGCAGAAATATGCGGGGAAATCACCGCTCAGACAGCCGCCATAACCGGTCTGGCGGCGGGCACGCCCGTCGTCGGCGGACTGTTTGATGTGGTTTCCACCGCACTCTGCGCCGGTATCGAAGATGAATACACCCTCAACGCGGTGATGGGTACCTGGGCCGTCACCAGCGGGATCGCTCACGGTCTGCGCAACCACGAGGCCCATCCCTATGTTTATGGGCGCTATGTCAACGACGGGCAGTACATCGTTCACGAAGCCAGCCCGACCTCTTCCGGCAATCTGGAATGGTTTACCGCCCAGTGGGGCGAACTCTCTTTTGCTGAGATCAATCAGGCCGTCGCCAGCTTACCGAAAGCCGGTAGCGAGCTTTTCTTCCTGCCCTTTTTGTACGGCAGCAACGCCGGGCTGGAGATGACCAGCGGCTTTTATGGCATGCAGGCAATACACACTCGCGCCCACTTATTACAGGCCATCTACGAAGGCGTGGTTTTTAGCCACATGACCCACCTCAACCGCATGCGCGAACGTTTTACGAAGGCGCATACCCTGCGCGTCACCGGCGGTCCGGCGCACTCCGACATCTGGATGCAAATGCTGGCAGACGTCAGCGGTTTACGTATCGAATTGCCGCAGATTGAAGAGACCGGTTGCTTTGGCGCTGCGCTCGCCGCCCGCGTCGGCACCGGCGTTTATTCCAACTTCAGCGACGCCCAGCGCAGCCTACAGCACCCGGTGCGCACGCTATTGCCGGACGCCGCCGCGCAGTCGAGCTACCAGCGTAAATACCGCCAATACCTGGATTTAATTACCGCACTACAGGGCTACCACGCCCGCATTAAGGAGCACGAATGATGAGTCGACCATTACTGCAACTGGCGCTCGACCACACCAGCCTTGAAGCCGCACAACGCGACGTCGCGCTGCTACAAGAGAACGTCGATATCGTTGAAGCGGGGACGATTCTCTGCTTAACCGAAGGGCTGAGCGCCGTGAAAGCACTGCGTGCCCAGTGCCCGAATAAAATCATCGTCGCCGACTGGAAAGTGGCCGATGCGGGCGAAACCCTCGCGCAGCAAGCCTTTGGAGCAGGTGCAAACTGGATGACCATTATCTGTGCTGCGCCGCTGGCGACGGTAGAGAAAGGTCATGGCATCGCGCAGTCCTGCGGCGGCGAAATTCAGATGGAGCTGTTCGGCAACTGGACGCTGGATGATGCCCGCGACTGGTATCGCGTTGGCGTTCGTCAGGCGATTTACCATCGTGGCCGCGATGCTCAGGCCAGCGGACAACAGTGGGGAGAAGCAGACCTGGCGCGCATGAAGGCGCTTTCTGATATTGGTCTGGAACTGTCGATTACCGGTGGGATCACGCCCGCCGATCTGTCGTTGTTTCGCGATATTAACGTCAAAGCTTTTATTGCCGGGCGCGCGCTGGCGGGAGCGCAAAACCCAGCGCAGGTTGCTGGCGAATTCCATGCGCAAATCGACGCCATCTGGGGAACACAGCATGCGTAATCATCCATTAGGTATCTATGAAAAAGCGCTGGCGAAAGACCTCTCCTGGCCGGAACGGCTGGTGCTGGCAAAAAGCTGCGGTTTTGATTTCGTCGAGATGTCGGTGGATGAAACCGATGAACGTCTGTCGCGTCTCGACTGGAGTCCGGCTCAGCGCGCATCGCTGGTGAGCGCGATGCTGGAAACCGGCGTGGCGATCCCATCAATGTGCTTGTCCGCCCACCGTCGTTTTCCCTTTGGCAGCCGCGATGAAGCCGTGCGTGAGCGGGCGCGAGAAATAATGAGCAAAGCCATTCGTCTGGCGCGCGATCTGGGTATCCGCACTATTCAACTGGCTGGTTACGACGTCTATTACGAAGAACATGACGCAGGAACGCAGCAGCGCTTTGCCGAAGGGCTGGCATGGGCAGTCGAGCAAGCCGCTGCCGCGCAGGTGATGCTGGCGGTAGAAATCATGGATACCGCGTTTATGAACTCGATCAGCAAGTGGAAAAAGTGGGATGAAATGCTGTCATCGCCGTGGTTCACCGTTTATCCGGACGTGGGCAACCTCAGCGCCTGGGGGAATGACGTCACTGCCGAATTGACGCTGGGCATTGACCGCATCGCTGCTATCCATCTGAAAGACACGCTGCCGGTAACCGAAACTCATCCGGGCCAGTTTCGCGATGTGCCGTTTGGCGAAGGGTGCGTGGACTTTGTTGGCATCTTCAAAACGCTGCATCAGCTGAACTATCGCGGGTCGTTTCTGATTGAAATGTGGACTGAAAAAGCGAAGGAGCCGGTACTGGAAATTATCCAGGCACGGCGCTGGATAGAAGCACGCATGCAGGAAGGAGGATTTCCATGTTAGAACAACTGAAAGCCGAGGTGCTGGCGGCAAACCTGGCGCTCCCGGCTCATGGCTTAGTCACCTTTACCTGGGGCAACGTCAGCGCAGTGGATGAAACACGTAAACTGATGGTGATTAAGCCATCCGGCGTGGAATATGAGGTGATGACCGCCGACGACATGGTGGTAGTGGATATTGCCAGCGGCAACGTGGTGGAAGGCAACAAAAAACCGTCGTCCGACACGCCAACCCATCTGGCGCTGTATCGTCGTTATCCACAGATCGGCGGGATCGTCCATACCCATTCTCGCCACGCGACAATCTGGTCGCAGGCGGGTCTGGATCTCCCTGCATGGGGCACCACGCATGCCGATTATTTCTATGGTTCTATTCCGTGTACGCGTCTAATGACCGCTGAAGAGATCAACGGCGAATATGAATATCAAACCGGAGAGGTGATCATTCAGACCTTCGAGCAGCGCGATCTCAATCCGCTGCAGGTTCCGGCGGTATTGGTGCACTCCCACGGACCGTTCGCCTGGGGTAAAGACGCCGCAGACGCGGTGCATAACGCTGTGGTGCTCGAAGAGTGCGCCTACATGGGGTTGTTCTCTCGCCAGTTAGCCCCGCAGTTGCCGGATATGCAGTCTGAGTTGCTGGATAAACATTATCTGCGCAAACACGGGGCGAATGCGTATTACGGACAATAACGGGTCAGGCGCTATTGATATGTTCTTTGCAATAGCGCCGTTTCCACGCCGCGGGCGTCAGGCTGGTGTGCTTGTGGAATATTTTGCGAAAATAACCCACATCATTAAATCCACATTTCATCGCCACCTCGGTTAGCGACAGCGAATCGCTGATTAACAGTTTTTCTGCCGCCCTTACCCGCTGACGGTGCAACGCTTCGGTTAGCGTCAGCCGGAAAGCGCCACGGAAAACGCGCCCCAGATAATCCGCATTGCAATGCAGCTCTTTCGCCAACGTTGAGGCGGAAATCGGCAGGTGGAACCGGGTGTGAATGATTTGCTGCGCTTTCCAGGCCAACGCATTCCCGGGGCTGTCGACAGGTTGCTCGCTGGCGGCTGCGGATATTTGCTGCAAAATCAGCAGCAGGATCAGTTCCAGCGCCATGCTGCGATGAATATTTTCCTGCTCGCGTAAGAACTGGCGAAACAGCGAAATAATATATTGGGGCTCGCCCACCCGGGTATGTTGAGGGATAGCAAGTAACGGTTCCATTATTGATGCGTCGTTTTCTGCCGTCACCTCAAAATGCAGCCAGTAAAATTTCAAATCAGCCGGAAATTGCCCAACGCCAATATGCAAGCGCTGCGGCCACAGCAGCAAACTTTCTCCGGCATTCACGCAAAAAACTGTCTGGCCTTCGCGAATCGTTAATGTCCCTTTTTCAACAAAGATAATTTCCCAGGATTGCAATCGTCGCGCAGGATGACTGCCCACGCCCCGGGAAATAAATAGCCCACCATTTTGCACTTTAATCGGAAGAGACATGGATAATTCGAGCATATATATTCAAATTCCCGCTTTCTACATTATTTAAACCGATCTTTATCATTGATTATTCACGATAAACCTGCTTTCCGCCGGATCGAAATCACATTTTTATAATGAAGTCGGAATTGTCATCTTTTTATACTTTTCTCTTCCCTTGTTGACCCAAACATTTCGTGCAGAATAAATAACGTATTTTGCAAATTACAAACAAATAACCCGCAACGTAGCGGGATACTTTCTGAACATCCTCTCCGGGAGTTATTTATGACTTCGGCTCCGATTACAACATCTGATTTGGCACAGCGTGCCCAGGACGACAAATTATCCCTGCGTGAAAAAATTGGTTATGGACTAGGCGATGCTGGCGGGACAGTAATTACCTGCCTGATCATGAACTTCCTGACATTTTTCTACACCGATGTCTTCGGGTTAACGCCTGCGCTGGTCGGCACATTATTTATTGCCCTGCGTGTATTTGACGCCATTTCCGACCCCATCATGGGTGTGCTAGCCGACCGTACGCAAAGCCGCTGGGGGCGCTTTCGCCCGTGGCAACTGTGGGTTGCGATTCCGATCGGTATTATTGGCGTGCTCACTTTTACCGTCCCGGACGCCAGCATGGGGGTCAAGATCGCCTGGGCATTCGGCACCTATCTCCTGCTCTCTGTCGGCTATACCGCCATCAACGTACCGTATTGTGCGCTGATCAACACCATGACGACCCGCCATAACGAGGTGATCGCCTGTCAGTCCTGGCGCTTTGTGCTGTGCGGCGTGGCGGGATTCCTGGTTTCCGTTGGTCTGCCGTGGATGGTGGATATTCTGGGTCAGGGCAATGCCGCACAGGGTTATCAGTTTGGCGTGGGCATCCTGTGTGCCATCGCGGTGGTGATGTTCCTGTGCTGTTTCTTCTGGGTTCGCGAGCGTGTACCGCTGGCGATGATGGGGAAATTTACCCTGCGTGAACACATTGGAGGGCTGCGCAAAAACGATCAGCTATTGTTGATGCTGGTAATGTCTTTCCTGCTGATCAACGTCTTTAATATTCGCGGCGGCGGGTACATGTATTTTATTACCTACGTGCTGGAAGGCAGCACCGCCTATACGTCGCTGTTTTTCACCATGGTCACTTTCGCGTCCATCATCGGTTCAGTGATTGTCAGCCCCCTGACCCGCCGCATCGATACCGTCAAACTCTATTACTACACCAATCTGGTGCTGACGGCCCTGGCGATACTGATGTGGTTCCTGCCAACCGGCCCGGCTTATCAGACGCTGTGGCTGGCAGTCATCCTCGGTAACGGCATTATTTTAGGCTTCACGCTGCCGTTGCACTTCTCACTGATGGCCTTCGCCGACGATTACGGCGAGTGGAAAACCGGCGTACGTTCCTCCGGCATGAATTTCGCCTTCAATCTGTTTTTCATCAAGCTGGCCTGGGCCTCAAGTGCGGGGATCATCAGCCTGCTGTTTATTTTTGTCGCCTATCAGCCAGGCGCTGGTAACCAAACCGCCAGCTCGCTGCAAGGAATTACCGCGATGGAGACGCTGCTTCCCGCGCTGTTCCACCTGCTGTTGGCGCTGTCTATCCGCATCTGCAAACTCAATAATCCGATGATGTCGCGCATTGCCACCGATCTGCGTCAGCGTCATGTACAGCCTTAAGGAGCACGAAATGAACGTACTGGAAGTCGACCTGCATAAGCTCACCGTCAGCGATCCGTTCCTCGGACAATATCAGCAGTTGGTGCGTGACGTGGTGATCCCCTATCAATGGGATGCGCTCAATGACCGCATTGCAGAGGCGGAACCAAGTCATGCGATAGAGAATTTCCGTATCGCCGCGGGCCTGCAGGATGGCGAATTTTACGGCATGGTTTTTCAGGATAGCGACGTAGCAAAGTGGCTGGAGGCCGTTGCCTGGTCCCTGTGCCAGAAACCCGATGCGGAACTTGAAAAAACGGCCGATGAAGTCATTGAACTGGTGGCGGCCGCCCAGTGTGAAGATGGCTATCTCAATACGTACTTCACAGTGAAAGCACCGGATGAACGCTGGACCAACCTCGCCGAGTGTCATGAGTTGTACTGTGCAGGTCATTTGATCGAAGCAGGCGTCGCGTTCTTTCAGGCGACGGGTAAACGCCGTCTGTTAGAGGTGGTGTGTCGCCTGGCAGATCACATCGACAGCGTGTTTGGACTCAGGGAGAATCAACTGCGCGGCTACCCAGGACACCCGGAAATCGAACTGGCTTTAATGCGCTTATACGAAGTGACCCAGCAACCACGCTATATGGCGCTGGTAAATTACTTTGTGGAACAGCGCGGCGCACAGCCCCATTTCTATGACGAAGAGTACGAAAAGCGCGGCCAAACCTCTTACTGGCATACTTACGGTCCGGCATGGATGGTGAAGGATAAACCCTATAGCCAGGCTCATCAGCCCATTTCAGAACAGCAAACGGCGATCGGGCATGCGGTGCGCTTTGTCTACCTGATGACCGGCGTCGCTCATCTGGCACGCTTAAGCCAGGACGAAGGCAAGCGTCAGGATTGCCTGCGTCTGTGGAAAAACATGGCCCAGCGCCAGTTGTACATTACCGGCGGGATCGGTTCACAAAGCAGCGGCGAGGCGTTTAGCAGCGATTACGATCTGCCCAACGACTCCGTGTATGCGGAAAGCTGCGCCTCTATCGGCCTGATGATGTTCGCCCGCAGAATGCTGGAAATGGAAGCCGACAGCCAGTATGCCGACGTGATGGAGCGCGCCCTGTATAATACCGTATTGGGCGGGATGGCGCTCGATGGCAAGCACTTCTTCTATGTGAACCCGCTGGAAGTACATCCTAAATCATTAAAATTCAATCATATTTATGACCACGTGAAACCCGTTCGTCAGCGCTGGTTTGGCTGCGCCTGTTGCCCGCCGAATATCGCCCGCGTGCTAACCTCAATTGGCCACTACATCTATACACCGCGTCAGGACGCGCTGTATATCAATATGTACGTGGGCAATAGCATGGAGGTCCCTGTTGTAAACGGCTCGCTTAAACTGCGTATTAGCGGAGATTACCCATGGCATGAGCAGGTAAAAATCACCATCGAATCACCGCGGTCGGTTTATCACACTCTGGCTCTGCGTCTGCCAGACTGGTGCTCCGCGCCGCAGGTTTTGTTGAATGGTCAGCCGGTTGAGCAGGATATTCGCAAAGGCTATTTGCACATCAGTCGAACCTGGCAGGAAGGCGATACGCTCAGTTTGACCCTGCCAATGCCGGTGCGTCGGGTATACGGAAATCCATTAGTGCGTCATGTTGCCGGTAAGGTCGCCATTCAGCGTGGGCCACTGGTATATTGCCTGGAGCAGGCCGACAACGGCGAGGAATTGCATAATCTGTGGTTGCCAAAAGAGAGTGAGTTCAGAGTATTCGAAGGTAAGGGATTGTTCAGCCATAAAATGTTAATTCAGGCTGAAGGTGTGAAGCAAAGTGCAGCCGATGCAGCACAACAATCGTTGTGGCACTACGATGTTTCCCCAACTTCGCGTCAGGCGCATACATTGACGTTTATTCCGTGGTTTAGCTGGGCAAACCGTGGTGAAGGCGAAATGCGTATCTGGATAAACGAGCAGTAATTAAACCGTGCCGGATGGCGACGCTTCACGTCTTATCCGGCCTACAACACCTATCCACGTAGGCCTGATAAGCGAAGCGCCATCAGGCACGTATTTAAATCAGAAACGCCAGGTCAGACCGGACATAAAGGTAAAGCTGTCATCGCGATCAACCATCGGGCTATTTTTAATGTCATCCGGCAGTGCGCTATAATTGGCGCTTGCCAGCAGCGTCAGGTTAGTGGTCAATGCGTATTTAGCGGACAGGCCAACATACGGTGTCCAGCTATCGCCTGGGGAATAGCTTGATAAGCCACTACGACGGGACTCATTACCCGATATGCCGTAGTAGTATTCATTGAAGTTTTCGTCATAGTAGAGCACGCCAATCGATGGCGTCAGCGTCAGCTTGCCCATCGGCATTGGACGGAACAGTGAAACTTCCCCTACCCAGCCATTACTGTTGTCCAGCACATCCGCAGCGGCGGAGACTTTCACGCTACCCCATCTTTCATGGTGATACCACGCGGCACCCGCCATTGCAGTTGCGTCACGCTTATCCAGCTTTTTCATCGCATGATCGTCATTATCGCCGGGATCAAACTCAAGCGGCATATAAGAGGCAGTAATACTAAATTCATTACTTTCACTCTTAGACAAAATATAACCTAGCGTTGTTTGCCTAAAATAAAATGATTCACTTTCGTAACTGACTAGCGGTACTGCGTGAACATTATCATTATACCCGCGATAAGGTGATTCATTATATACAGCACCAGCGCCAATTGAAAACTCTGCGGCAGTTGCACTCGCCATAAAAGAAAAGGCGAGCAGCGCCACAATATTGTGTTTAATTAACATGCCAACATTCCATTTTAAAATAAGCTACAAAACTGGTGCATAATAATGCTTACAATTTCATCGGTGCAAGGTTCATATTTATATAGTAATATATAAAAAATTATATATATTGGGCTTGGCGATGAATAAATTACAACTTAAACACCGGGAGCTGAAGATTATTTCGGTAATCGCTGCCAGTGAAAATATCAGTCATGCCGCGACTGTTCTCGGCATCGCACAGGCCAACGTCAGTAAATATCTTGCTGATTTTGAATCAAAAGTTGGATTAAAGGTGTTTGACCGCACCACCCGGCAACTGACCCTCACGCCGTTTGGTATAGCGTTACTTCCTTACATCAATGACATGTTAGACAGAAACGAGCAGTTAAATAATTTCATTGCTGATTATAAGCACGAGAAACGTGGAAAAGTAACGGTATATGCACCAACCGGAATTATCGCTTACTTATCGCAACATGTTATTGCAAAAATTATGGATATTGGCGATATCAGTCTGGTGCTAAAAACCTATAACCTGGAACGTAAAGCCTTTTATGAAGGAGTCGAATTTCCTGATGACTGTGATGTTTTAATTACTTATGCACATCCAAAAGATGAATCTTTGGTCGCCAGTTTTATTACCAAATATGTAGTTACCGCTTTCGCCAGTAATCAATATCTGGCCCAACATCCCATCAGCACTCCTGAAGAACTTGAGCATCACTCCTGTATTCTGATTGATTCCATGATGATTGATGATGCTAACATTTGGCGATTCTCCTCCCCCGGAGGTAAAGAGATGCATGACTATCGCGTAACGGGTAATTATGTTTGCGACAATACGCAATCTGCGCTGTCGTTGGCGCGAAACCATCTGGGCATTGTTTTTGCACCCAAGGCGAGCGTACAAAAAGAAAATCAGCCTAACGGGCTGGTTCCGTGTTTCTCCGGACAGCATGAATGGTGGCTGGATCTGGTGGCGATTTTCCGCAAACGTGAATATCAGCCATGGCGGGTACAGTTTATTCTTGATGAGATGTTGGCGGAGATTCGCCGGCAACTTGCTCAGTCGCTGGATCAGCAGACTGAGCAAGCAAAATAGCCTGAGTTTAATGATCGAGATACAGGTAATGCACCCAACTAGTCATGCGCAACAAGACTTTGCGCATGACGGACACATGTTCGAAGTGGTCAGAATAAACCGCGACCTGCGCGTAGATCCCATCAGGTAACGCGCTAACCTCCGCATTATCATTCAGCTCAATCGTGGCGATCACCCCTTCCGAACCGGGCGTAGAATTTAAGGATTGCAGCGCCCCATTCGACTGGTATGTCCCGCCCGGCACTGCCGGACTAATTGCAGCCAGTTTACCGCTGAATACCTTACCCGGCAGCGCGTTAAATACCACTTCCGCTTCATCGCCAGGTTCCAGACGCAGCAGCGAGTTCTGACGGAACTGGGCGATAATTTGCCTTTTTTGATCCGGGATGAATACCATCACCGGACGCATCGGCAGCGCGGCGGCATAGGTTCCCGGGCGCATCAGCACCTGCGTCACATAGCCATCGCTGGGCGCGCGAACCAACGTCTGGTCCAGGTTGAACTCCGCTTCGGCTAACTGCGCTTTCAGGCTGGCAATTTGCGAATTCTCGCCCAGTATCAGGCTGTCTAACTGACTCTGGATTTGCTGCTGCTCCGCGACGGAAGATTTCACCGACGCTTCCTGCGCCAGATAGTTTTGCCGCGCCGCATCGATATCGCGTTCAGAAAAAGGATTCACCTTCGCCTGACTACCCTGTGCATAGCGCTGGTAATCTTTTGCCAGTTTGTCACGCGTGGCCTTTGCCCGCTGCGTGTTGGCTATCATTTCGTCTAACTGCGCAACCAGAGCCTGCTCTTTATGCTGTGCGGTGACAATATCAGCTTTCAGGCGATCGACCCGTGCCTGATAACGCCCTGGATTAAGCTTAAACAGAACCTCGCCTTTTTTGATTAGCGTATTCTTCTTATCCGTCACTTCTGTCACTACACCCGTTACCTGCGGCACCACGGGAATAGAAATTACCGCCTTTTGTGCCTTAAATGTATACGGATGGTTATAATTCATCAGTAATATAAGCCCGCAAACAATGAATATACCGCCTAATGCTGCGGTAGGAACTGTCCATTTATTTACAGGAATTTTAAAAATTTTAAATATTGACCATGCACACGCCACATAGGTCAGAACAATTAGTAAATCCATCGATATTACTCCGCCGGAGAGGTCTTGGCCTCACCCAGTTTCTTTTCCAGATCCGCAACCCTTGCCTGAAGCTGGATCAGGGAAGAATCCGCGCTCTGCATACCCCATCCGCGCTCCGGACGATAAAGCGTTGCCCAGATCCATAAAAAGGGCCAAATAACATGTAAGGTAAACAAACTAACCCAACCCGCAACATGTATTGCGTCGGCATGAGGATGGTTACGTTTCTTTGCAATGAGATAGGGAATATCATGCAGAATAATAACCCCGTAAAAAATGACCAGGAATACAAAAATAAGCACTCCTAATGCAAAATAATTAAGGAACATATTTGCCTCAGGGATTTAAATTAAGGAATTAAGATGCAATTTGATTTAAACAATAGAGTTGATAATAGTATTGGAATGACCAGAGTGGATGCAATTTTCTTATTTATATAACGATATATGGGTTTCTATATAACTGCAGAATAAAGATTTGCCCGGTGCAAAACCGGGCAATCAGTGACGTGAAATTAAAACAGCCCCAGTGGTTTATCAGAGTAGCTCACCAACAGGCACTTGGTTTGCTGATAATGTTCAAGCATCATCTTATGCGTCTCGCGCCCGATGCCCGACTGCTTATAGCCACCAAACGCCGCATGTGCCGGATACGCATGGTAACAGTTGGTCCAAACTCGCCCCGCCTGAATCCCACGTCCCATTTTGTACGCCAGATTTCCATTACGACTCCAGACGCCAGCGCCAAGCCCATATTGGGTGTCATTAGCGATTTCCAGCGCCTCTTCCATGGTTTTAAACGTTGTGACAGCCAGCACCGGCCCGAAGATCTCCTCCTGGAAAACCCGCATGTTGTTCTTACCAAACAGAATGGTTGGTTCGAGGTAGTACCCCTCTTTTAACTCGCCATCCAGCTGCTTGCGCCGCCCGCCGGTGAGAACATCTGCTCCTTCTTTCTTACCAATGTCGATGTAATTCAGAATAGTTTCCAGTTGACCATGCGACACCTGCGCGCCCATTTGCGTCACGCTGTCTAACGGGTTGCCGCTACGGATACTTTCCACCCGACGAATGGCTCTTTCCATAAAACGTTCATAAATGGATTCCTGAACCAGCGCACGACTCGGACAGGTACACACTTCGCCCTGGTTGAAGGCAAACAATGCAAAACCTTCCAGCGCTTTGTCAAAGAACGCATCTTCTTCATCCATCACGTCCGCGAAGAAGATATTGGGTGATTTCCCGCCCAGTTCCAGCGTGACAGGAATAATGTTCTGCGTGGCGTACTGCATGATCTGCTGCCCAACTTCCGTTGAGCCGGTAAACGCCACTTTCGCAATACGTTTTGACGTCGCCAGATACTCACCGATCTCCCCACCCGCGCCGTTTACCACGTTCACCACGCCAGGCGGGAGCAGATCGCCGATGACTTCCATCAGCAACAGCACGGACAGCGGCGTCAGGCGCGCGGGTTTCAGCACCACGCAGTTACCCGCCGCCAGCGCGGGTGCCATCTTCCAGCTGGCCATCAGCAGCGGGAAGTTCCACGGGATAATTTGCCCTACCACGCCAAGAGGTTCATGGAAGTGATAAGCCACGGTTTCGCTATCAACCTCGCTGATTCCCCCTTCCTGCGCACGAATACAGGAGGCAAAATAGCGGAAATGGTCAATTGCCAGCGGCACATCGGCCGCGCTGGTTTCGCGGATGGGTTTACCGTTATCCCAGGTTTCAGCCGTTGCCAGCAGCTCCAGATTTTGCTCCATACGATCGGCAATTTTGAACAAAATCGCCGCCCTGTCCTGCACGGAAGTCTGCGCCCATTTATCTTTTACTTTATGCGCGGCATCCAGTGCCAAATCGATGTCCTTTTTGCCGGAAGAGGCCACTTCGCACAGTAATTGCCCGGTTACCGGCGTCAGGTTTTGGTAATACTCGCCGTCCACCGGGGCGACCCAGTCACCACCGATAAAGTTATCGTATCGGGCTTTTAACTTCAGGGGGTAACCATACTCGCCGGGGTAAATACGCGTTGAAGGGGGGTTATTGGTCATGACCGTCTCCTTGCTGTAGGGGTACTACAAGGGTAGACGGGACTGGCGAATTATTCGCCAGCCTTTTACTGCTTTACGACAGGTATCACGAATTACATGGCAGCACGATAAATCGCCATGATTTCTTCATGTGTCGCCTGAATAGGGTTAGTGAAACCACAGGCATCTTTCAGGGCATTAGTCGCCAGAACGGCAAAATCTTCTTCCTTCACGTTCAGCTCACGCAGACCGGCCGGAATATTCACTTTCTGCGCCAGTTCGCGGATCGCCGCGATGCAGGCTTCTGCCCCTTGCTCTTCGCTCAGACCAGCAACGTTCACACCCATTGCCGAGGCGCAATCGCGCAGGCGGGCGGCAGCAACTTTACTATTAAATACCTGTACATGCGGCAGCAGTACGGCATTACATACTCCGTGTGGCAGATCGTAGAAGCCACCCAGCTGGTGCGCCATTGCATGCACGTAGCCAAGAGAGGCATTGTTAAAGGCCATACCTGCGAGGAACTGCGCATAGGCCATGGCTTCGCGCGCCTGAGCATTACTGCCCTCTTCAACGGCGACCGGCAGGTTTTGCGCAATCATGGTGACCGCTTTCAGCGCACATGCATCGGTAATCGGCGTGGCAGCAATCGACACGTAAGCTTCGATAGCGTGGGTTAACGCATCCATACCGGTAGCCGCCGTCAGAGACTTCGGCATGCCGACCATCAGCGAGGAGTCGTTAACCGACAGCAGCGGCGTAACGTGCTTATCCACAATCGCCATTTTAATATGGCGTACTTCATCGGTGATGATACAGAAGCGGGTCATTTCAGATGCCGTACCCGCCGTGGTGTTGATGGCGATCATCGGCAACTGCGGTTTTGCAGAACGGTCTACACCTTCGTAATCGCGAATATCGCCACCGTTAGCTGCCACCAGCGCAATACCTTTTGCACAATCGTGTGGAGAACCGCCACCGAGAGAAATAATGCTATCACAGTCGTTTTCAGTCAACATTTGCAGGCCAGCGGCAACGTTGCTGGTCGTGGGATTAGGATGCGTACCGTCGTAAATTACGCTGAAAATATCACGTTCCTGTAATGCTTTTTGAATCTCGCCAGCCATACCTAATTTCGTTAGCATGGCATCCGTGACAATCAGCGTACGGCGAAAACCATATTCCGCCATTGTATTCATTGCGTCTTTTAATGAATCAGCGCCGATTACATTCACGGAGGGAATAAAAAATGTTGAAGCAGCCATTGTACGATCCTTAATTACTCTAAAAGAGTCAGGAAGCATACGAGTGAAATATCCAACAGAATATGATCATGGTTGTTATTTTAATAACAACCAAAATTAAAAAGCACATTAGGTTCATAATCTAATGTGCTTATTTCAATCAATATCTATTTTGTATTAATTCATTTAATTCCTGAATTAATTGTTTCATTACTTTTCGGGGAACAGCAATGCATCGCGTAATAAATGATCATTTCCCCGACGGCGAGTAAAACCAATGCGGTCAAAATATTCCAGAATCTGAATAGCCAATTTGCGCCCGATGTTAAGCCTGTCGCGAAAATCAGCGGCACATGTCGATCCCCTTTCCTGATCCAGTTCGCGGATCATATTGGCAAAGGCCACTATCCGATCGTTACGGTAATAACGATCTTTCACGATCGCGGTGATGATGCCTTGCTGCGCCGCTTGTCGTAACACCACACGCATCATTTGCTCATCCGTGCCCGTCTGTTTTGCCAGGTCGCGCACCCACCACGGCTCATCGCCAAAAAGCGGTTCTGCTTTTTGCCAGATAGCCTGCTGCTCATCGCTGAAACCGGCCTTGTGATCGGGCAAATGCAGCCAGCCATGATGACTATGGATGACGCCGCTCTCGCGCATCTTTTCAATCAGCAGCAGAACCAGCGCTTCATCTTCCATCGGCAAAGCCATCCGGCGCAGGCGTTCGCGCCCAGGTCCAGGCTCATCGCGGTGCTGGTCGTGGTAAGTCGCCAGCGTATCGAGGATTTTGCGCTGCCAGCGCGCTGCAACAGTGGCATCCAACAGACTGTATCCCGCCTGAATAAAACCATGCTGCTCGATCAACGGACGCATGCCGTTACCGTTGAGCTGACGCGCCCAGGCGAAGTCGGGAATATTTACCGCTCCACGCGTCAGGTGCAGCGCCAGAGCGTCACCATCACTCTGTGCGTTTTCCAACGCCGACAGCCACTGCAAATATTCCGGCTTACGCTTCCCGCGACGCGGCGGATTGAGCGTGACCACGCGCGCACCGGCCAGCGTCGTGCGAGCCGAAATATCACGCAGCACCAGACGGTCGTTATCGGCGAGCCAGAGTGGTGTATCAAACACCAGTTCCGCCAGCGTCCCTTCGAGCAGGGAAATACGCCCGGTGACGTGGCTGGCCGCGTGGTGAATATGCAACGGTTGCCACTGCATCAGCGGCGCGGCATGTTCTAAAGAAACAATCACGCGGGTAAACGCCTCTGGCGGCGCATCAGCAAGCAGCCAGTCGCCGCGGTTAAGTTCTTCTTTTTGCGCATCACCGGCAATATTTAGCGCAATACGTTGTCCCGCCTGCGCGCGATCGGTGGCCTGATTTTGTGCATGCAGGCTACGTACGCGCATCGGTTTGTTGACGCCCGTGAGCCACAGTGTGTCACCGACATTCACTTCACCGCTGAGCGCCGTCCCGGTCACCACCAGTCCCGCGCCTTTGACCGTAAAGGCACGGTCAATCGCCAGGCGGAAGCTGTGATCGCGGGCATGCTCGCGCGACGTTAATTGCAGCAAATGTTCGCGCAGTTCCTCGATGCCACGGCCTTCACTGGCGGCAGTGACGAAAAGCACCGACTCCGCGAAACCATAATTCCCCAGCGTGGCCTTAATCTCCGCACGCACCTCTTCAATTCTTGCTTCGTCCACGCGGTCGGCTTTCGTAAGCGCCACGGTGATCTGCGGATTACCCGTCAGTTGCAGAATTTGCAAATGCTCACGCGTTTGCGCCATCACGCCGTCATCACATGCCACCACCAGCAGCGCGTGATCAATCCCGCCAACACCCGCCAGCATGTTAGACAGAAACTTTTCGTGTCCGGGTACATCGATAAATCCCAGTATCCGCCCGTCCGGCTGCGGCCAGTAGGCATAGCCGAGATCGATGGTCATGCCGCGCTTTTTTTCTTCCGGCAGACGGTCGGCATTCACGCCAGTAATCACCTGTAATAACGTTGTTTTTCCGTGGTCAACGTGTCCGGCGGTTGCAATAATCATTTCAGCATCATCTCCATAAACCGGGTCTCGTCTTCAAGGCAGCGCAGATCCAGCCACATGCGGCCATCATAAATCCGGCCAATGATCGGCACGGGCAGTGCACGCCAACGGGCGGCCAGTGCCTCGAGGCGGCTACCGCGCCCGTCATGGGGGGTAAAGGTTAATGCCGCGCTGGGCAGCCTATCAACCGGTAGCGAGCCGCTGCCAATTTGCGACAGGCAAGGCATGACGTTCAGGGCGAATTCGTCACCGTAATGCTCGGCAAGCCGTGCCTGTAAGTGTTGGGCCTGCGCGTGGACAGCCTCCTGCGAGCGAGTGAGCTGGCGTAACGTCGGCAACTTCTGCGCCAGCGCTTCCGGGTGCAGGTAGAGCCGCAGCGTCGCTTCCAGCGCAGCCAGTGTCATTTTATCAGCCCGTAATGCGCGTTTCAGCGGATGGCTCTGTAAGCGAGCGATCATCTCTTTTTTACCGACGATAATCCCGGCCTGCGGCCCACCCAGTAATTTATCGCCAGAGAAGCTCACCAGACTGACGCCAGCGGCAATCAGCTGTTGCGGCATCGGCTCCTGCGGTAATCCATACTGGCTGAGATCGACCAGTGAGCCGCTGCCGAGATCCGCCACCACTGGCACATCCACTTCCTTGCCAATAGCGGCCAGCTCAGCCTCATCCACCGACTTCGTAAAGCCTTCAATACTGTAATTACTGGTATGGACTTTCATCAGCAGAGCGGTATTTTCATTCACCGCCTGACGGTAATCTTTCGCATGGGTCCGGTTGGTGGTACCGACTTCGCGCAGAACACATCCGGCCTGGCACATCACGTCCGGAATACGAAACGCGCCGCCAATTTCCACCAGCTCACCGCGCGAAACGACCACCTCTTTGCCGTTGGCCGTGGCGGCCAGCATCAGTAAAACCGCTGCCGCATTGTTATTGACGATACAGGCGTCCTCCGCTCCCGTCAGACGGCAGAGTAAATCCGCCAGCGCCCGATCCCGATGTCCACGTCCGGCATCATCCAGGCTGTATTCCAGCGTCACTGGCGTGCGCATTGCTTGCACCACCGCCTCGATCGCTTCTTCGGCCTGCGACGCTCGCCCAAGGTTGGTATGCAGCACCGTTCCGGTCAGGTTAATCACCGGACGCAGCGCGCTTTGCGATTCTCGTTCCAGCCGGGCGCTGGCTTCTTGCGCCCAGTCCTCACACCATGCCGGGAGCGCGTGCGTGTCGCGAATCGCATCTCTGGCTTCGTCAAGCATATGACGCAGCAGGTCAACCACCCGGGTATGACCGTGAGATTCACGTAAGGCTGGGAAGGCGCTATCGCGCAATAAACGATCGATAGCGGGAAGCTGGCTGTAGAGTGAACGCATGTCGGTTGTCATGAAAAGGCCTGGCTGTTGGTGGCCCTCTCCACCGCGGAAAGGGCTATCGATATAGGAAGGATTGTACCGTGACTTTGCTCAGGCAGGTATTATCTGCATCAAGCCTTTGGCGGTTCTGTGCGGGCAAAACTTTCGCGTTGAAAAAGCGTTTCCACCAGTTTGACCAGACGTGGGCGGTCCACACACCAGCCGGGCGCGACCCGACGGAAATTGAGATAACCGACGGCACAGGCAATCGCGATGGTAGCCAGGTTAACCGTATCCGTTTTCAGCGTACCGTCCGCCAGATAGCCTTCCAGCATATCCAGACTGCGGGTGATCTTCTCCCGCTGGCGTAACAGTTCGGTTTCTGACTGCTGCGCGGCGGGGCGAGCCTGCTCGCGCACCGAGACTAATCCCGCATCCATAATACCGTCGGCCAACGCTTCCAGTTGACGAACTTTGAGTGCCGCTAACGGTTCCCCCGGTAGCATGGCTGGCGCAATATCCAGCAGCTCGATGTATTCTGCGATGATCGGAGAGTCAAACCAGTACTCACCCTCATCGGTGACCAACGCGGGTACTTTTCCTAGCGGGTTATAACGCGCCACGCCGCTATCCGCGCTATAGGGAAGTTCATTAACAAATTCGAAGGTGATGCCCTTTTCCAGTAACAGAATAGAAATTTTACGCACAAAAGGGCTGGTATAGCTGCCAATGAGTTTCATGCCGGGTCCTTTTTGCCAACAAAAATATCAGTATGGCTCAGGTCGCCGTAAATGGCAGGTGATGACGATCTCAATGATCCAAATAAAGATAATGCATCCAGCTGGTCATGCGCAGCAGCACTTTACGCATCACTGACACGTGAGCGAAATGGTCGGAATAGACCGCCACCTGAGCATAGATACCGTCCGGCAGCGCATCCACATCGGCATTAGGATCCAACTCAATCGTAGCCAGCACGCCATCGGTACCCGGCACCACCGTTAAGGACTGTAATGCCCCCTGCGCCTGATAAGAACCGCCCGGCACAACCGGAAGAATGGAGGTCAACTTACCGGAGAAAACCTGACCAGGCAGCGCGTTGAAGACCACTTCCGCTTCATCACCCGGTTTAAGACGCAGCAACGAGTTCTGGCGGAATTGCGCCACAATTTGCCGTTTCTGTTCCGGAATAAATACCATCACCGGGCGCAGAGGTAGTGCGGCGGCGTAGGTCCCGGGCCGAATAAGCACCTGCGTAACATAGCCGTTGCTGGGGGCACGGACAATAGTCTGCTCAAGATTGTATTTGGCTTCAGCGAGCTGAGCACGCAAAGACGCAACCTGAGATTGCTCCCCGTTGACCATACTGTCTAACTGACTCTGAATCTGCGTCTGTTCGGCAACGGAACCTTTTACCAGCGCGTCCTGTGCCAGATAGTTCTGCCGGGCGTTGTCGATATCGCTTTCAGAGAAGGGATTAACCTTCGCCTGGCTGCCCTTCAAATAGCGTTGATAATCTTTATACAGACGATCGCGTTCAGCGGAAACGCGGGTAGTGTTGGCGACGGCTTCAGAAAGTTGGGCTTTCAGATTGTCGATGTTGTGTGTGGCGGTAACAAGATCAGCCTGCAGTCTGTCAACACGTGCCTGATAGCGGCCTGGATCGAGTTTAAATAACACTTCGCCTTTTTTAATCAACTGATTATTTTTATCCGTTACCTCACTAACAATTCCTGTGACTTGCGGAGTGATCGGAATTGAAATAACCGCTTTTTGCGCCGTAAAGGTATACGGGTGGTTATAGTTCATTAATAAGATCAGTCCCGCAACAATGAATACCCCACCTAATGCAGCAGTAGCGAGCGTCCATTGGTTTACCGGAATACGGAATATTTTAAAGATGGCCCAGGCAAAGGCCACATAGGTCAGGACTATCAACAAATCCATGATTAAATCTCCGGAAAGGTGGAGTAATCTGTTTTCTTCTCCCCATCCAGTCTTTTTTCCAACTGGGTGATGCGCGCTGCCAGTGCGGCAATCTCGGGGTCTGGGTCCTTTCCGTTCGACATGATGTGTGATTGCATGCCCCACCCACGTTCAGGCTGGTAGAGCGTCGCCCAAATCCACAGGAACGGCCATATTGCATGGAGTGTAAACAGGCTAATCCAACCCGCCGTATGAATGGCATCAGCATGAGGATGGTTGCGTTTTTTAGCCATATTATAGGGAATATCGTGAATGGCGATGATTCCGTAAAACAGAACCAGAAAGACGAAGATCAGCACGCCCAGTGCGAAATAATTTAGAAACATACCTGCCTCGAATTCACGCTAATTAGAGTTTTTTTATGCCGGCAGCCGCATGCACCCAGGCTGATGTTTTGAACATAACTGCAGTTTGGGGTTTTCGCCATACCACAAAATAAATATTTTTTCTGGTGAGAAGTTGCTTTCTTTTGCAATAAAAATATCGGGGGGTAGAACCTGCTGTAGATCACATCCGAGTAAATGCAGATGAAAATACTTTGCGATCTACATCACAAAGATTCAACAAATAGCAAAGAATAAAATGTGAACCAGTTCACATTTACCCCCCATTTTTGGCGAATCCTGATCCAGTGATGTTTTTTTGTACCGATATTTTGTGATTAAGATCACATTAACTAACGCCATACACCCTATATTTACGTGACAAATATCACATAAAAGGTCGTCGACTGGACAGTTGAACGATTCAGTGCCAGATTTCGCAGTATCTACAGGGTCCGGCTACCTCCTGCCGCTACATTAACAAACCTCGGGCTTTCAGCCTGCGCGATAGCAAACATAAGAAGGGGTGTTTTTATGTCATCCGATATTAAGATCAAGGTGCAAAGCTTTGGTCGATTCCTCAGCAACATGGTGATGCCAAATATCGGCGCGTTTATCGCGTGGGGTATTATCACCGCATTATTCATTCCGACAGGGTGGTTGCCGAACGAAACGCTGGCGAAGCTTGTCGGTCCTATGATCACCTATCTGCTGCCGCTGCTGATCGGTTATACCGGTGGTAAGCTGGTTGGCGGCGAACGTGGCGGCGTGGTTGGTGCTATCACCACCATGGGCGTTATCGTCGGTGCAGATATGCCAATGTTCCTCGGCGCGATGATCGCAGGTCCGCTGGGCGGCTGGGCTATCAAACATTTCGACAACTGGGTAGACGGTAAGATCAAGTCCGGTTTTGAGATGCTGGTGAATAACTTCTCCGCAGGCATCATCGGGATGATCCTCGCCATTCTGGCATTCCTTGGCATTGGCCCATTGGTTGAAGCACTGTCCAAAATCCTGGCGGCAGGCGTTAACTTCATGGTTGTCCATGACATGCTGCCGTTGGCGTCTATCTTCGTTGAACCGGCGAAAATCCTGTTCCTCAACAACGCCATCAACCACGGTATTTTCTCACCGCTGGGTATTCAGCAGTCCCATGAGATGGGCAAATCCATCTTCTTCCTGATTGAAGCTAACCCGGGTCCGGGTATGGGCGTTCTGCTGGCATACATGTTCTTCGGTCGCGGCAGCGCTAAGCAGTCTGCGGGTGGTGCGGCAATCATCCACTTCCTGGGTGGTATCCACGAAATTTACTTCCCGTACGTGCTGATGAACCCACGTCTGATCCTGGCGGTTATCCTCGGCGGTATGACTGGCGTATTTACCCTGACTATCCTGAACGGCGGTCTGGTTTCTCCGGCCTCTCCGGGTTCTATCCTGGCCGTGCTGGCCATGACGCCGAAGGGCGCTTACTTCGCTAACATCGCTGCTATCTGTGCTGCTATGGCAGTCTCCTTTGTGGTTTCAGCCATTCTGCTGAAAACCAGCAAAGTGAAAGAAGATGATGACATTGATGCCGCAACCCGTCGTATGCACGACATGAAAGCGGAATCCAAAGGCGCATCTCCGCTGGCGGCTGGCGACGTGACCAACGACCTGAGCCATGTGCGTAAAATCATTGTTGCCTGCGATGCCGGTATGGGTTCCAGCGCCATGGGTGCGGGCGTACTGCGTAAGAAAGTGCAGGATGCAGGTCTGTCTCAGATTTCCGTCACTAACAGCGCGATTAACAATCTGCCGCCGGATGTGGATCTGGTCATTACCCACCGTGACCTGACCGAACGCGCGATGCGCCAGGTGCCTCAGGCACAGCACATTTCGCTGACCAACTTCCTCGACAGCGGCCTGTACTCCAACCTGACCGAACGTCTGGTCGCTGCACAGCGCCACAACGTGAACGAAGAGAAAGTCCGCGATCACCTGAAAGACAGCTTTGAAGAGGGTGATACTCACCTGTTCAAACTGGGTGCGGAGAATATCTTCCTCGGTCGTAAAGCCACTAACAAAGAGGAAGCAATTCGCTTTGCTGGTGAGCAACTGGTGAAAGGCGGTTACGTTGAGCCAGAATACGTCGAGGCGATGCTGGACCGCGAAAAACTGACTCCGACTTACCTCGGCGAGTCCATTGCAGTACCGCACGGAACGGTTGAAGCCAAAGACCGTGTGCTGAAAACCGGTGTGGTGTTCTGCCAGTACCCGGAAGGCGTTCGCTTCGGTGAAGAAGAAGACGATATTGCCCGCCTGGTGATTGGTATCGCAGCACGTAACAACGAGCACATCCAGGTGATTACCAGCCTGACCAACGCGCTGGATGACGAATCCGTGATCGAACGTCTGGCCCATACCACCAGCGTGGATGAAGTTCTGGAGCTGCTGGCGGGTAAAAAAGCTTAACGGTTAAGTATCTCCAAAATAGTTCGAGCTGCAGGAAGGCGGCAACGCAGTGAATCCCCAGGAGCGTACATAAGTACGTGACTGGGGTGAGCGAGGAGAGCCAACGCATCTGCAGTTCGAAATATGAAGGCGATATCCTCTCCCTTGTGGAGAGGGTTAGGTTGAGGGAAAAGCCTCACCCCAGCCCTCTTGGGTAAAAACATTGATGAAGGTTAATACTATGAAAGCATTACATTTTGGCGCAGGTAATATCGGTCGTGGCTTTATCGGCAAACTGCTGGCGGACGCGGGGATACAGCTGACGTTCGCGGATGTAAATCAGGTCGTGCTCGATGCCCTGAATGCCCGTCATAGCTATCAGGTTCATGTCGTAGGTGAAAACGAACAGGTTGATACCGTCTCCGGCGTCAACGCCGTGAGCAGCATCGGCGATGATGTCGTCGACCTGATTGCCCATGTAGATTTAGTCACTACCGCCGTCGGTCCGGTCGTGCTTGAGCGTATCGCTCCGGCCATCGCCAAAGGGCTGGTTAAACGCAAGGCACAGGGCATAGCTACTCCGCTGAATATCATCGCCTGTGAAAACATGGTGCGCGGAACGACCCAGTTGAAAGGCCATGTAATGAACGCGCTGGCAGATGAAGACAAAGCTTGGGTTGAAGAACATGTTGGCTTCGTCGATTCCGCCGTGGACCGCATTGTTCCGCCTTCGGCTTCAGCAACCAATGACCCGCTGGAAGTTACCGTAGAAACCTTCAGTGAGTGGATTGTCGACAAAACACAGTTCAAAGGTGAACTACCAAATATCCCAGGAATGGAATTAACTGATAACCTAATGGCATTTGTCGAACGTAAACTCTTCACGCTGAACACCGGGCATGCTATAACCGCGTACCTCGGAAAATTGACCGGTCATCAGACCATCCGTGACGCGATTCTCGACGAGAAAATCCGCGCAGTGGTAAAAGGTGCGATGGAAGAGAGCGGCGCGGTACTGATCACACGCTATGGTTTTGATGCAGCAAAACATGCGGCATACATTCAGAAAATCCTCGGCCGCTTTGAAAACCCGTATCTGAAAGATGACGTTGAGCGCGTGGGTCGTCAGCCGCTGCGTAAGCTGAGCGCGGGAGATCGTCTGATTAAACCGCTGCTGGGTACGCTGGAGTATGGTTTGCCGCATGCGAATCTGGTTATCGGTATTGCGGCAGCGATGCACTATCGCAGCGAAGAAGATCCGCAGGCACAGGAACTGGCCGCGCTGATTGACGAAAAAGGTCCGCAGGCCGCGCTGGCGCAAGTTTCCGGGCTGGATGCCAACAGCGATGTCGTGCTTGAGGCTGTTAACGCGTATAACGCAAAGAAATGATGCAGGACCTGGCGCAGGATATCCTGCGCCTGAATAATAGATTGTCAGATATGCAGGCAATAATGGAACAAACGCAGGCCTTTGAAAATCGTGTGCTTGAGCGTCTGAATGCTGGCAAAACCGTACGCAGCTTCCTCATCACCGCCGTAGAACTGCTCACCGAGGCGGTGAATATTCTTGTGCTTCAGGTATTTCGCAAAGACGACTATGCGGTGAAATATGCTGTAGAACCACTGCTTGACGGCGACGGTCCGCTGGGCGATCTTTCCGTTCGCCTGAAGCTCATCTACGGTCTGGGCGTACTCAGCCGGCCGGAGTATGAAGACGCCGAGCTTCTGATGGCGCTGCGGGAAGAGTTAAACCATGACGGCAATGAATATGCGTTCACCGACGATGAAATTCTTGGTCCGTTTGGCGAACTCCACTGCGTGACGGCACTCCCGCCGCCACCGCAGTTTGATACCTCAGACTCAGGTCTGCACGCGATGCAGATCCAGCGCTACCAGCAGATGGTGCGCTCCACGATGGTACTTTCCCTGACCGAGCTGATTTCTAAAATCAGCTTAAAAAAAGCCTTTCAAAAATAAGACGATGCTTGCTTATTTCTCTTCCTGCTGCGGTCGATAAAGCTGCCGATAGTACGCCAGACGTTGCAGATACAACTGCGCATTCTCCTGCGGTATTTCAGAAGGGACAACGTTGCGTGGCGGTGTTTTATTCAGATACTCGCGAAAAGCCTGGCTTGAAGCCATAAAATCGACCGTCTTATCAATTAGAGCCGAAACGTTCTCACCTATTTTCGCCATAATCTTCCCTCCTCCATGTATTAACCGCGCTCAGCCTGCGCGGTTGATCATTTAAGTTTAGGATCGGTTTGGCAATTACATTAAGGAAAACGTGCTTCACTATGAACCCGCCAACAAAATGCGCCATGGTCGATCTTATCGCTTAAAATTCCTTATTAATCAAAATAGTAATATTTTCATTAGCTGAATAATACTTGCAACATTTGATTATTTATCTTCGATTAGTTGTGAATAATCCCGCTCTGCGCGCATACTATAGGATATTCATCCTATTTTTATCAGAAGCTATCCTATGAAAGAAGTCGAAAAAAACGAAATTAAACGCCTGAGCGATCGTCTGGACGCTATCCGCCACCAGCAGGCTGACCTGTCTCTGGTTGAAGCCGCCGACAAATATGCCGAGCTAGAGCAAGAGAAAGAAACTCTGGAAAACGAGATTGCACGTCTGCGTGAAGTCCATGGTCAGAAGCTGAGCAAAGAAGCGCAAAAGCTGACGAAACTCCCTTTCCGTCGTACCATCACCAAAAAAGAACAGGCCGACATGGGCAAGCTGAAGAAGAGCGTGCGCGGCCTGATTGTCGTTCACCCGATGACCGAGCTTGGCCGTGAAATGGGCCTGAAAGAGATGACGGGCTTCGCGAAGAGCGAGTTCTGATCTCCCACCGGGCAACATCCGCTTGCCCGGTCCTTCACTTCCCCCTCGCAATTGGCCCTACCAATTTTAGCCAGATCATACCAGCACCTCACATTTCATTAAAATGTGCGTACAATACCGTTGCCAATAAATAACATTTGATTAACCATTCATTGTCATTACCCCTACACAACAATATTGGCAGGGCCACTTTTACACATAATGTGACGAAGATTTGAGCAAAGACTCATTCCATTATGTCGGCGGCCCCCAGGAGACCTGCAATGAATCTCTGGCAACAGAACTACGACCCGGCCGGTAACATCTGGCTTTCCAGTCTGATCGCATCGCTCCCTATCCTGTTCTTTTTCTTCGCCCTGATTAAGCTCAAGCTGAAAGGCTACGTTGCGGCGTCATGGACGGTGGTGATCGCTTTGTCGGTCGCCCTGCTGTTTTACAAAATGCCGGTCGATCACGCTCTGGCATCCGTAGTGTACGGTTTCTTCTACGGTCTGTGGCCAATTGCCTGGATCATTATCGCCGCGGTATTCGTCTATAAAATCTCGGTGAAGACCGGGCAGTTCGACATTATCCGCTCCTCGATACTCTCGATTACCCCAGACCAGCGTCTGCAAATGCTGATTGTCGGTTTCTCCTTTGGGGCATTCCTCGAAGGGGCGGCAGGCTTCGGTGCTCCGGTAGCGATTACCGCCGCACTGCTGGTTGGCCTTGGCTTTAACCCGCTGTATGCGGCAGGTTTGTGCTTGATCGTAAACACCGCTCCAGTCGCTTTTGGGGCAATGGGCATTCCGATTCTGGTTGCCGGTCAGGTTACCGGGCTGGACAGCTTCGAGATTGGCCAGATGGTGGGCCGTCAACTGCCGTTCCTGACCATTATCGTGCTGTTCTGGATTATGGCGATTATGGATGGCTGGCGTGGCGTGAAAGAAACCTGGCCTGCGGTGATGGTCGCTGGCGGCTCGTTTGCTATCGCGCAGTATCTCAGCTCTAACTTTATCGGACCGGAACTGCCGGACATCATCTCTTCTCTGGTTTCCCTGGTCTGTCTGACGCTGTTCCTGAAGCGCTGGCAGCCGGTACGCATCTTCCGCTTTGGTGATATGGGCGCTTCGCAGGTCGATATGGATCTGTCGCGCACCCGCTACACCGCCGGGCAAATCATCCGCGCCTGGTCGCCGTTCCTGTTCCTGACAGCTACCGTCACGCTGTGGAGTATACCGCCGTTTAAAGCGCTGTTTGCGCCAGGCGGCGCGATGTACCACTGGGTAGTCAATATTCCGGTTCCGTTCCTCGACAAGCTGGTTGCCCGTATGCCGCCGGTCGTACACGAAGCCACAGCCTACGCGGCGGTGTACAAATTTGACTGGTTCTCCGCGACCGGTACCGCAATACTGTTTGCCGCCCTACTGTCCATCGTCTGGCTGAAGATGAAGCCGTCTGCTGCGCTTCAGACCTTTGGTAGCACGCTGAAAGATCTGGCGCTACCTATCTACTCCATCGGGATGGTGCTGGCATTCGCCTTTATCTCTAACTACTCCGGGCTTTCATCCACCCTGGCATTGGCCCTGGCGCACACCGGCAGCGCATTTACCTTCTTTTCGCCGTTCCTCGGCTGGCTGGGGGTATTCCTGACTGGATCCGACACCTCATCAAACGCACTGTTTGCCGCCCTACAGGCCACGGCCGCTCAGCAAATCGGTGTTTCGGATGTATTGATGGTGGCTGCAAATACCACCGGCGGCGTGACCGGAAAGATGATCTCTCCGCAATCTATCGCTATCGCCTGTGCGGCAGTGGGATTAGTGGGAAAAGAGTCTGACCTGTTCCGCTTTACCGTGAAGCACAGTCTGATTTTCACCTGCATGGTGGGTGTGATTACCACGCTGCAGGCCTATGTCTTAACCTGGATGATTCCATGATTGTGATGCCCAGACGCCTGTCAGACGAGGTCGCATCTCGTGTGCGGGCGCTGATTGAAGAACAACAGCTGGAAGCGGGCATGAAGTTGCCCGCTGAGCGCCAGCTGGCCGTACAGCTTGGCGTGTCGCGCAATTCGCTGCGCGAGGCGCTAGCAAAGCTGGTAAGTGAAGGCGTGCTGATTAGCCGTCGTGGCGGTGGGACGTTTATCCGCTGGCAGCATGAAGCGTGGTCCGAACAAAACATTGTACAGCCACTGAAAAGCCTGATGGCGGATGACCCTGATTACAGCTTCGATATTCTCGAAGCCCGCCACGCCATCGAAGCCAGCACCGCCTGGCACGCAGCTATGCGTGCCACTGCTGCCGACAAAGAGAAGATCAGGCTCTGTTTCGAGGCCACACAAAGCGAAGATCCAGATCTCGCCTCGCAGGCAGACGTTCGCTTTCATCTCGCCATTGCGGAGGCCTCACACAACGTGGTGCTGTTACAGACCATGCGCGGTTTCTTCGACGTATTGCAGTCTTCGGTGAAACAGAGCCGCCAGCGAATGTACCTCGTGCCGCCCGTATTTTCACAGCTAACGGCACAGCATCAGGCCGTACTGGATGCGATTGTTGCCGGAGATGCCGACGGCGCGCGTAAAGCGATGATGGCGCACCTCAGTTTTGTCCACACCACGATTAAACGATTTGATGAAGATCAGGCCCGCCAGGCGCGAATCACCCGCCTGCCCGGTGACCCTGGTGAGAATAGCAGGGAGAACAACACATGATTATTTCAGCAGCCAGCGACTATCGCGCCGCAGCCCAGCGCATCCTACCCCCCTTCTTGTTCCACTATATTGACGGTGGGGCGTATGCAGAGCACACTTTGCGCCGTAACGTGGCAGACCTGTCGGAGGTGGCCCTTCGCCAGCGCGTGCTGAAGAATATGTCCGACCTGAGCCTGGAGACAAAACTGTTCAACGAAACGCTCTCCATGCCGGTGGCCCTTGCACCTGTCGGTCTGTGCGGCATGTATGCGCGTCGGGGCGAAGTTCAGGCCGCCGCCGCCGCTGATGCCAAAGGCATTCCGTTTACGCTTTCCACAGTATCCGTATGCCCGATTGAAGAAGTCGCCCCAACTATCAAGCGTCCGATGTGGTTTCAGCTGTATGTTCTGCGCGATCGCGGCTTTATGCGTAACGCCCTGGAACGAGCTAAAGCGGCAGGTTGCTCCACGCTGGTCTTTACCGTCGATATGCCAACACCTGGCGCACGCTACCGTGATGCCCATTCCGGGATGAGCGGTCCAAATGCGGCACTGCGTCGCTACTGGCAGGCAGTCACCCATCCACAATGGGCATGGGACGTTGGCCTGAACGGTCGCCCGCATGATTTAGGCAATATCTCGACCTATCTTGGCAAACCCACCGGCCTTGAAGACTACATCGGCTGGCTGGCGAATAATTTCGATCCGTCGATTTCCTGGAAAGACCTCGAGTGGATCCGCGAATTTTGGGATGGTCCGATGGTGATCAAAGGGATCCTCGATCCTGAAGATGCCCGAGACGCCGTACGCTTCGGCGCTGATGGCATCGTTGTCTCTAACCACGGTGGTCGCCAGTTAGACGGCGTGCTGTCTTCAGCTCGCGCGTTACCCGCTATTGCCGATGCGGTAAAAGGTGATATCACCATTCTGGCAGACAGCGGGATCCGCAACGGTCTGGACGTCGTACGCATGATTGCGCTGGGCGCGGATAGTGTTCTGCTGGGACGTGCTTATCTGTACGCGCTGGCAACCCACGGTCAGGCCGGGGTAGCGAATCTGCTGAATCTGATCGAGAAAGAGATGAAGGTGGCAATGACCCTGACCGGTGCAAAATCGATTAGCGAAATCAGTCATGATTCGCTGGTACAAGAACTGGGAAAAAGCCTGCCTGCTGCGCTGGCACCTCTGGTTCAGGGTAGCGCGGCGTAACAATATCCCCATAAAACCCACTTTCTGCATGGTCGGTCTGTTCTCAGCTCGACCATTTTTTATCCAAAAATAACGACCAATTAACATTTATAACCAATATATTTGACAAGTTTTTATCCACCTGTCAGATGTATATACAAGCTAATACAAGGGCGAAATATACAGATAACAACCATCATAACGGGCGAGGGTAACATGGCTTATTCCGGAAAAGTGAATATCCAGCAGGCGATAGATGACAGTCCTTTTTCGCGCTTCCACTGGGTCATTATTGTCCTGGGTTTTCTGGTCCTGGCCATCGACGGCTTCGATACGGCGGCGATGGGCTATATTGCGCCCACGCTCTCAGCCGACTGGGGCATCAAGAAACAGGATCTCGGACCGGTGTTAAGCGCCGCGCTATTGGGCCTGTCATTTGGTGCACTGCTGGCCGGGCCGATTTCCGATCGTATGGGCCGTAAACGCGTGCTGGTCTTTTCCTGTCTGTTTTTTGGCCTCGCCAGTCTGGGAACTGCCTATGCCCAGACGCTGAATATGCTCACATTTTGGCGCTTTCTCACCGGGCTGGGTCTTGGCGCGGCAATGCCCAATGCCATCACCCTGGTGTCAGAATTTGCACCAAAACGCTGTCGTTCAATGGCGATTAACACCATGTACTGCGGCTTTCCGTTAGGGGCTGCAGGCGGCGGGGTGATCTCCTCCTGGCTTATCCCCAACTACGGCTGGCACAGCGTCCTGCTTGCCGGTGCGATCGCCCCGCTGGCCCTCACCGTATTGTTGGTGCTGTTCCTGCCGGAGTCGGTGAAGTATCTGGTTCACCGCGGTAAAGGGGTTGCACAGGTTAAACGCATTGCTCAACGCTTTATGTCGGGAAGTCTGGAACAGGTTACCCAGTTTTATCTGGATGAAGACCGCGTCACGGTCAAAAAAGGCAGCGTGGCACAGCTATTCAGTATGCCCTGGCTGCCGGGCACGCTGATGCTCTGGATGACCTACTTTATGGGATTGGTTATCTACTACGTGCTGTTGAGCTGGATGCCAACGCTGATGCTGGGAATGGGCTATCCGCTGGCTGAATCCGCCTGGCTGACGTCACTGTTTACCTTCGGCGGTACCGCAGGGATCCTGCTGGCCGGTTGGTTAATGGACCGTTGGGAAGCGCATAAAGTGGTGTCACTCGGCTTTATTCTGACGATGCTGTTTGCCCTCGCTCTCGGGTTTGAACATAACCATATCATCTTGTTCGGCGCACTGATCTTCCTGATGGGGATTACCATGAACGGCGCGCAGTCCGGGCTGCAGACGCTTGCCGCCACGTTTTATCCGACCCACTGTCGCGCAACGGGCATTGCCTGGATGCAGGGCGTGGGCCGCTTCGGTGGCGTAGCCGGAACGATGATGAGCGCCCAGTTGCTTTCCCTGCAATGGCAGGCAGACAGTATATTAATGTTCCTCAGCCTTCCGGCGCTGATTGCGGCTGCCGCAACGATTTACAAACTGCAACGCTATAAACCGCACGCGCTGACCGTCGCATAGTACCCGCTCTTTCTGCTATTCTGCCCCCCGTTATCAAGGGGGCAGTATGCTTAACATCGTTTTATTCGAACCAGAAATCCCGCCAAATACCGGCAATATTATCCGTCTTTGCGCCAACACCGGCTTTCGTCTGCATATTGTTGAGCCAATGGGCTTTACCTGGGACGACAAGCGCCTGCGTCGCGCGGGGCTGGATTACCATGAGTTTACCGCCGTGCTGCGCCACCCTGATTACGCCAGCTTCGTCGCCGCAGAAAATCCGCAACGTCTGTTTGCCCTGACCACCAAAGGTACGCCAGCGCATAGCGCAGTAAGCTATCAGGATGGGGATTATCTGATGTTTGGCCCGGAAACTCGCGGTCTGCCATCCAGCATCCTCGACGCGCTGCCAGCCGAACAAAAAATTCGAATTCCGATGATGCCGGACAGTCGCAGCATGAACCTGTCAAATGCGGTGTCGGTGGTGGTGTATGAGGCCTGGCGCCAGTTAGGTTATCCCGGCGCGGTATTGCGTAGTTGATTTTTGTCGGATGGCGGCTGACGCCTTATCCGACCTACGAGATTTGTAGGCCCGGTAAGCACTGCGCCGCCGGGCATAGCTCGAAATCAGATGCCATCACCGTATTCGAAAGTATGATGAATCCCGTTGAAATGCTGATCCATATCCATAGACGGTTTATCGCTGTCAGGCTTACCGACGATGCGTGCAGGTACGCCTGCCGCAGTGGTATGTGGGGGTACCGGTTGTAAAACCACGGAACCTGCGCCAATCTTCGCGCCGCGCCCGACTTCAATGTTGCCGAGAATTTTTGCTCCCGCGCCAATCATTACACCTTCACGAATTTTCGGATGACGATCGCCGCCGGCTTTACCGGTCCCGCCTAGCGTGACGGATTGCAGAATAGAGACATCATTTTCAATCACTGCCGTTTCACCGACCACAATGCCGGTTGCGTGATCGAGCATAATCCCACGGCCAATTTTTGCCGCCGGATGAATGTCTACCTGGAAGGTAACGGACACCTGATTTTGCAGGAAGATCGCCAGCGCCTGACGCCCCTGATGCCACAGCCAGTGACCGATACGGTAGGCCTGAAGCGCATGAAAACCCTTCAGGTACAGAAGTGGGGTGGAATATTTATCGACAGCCGGGTCACGCGTACGTACCGCCTGAATATCACAGGCCGCTGAGGCAATCATTTCAGGATCGGCGGCATAGGCCTCTTCCACGACTTCGCGAATCGCAATGGCGGGCATGATTGGAGAAGCGAGTTTATTCGCCAGCATATAGCTTAGCGCACTGCCGAGATTTTCATGTTTGAGCAGCGTTGCGTGGTAAAAACTGGCCAACATTGGCTCACATTCCGCCAGTGCCCGGGCTTCCGCTTTAATGTTTTTCCAGACGATATCCAGTTCTTCACACGGCATTGCGTACTCCAGAAGGTAGCAAAACGACCGACCCGTTCTTCGCGGGTCGGGTCGTTAGATTGAAACGGTTCCTTACGGCTAGTGGCTGCTTCGCTCGTCCTTGCGCGCACGACCTAATAACGTCAATGCTGCCTCGCGCGCGTTTTTTCCGCAATACAATACTTGATAAATTTCCTCGGTTATTGGCATCTCGACACCAAAACGGTGCGCCAATTCACGAACTTCTTTCGTATTGCGATAGCCTTCAACCACCTGACCAATCTTGTCCTGCGCGCCCTGCACGTCCATACCCTGGCCGAGCATCATGCCAAAACGACGGTTACGCGACTGGTTGTCGGTACAGGTCAGCACCAGATCGCCTAAACCCGCCATCCCCATAAAGGTGGCAGGATCGGCACCCAGCGCCGCGCCAAGGCGAGACATTTCGGTCAGTCCACGGGTGATCAATGCGGTACGCGCATTCGCGCCAAAACCGATGCCGTCAGACATCCCCGCACCAATCGCAATGACGTTTTTCACCGCGCCGCCAAGCTGCACGCCAATGAAATCCGGGTTGCTGTAAACGCGAAAGCTTTTGCCGCAGTGCAGCAACTGCTGGAGATCGTCAGCAAAGGCGTCGTCCGTCGAGGCCAGAGAAATCGCCGTCGGCATGCCCGCAGCCAGCTCTTTGGCGAACGTCGGGCCGGAAATAACCGCCAGTGGAATTGAGTCCCCCAGCGCTTCACGCGCGACGTCCTGCAGCAGACGCCCCGTTTCCGCCTCCAGACCTTTTGTCGCCCAGACCAGTCGTGCGTCAGGACGCATCAATGGTTTGATGTTTCGCAGCACTTCGCCAAAGACGTGGCTCGGCACCACCACCAGAATATTACGACTGGCGGCCAGCGCAGTGGCTAAATCACTTTCCAGGCGCAGTGTGTCAGGAAAAGGCACATCAGGAAGGAACGCGAGGTTGCAGCGATCGTGCTCAAGGGTCGCGATATGTTTCGGATCATGGCCCCACAGGACAACCTGATGGCCATTTCTTGCCAGGGTGATGGCAAGAGCGGTGCCGTACGAGCCGGCACCAATCACAGTCATTGAAGCATTACTTTGGTTCATCAGGCATCCTGATGTTCTTCAGTACCTTCGCCAGCCTGCTGCTGTAAATAGTTCATGAACAGCGCATCAAAGTTGACCGGCGCAAGGTTCAGTTGCGGGAACGTACCGCGTGAAACCAAGCTAGTGATGCATTCGCGGGCATACGGGAACAGAATGTTCGGGCAGTATGCGCCCAGGCAATGCGCCATCTGAGTCCCTTCGATACCACTGATGGAGAAAATACCGCCCTGCTGAACTTCGCACAGGAACGCAGTTTCTTCACCCAGGGAAGCCGTTACGGTGACACGCAGCACTACTTCATACACGTCATCTGCCAGTTGGGTAGATGCGGTATCAAGATCAAGTTTAACCTCTGGCTGCCAATCTTTCTGGAAAACATGCGGTGCATTTGGCGCTTCGAAAGACACATCCTTGGTATAGATACGTTGGATCTGGAAAGCCATTTCAGTGTTATTTTGTTCTGACATGTTTAGAAAACCCTTAGTGTTGTCCTTTAAATACTTTCAGTACGCCTTATCGCAGCAGGGGATCCAGTCCACCACGCGCATCCAACGCATACAAGTCGTCACAACCGCCAATGTGCTGTGCATCAATAAAAATCTGCGGAACCGTCGTACGGCCACTGCGCTTGATCATCTCTTCACGCTTCACGGCATCGCCGTCAATCGGAAGCTCCTGGAAACTCACACCCTTGCTGTTCAACAGCGCTTTTGCGCGATGGCAAAACGGGCAGGTTGCTTTGGTGTAGATCTCAATATTGGCCATGACTTATCTCCAGTGTTCTTTTTACCCTGCGGCATGAAAGAAGATGGGTAAATTACTTGCCGCGAACCAGTGGCAGATTCTCACCACTCCAGCCCGCTACGCCGTCTTTCAGTACGGATACTTGCTCAAAACCGGCTTTAATCAGCGCAGTTGCTGAATCCTGGCACTGCATGCCTGAACCATCAACCACAATCACAGGTTTGTTTTTGTGTTTTTCAAGTTCGCCAAAATTGTTGGCTTTGATTTCGCTCGGCAGCAGGTTAGTGGAGCCTGCGATATGGCCTTTGCGGAAGTCGTCGCGCTGGCGTAAATCCACAACAACGGCGTCTTCTTTGTTGATAAGACGTGTAGCTTCGCCGCGAGTAATCACCTTCACTTTTGAGGTCAGGCTCTTAAACGTGGTAAATAATACAGCCGCCAGTAACGCAATCCAGGCGATACTCAAGACAGGGTGGCGACTAACAAATTGCATAATTTCTTGCATGGGGGGTAACAACTCCCGACTCAGTGATTAAAAAAACCAGGAAAGGAGTATACCTGCGCGTTGGCGCAAATACAGCCAGAGCGTGCATTGGATTGCATTTTTGCGGGGCGCTACGGAAAAAAAAATGTAAATCGGTGTTCCCCCTGGCACGCGATCCCCCATTATTTGATCTTCGGGGGCTACTTTATCGATTCAGCTGTAGTAAAATTACGCAATTATTTTTTATCTCTTGAGTGTGAGGTTGTCGCAATGTCGGTTTCTAAAAAACCTATGGTACTGGTGATTCTGGATGGCTACGGCTATCGCGAAGACAGCCAGGATAACGCCATTTTTAGTGCTAAAACCCCGGTAATGGATGCGCTGTGGGCAAAACGTCCGCATACCCTGATTGATGCGTCTGGTCTGGAAGTCGGCCTGCCCGATCGCCAGATGGGCAACTCCGAAGTGGGTCACGTCAACCTGGGCGCGGGCCGTATCGTGTATCAGGACCTTACCCGTCTGGACGTTGAAATCAAAGAACGTACTTTCTTCGCTAACCCGGTGTTGACCGATGCGGTCGACCAGGCAAAAAATGCCGGGAAAGCGGTACACATCATGGGTCTGCTCTCTGCTGGCGGCGTTCACAGCCACGAAGATCACATCATGGCGATGGTAGAAATGGCCGCTGAACGCGGCGCTGAAAAAATCTATCTGCACGCTTTCCTTGATGGTCGTGATACCCCGCCGCGCAGCGCTGAACATTCACTGCAGAAATTTGAAGAGAAATTTGCCGCGCTGGGCAAAGGCCGCGTAGCGTCCATCATCGGTCGTTACTACGCTATGGACCGCGACAACCGTTGGGATCGCGTAGAACAGGCTTACGATCTGATGACGCTGGCGAAGGGCGAGTTCCAGTTCGCTACGGCGGTTGAAGGTCTGCAGGCTGCTTATGCCCGCGACGAGAACGACGAATTCGTCAAAGCAACCGTGATCCGTGCCGAAGGTCAGGCAGATGCTGCTATGGAAGATGGCGATACGCTGATTTTCATGAACTTCCGTGCTGACCGTGCGCGTGAAATCACCCGTGCGTTTGTTAACGCTGATTTCGACGGCTTCGCCCGTAAGAAAGTCGTTAACCTCAACTTTGTGATGCTGACCGAATACGCGGCAGACATCAAAACTGCGGTTGCTTACCCACCAGCATCTCTGGCCAACACCTTTGGTGAGTGGATGGCGAAGAACGAAAAAACGCAGCTGCGTATTTCCGAAACTGAAAAATATGCGCACGTGACCTTCTTCTTCAACGGCGGCGTAGAAGAGCCGTTCAAAGGCGAAGACCGCATCCTGATCAACTCTCCGAAAGTTGCGACCTACGATCTGCAGCCGGAAATGAGCTCTGCTGAACTGACTGAGAAGCTGGTTGCAGCGATTGAGAGCGGTAAATACGACACCATCATTTGTAACTACCCGAACGGCGACATGGTTGGTCACACCGGGGTGATGGAAGCAGCGGTTAAAGCGGTTGAAGCGCTGGATCACTGCGTTGAGCAGGTGACTAAAGCGGTTGAGTCCGTTGGCGGCCAGTTGCTGATCACCGCAGACCACGGTAACGCAGAGCAGATGCGCGATCCGTCCACCGGTCAGGCACATACTGCACATACCAACCTGCCCGTTCCGCTGATTTATGTCGGTGGTAAGAACGTCAAAGCAGTCGAAGGCGGCAAACTTTCTGATATCGCCCCGACGATGCTGACGCTGATGGGTATGGAAATCCCGCAAGAGATGACTGGTAAGCCGCTGTTCATCGTGGAATAATCCCTCCCCATGAGGGGAAAGGCGATTAATACCATCACTCGGGCCGTGAAACCGCGTAAGTTTTCAGTCAGGCCCTTGTTCTACGCCAGCGCGCTTAGCGCTGGCGTATTGCTGTGCGCCTTTTCCGCCCACGCGGACGAACGCGACCAGCTCAAATCTATTCAGGCCGATATCGCGGCAAAAGAACGCGCGGTACGCCAACAGCAACAACAACGTTCCACTCTCCTCGCTCAGCTTAAAGCTCAGGAACAAGCCATCGCCGTTGCCGCAAGGCAGTTACGCGAAACGCAGAACTCACTGGCACAGCTGAACGCGCAAATCGCAGAGATGAACGCAGCACTCGCGAAGCTGGAAAAGCAACGAGCAGCGCAAGAGCGCAGTCTGGCAGCCCAGTTAGACGCCGCGTTTCGCCAGGGTGAACACACCGGTATTCAGCTCATCCTTAGCGGCGAAGAAAGCCAGCGCGGACAGCGCCTGCAAGCCTATTTCGGCTACCTGAACCAGGCGAGGCAAGAAACTATCGCGCAGCTGAAACAAACCCGCGAAGAGGTCGACTCGCAAAAAGCCGAGCTGGAAGATAAGCAAAGCGAACAGCAGACGCTACTGTACGAACAGCGCGCTCAGCAGGCTAAGCTGGAACAGGCACGTAACGAACGCCAGAAAACACTTTCGAGTCTGGAATCATCGATTCAACAGGGTCAGCAGCAGCTAGGCGAAATGCGCGCCAACGAATCGCGCCTGCGCAACAGCATTGCTCGCGCCGAAGCCGCAGCCAAAGCACGCGCGGAACGTGAAGCCCGCGAGGCGCAGGCCGTACGCGATAAGCAACAGGATGCATCACGGAAAGGCTCAACCTACAAACCGACCGAAAGTGAAAAATCTCTGATGTCACGTACCGGCGGTTTGGGTTCGCCACGCGGCCAGGCATTCTGGCCCGTTCGGGGTCCAACCCTACATCGTTATGGCGAACAACTGCAGGGTGAGCTACGTTGGAAGGGGATGGTTATTGGCGCATCCGAAGGCACCGAAGTTAAAGCCATTGCCGATGGTCGCGTCATTCTGGCGGACTGGTTGCAGGGCTATGGCCTGGTGGTCGTCGTTGAGCACGGTAAAGGCGATATGAGCCTGTACGGTTATAACCAGAGCGCACTGGTCAGCGTCGGTACGCAGGTTCGCGCCGGGCAGCCTATAGCACTAGTGGGTAGCAGCGGCGGTCAGGGCAGGCCGGCACTCTATTTCGAAATTCGTCGCCAGGGTCAGGCGGTCAATCCACAGCCGTGGTTGGGAAGATAAGTTTTGCCACAACAATTTCGTCGTCTACTACTCTCTCTCGCCAGCCTGCTGGCCTTCGCAACACCTGTTTTTGCTGGCAAACTCGCCATCGTCATTGATGATTTCGGCTATCGCCCACACACTGAAAACCAGGTACTGGCGATGCCTTCTACCATCTCCGTTGCCGTTCTGCCTAACGCCCCACATGCGCGTGAAATGGCAATCAAAGCGCATAACAGCGGGCATGAAGTCTTAATCCATCTGCCAATGGCACCGCTGAGCAAGCAGCCGTTAGAGAAAGATACTTTACGCCCTGAAATGAGCAGCGAAGAGATTGAGCGAATTATTCGCGACGCGGTAAGCAAAGTACCGAATGCGGTCGGTCTGAACAACCATATGGGCAGCGCGATGACCTCCAGCCTGTTTGGCATGCAGAAGGTGATGCAGGCGCTGGAACGCTACGATCTCTACTTCCTGGACAGCATGACCATTGGTAACAGCCAGGCAATGCGCGCAGCGTCAGGAACCGGCGTGAAGGTCATCAAACGCAAAGTCTTCCTGGATGACACGCAAAACGAAGCCGATATTCGCCGTCAGTTTAATCGTGCCGTCGAGCTGGCGCGCCGCAACGGTTCCGCAATCGCCATTGGCCATCCTCACCCGTCTACGGTTCGTGTCCTGCAACAGATGCTGTATAGCCTGCCAGCCGACATCACGTTGGTTCGCCCAAGCAGCCTGCTCAATGAACCGCAGGTGGATACCTCCAGACCAAACCTCACGCCACCGAAGAACGGTACACCTGATGCGCCGCGTAATCCTTTCCGCGGGGTGAAATTATGCAAACCGAAGCAGCCGTTAGAGCCAGTGTACGCCAGCCGCTTCTTCAGCGTGCTCGGCGAAAGCATTACCCAAAGCACGCTGGTGCAGTATATGCGCCTGCAGTGGCAGGGCTGGCAATAATCACTCTTTGCTATCCAGCGTTAAATGAGCCAGGCGGCGCGGCGTCAGTGCTTTATCGCGCCACTGGCTAAAGCGGATAGCCCACAACAGCACCTGATAACCCAGCTTAACGCTGCAAATATTGCTTACCATACGCTTGAACATACCCGACACAAATACTTCAGCAATCATGCGCTGGCGGATTTTCTCGTCCGGTTCTTTACGTATGCAATGACAAACGCGTAGCGCTTCGTAAATCACCTGCTGTTTGAATTCCGGGTAAATGGGAATACGCCCAGCGTAGTCGTGATTCATCTTATCCAGCAGACGGGTAATTTTGATGTAGTGGCGCTGGTAAGCGAGGTTTTTCAGCCCGGTGCGCGGCAGACGGCTAACAGATGCGCCGTGCAGGAAGTATTTATACAGAGGGATTTCCGTGTAACGCGCGCGCTTCGCATTAAACATAAACTCCGTCGTCCAGATAATATCCTGGTGATGCAGGCCAGACAGGAAGGTCAGCCCCGCGTCGCGGATAGTCTGATGACGATAAACGCCCATCCAGACAACGTGTCGCCAACGGCGGCTGGCTAACGCTTTGCGTAACCAGTCTGGCCCGGTCATCACGCCGGTAGAACGAATACGATCGGTAGGAATGGATGCCCAAGTGTGGCCGGTTTCCGCAATACACCAATCAGCGTTGCACTGCGCAACATCCAGGTTGTCTTTCAGCGCCATAGTCATCAGCGTTTCATACATTTCCGGATAGGCAATATCATCGCCGTCTACGTACGCGATGTACTCCCCCCTGGCGACTTTCATCCCGGTATTGCGCGCCGCCGAAACGCCCCCATTGCGCTGGTGCAGCAGATGAACGTGTGGATAACGATCCGCATAAGACTGAGCAAGCTCCGCAGAGTTATCCGTAGAGCCATCATTAACAATGATGATCTCCAGGTTCTTCCAGGTTTGCGCAATCAGCGAATCCATACACGCAATGAACGGTTCACCCGTGTTGTAAAGCGGCATAATGACGCTCAGGAGACCAGGGATATAGGTCATATCAAATCCAGCCAGACAATAGAGTAATCGGCACTTTTTAGCATATTAAGCGGTAGATTTTCAGAAAAAATTATTAATTCTTTAGCGGAAAATGCGCCGGGCGGGGGAGATTGTGCAGGCAAAAAACGCCCCGGATGATTAATGATAATCAACATCCGGGGACAACACACAGAATCCACAGGGTGGATACGGTTAATCCCAGCTCAGGATCACTTTCCCTGACTGGCCTGAACGCATCGCGTCAAAGCCCTGCTGGAATTCATCGATGGAGAATCGATGGGTGATGATCGGCGACAAATCCAGACCAGACTGGATCAGTGCAGCCATTTTGTACCATGTCTCAAACATCTCACGACCGTAGATACCTTTAATAAACAGTCCTTTAAAGATAACTTTCGTCCAGTCGATGGACATATCAGATGGCGGAATACCCAGCATAGCAATACGGCCACCGTGATTCATGGTGTCCAGCATAGCGCGAAACGCTGGCGGCGCCCCGGACATCTCCAGGCCCACATCAAACCCTTCGGTCATACCCAGTTCAGCCATCACGTCGGTCAGATTCTCTTTCGACACGTTGACCGCGCGGGTGATACCCATTTTGCGCGCCAGCTCAAGGCGATACTCATTAACGTCGGTGATCACCACGTGGCGTGCGCCAACGTGCTTCGCGACTGCCGCCGCCATAATACCGATTGGACCCGCACCGGACACCAGTACATCTTCCCCAACCAGATCGAACGACAGTGCCGTGTGCACTGCATTACCGAACGGATCGAAGATAGACGCCAGGTCGTCGGAGATATTGTCCGGGATTTTAAATGCGTTAAATGCCGGGATCACCAGGTACTCCGCAAAGCAGCCCGGACGGTTTACACCGACACCGGTCGTATTGCGGCACAGGTGAGTACGTCCACCGCGGCAGTTACGGCAATGTCCGCAGGTGATATGACCTTCGCCTGAAACGCGATCGCCGATTTTAAAGCCTTTAACTTCCTGACCGATGCCAACAACTTCGCCGACATATTCATGCCCAACGACCATCGGTACTGGGATGGTTTTTTGCGACCATTCATCCCAGTTATAAATGTGAACGTCAGTCCCGCAGATGGCTGTTTTACGGATTTTAATCAGCAAATCGTTATGACCGACTTCCGGTTCAGGAACGTCAGTCATCCAAATGCCCTCTTCCGCTTTCAGTTTGGATAACGCTTTCATTTCACATCCTCAGGCAATAACGCCCAGTTGTTTACCAATGCGTGTGAACGCCTCAACAGCACGCGTAATCTGCTCAGGGGTATGCGCCGCAGACATCTGGGTACGGATACGCGCCTGGCCTTTTGGAACCACCGGATAGAAGAATCCGGTAACGTAAATCCCCTCTTTTTGCAGTTCACGAGCAAAGTCCTGCGCGATCACTGCATCACCCAACATCACCGGGATAATCGCGTGATCGGCACCGGCCAGAGTAAAGCCAGCGGCAGACATTTGCTCACGGAACTGACGTGCGTTCGCCCACAGGCGGTCGCGCAGGTCGCTGCCTGCTTCAACCATTTCCAGCACTTTAATGGAGGCCGCAACAATCGCTGGCGCCAGTGAGTTGGAGAACAAATAAGGACGGGAACGCTGACGCAGCCACTCAACAACTTCTTTGCGCGCTGCGGTGTAACCACCGGATGCGCCGCCGAGTGCTTTACCCAGCGTACCGGTGATGATGTCCACGCGACCCATCACGTCACAGTATTCATGGGAGCCACGACCATTTTCGCCGACAAAACCGACGGCATGGGAATCATCAACCATGACCAGCGCGTCGTATTTATCCGCCAGATCGCAAACGCCTTTCAGGTTAGCGATCACACCATCCATAGAGAACACGCCATCAGTGGCGATCAGGATATGACGAGCGCCCGCTTCACGTGCTTCTTTCAGGCGAGCTTCCAGTTCCACCATATCGTTGTTGGCGTAACGGAAACGTTTTGCTTTACACAGACGAACGCCATCTATGATAGAAGCGTGGTTCAGGGCATCGGAAATAATTGCGTCTTCTGCGCCCAGCAGCGTTTCAAACAGGCCGCCATTGGCGTCGAAGCAGGAAGAGTAAAGGATGGCATCTTCCATACCGAGGAATGCCGCCAGTTTTTGCTCCAGTTGTTTATGGCTATCCTGGGTACCGCAAATAAAGCGAACCGAAGCCATACCAAATCCGTGAGAATCCATACCCGCTTTTGCCGCTGCAATCAGCTCCGGGTGGTTAGCCAGTCCCAGATAGTTGTTCGCACAAAAGTTAATAACGTGGCTTCCGTCCGCCACGGTGATATCCGCCTGCTGGGCAGATGTAATAATGCGCTCTTCTTTAAACAATCCTTCCGCACGTGCGGTGTCGAGATCGTTGGTTAACTGTTTGTAAAAATCCCCACGCATTTCAATTCTCCAGACTGGGCAAATTTCAGCACATATTACCCAAAGCTATACGTTGATACGAGATGACGCATCATCACTTCTTCAAAATGAAGCATAAATCACGTGTACCCGCACGGCTTATCGGTGAATGGCTGAAGCCTGAGCCATGTAGTGATATGATAGAAAGTATTCGTGTCTGAGATTGTCTCTGACTCCATAATTCGAAGGTTACATTTATGATCATCGTTACCGGCGGCGCGGGCTTTATCGGCAGCAATATCGTTAAGTCCCTGAATGATAAAGGCATCACCGACATCCTGGTGGTGGACAACCTGAAAGACGGCACCAAGTTTGTTAACCTGGTGGATCTGAATATTGCTGACTACATGGACAAGGAAGACTTCCTGATCCAGATTATGGCCGGGGAAGATTTCGGCGATATCGAAGCTATTTTCCACGAAGGCGCATGCTCTTCCACCACCGAGTGGGACGGCAAGTATATGATGGACAACAACTATCAATACTCTAAAGAGCTGCTGCACTACTGCCTGGAGCGTGAAATCCCGTTCCTGTACGCGTCCTCTGCCGCCACCTATGGCGGTCGCACTTCTGATTTCATCGAATCCCGTGAATATGAGAAACCGCTGAACGTCTATGGCTACTCAAAATTCCTGTTCGACGAGTACGTGCGTCAGATCCTGCCGGAAGCCAACTCTCAGATTGTTGGCTTCCGCTATTTCAACGTCTACGGACCGCGTGAAGGCCATAAAGGCAGCATGGCGAGCGTCGCTTTCCACCTCAATACTCAGCTTAACAATGGCGAAACACCAAAACTGTTCGAAGGCAGCGAAAACTTCAAACGTGATTTCGTTTACGTTGGCGATGTGGCTGCGGTAAACCTGTGGTTCCTGGAAAACGGGGTATCCGGCATCTTTAACCTCGGTACTGGTCGTGCGGAATCTTTCCAGGCCGTTGCTGACGCAACGCTGGCGTACCACAAAAAAGGCAGCATTGAGTACATTCCATTCCCGGAAAAACTGAAAGGCCGCTACCAGGCGTTTACTCAGGCAGACCTGACCAACCTGCGCGCCGCGGGCTATGACAAGCCGTTTAAGACCGTTGCTGAAGGCGTAACGGAATATATGGCCTGGCTGAACCGCGACGCATAAGGCAGGCAATCTATGAGGATTCTGGTGGTTGGCCCGTCTTGGGTGGGCGACATGATGATGTCGCAAAGTCTCTATCGCACGCTCAAGGCGCGCTATCCCCAGGCGATAATCGACGTGATGGCACCTGCATGGTGCCGTCCGCTGTTATCGCGGATGCCGGAAGTCAATGAAGCGATCGCGATGCCGCTTGGGCATGGCGCTCTGGAAATTGGTGAACGGCGTAAGCTCGGTCATAGCCTGCGTGAGAAGCGCTATGACCGCGCTTATGTGCTGCCTAACTCGTTTAAATCCGCGCTGGTGCCCTTTTTTGCAGGTATTCCGCATCGTACCGGTTGGCGTGGTGAAATGCGCTACGGCCTGCTCAACGATGCGCGCGTGCTGGATAAAGACGCATGGCCGCTGATGGTCGAACGCTATGTGGCCCTGGCCTACGATAAAGGCGTGATGCTGTCGGCTAAAGATTTGCCGCAACCCCTGCTGTGGCCACAGTTGCAGGTCAGCGAAGGTGAAAAGTCTCTGACCTGTAGCCAGTTCTCCCTTTCTGCCGAACGCCCCATCATCGGTTTTTGCCCAGGTGCGGAATTTGGTCCGGCGAAACGCTGGCCACACTACCATTATGCTGAACTGGCAAAACAGCTGATCGACGAAGGTCATCAGATTGTGCTGTTTGGCTCGGCAAAAGATCATGAAGCCGGAAATGAAATCCTGGCAACGTTAAGCGTTGAGCAGCAGGCCTGGTGTCGTAATCTGGCGGGCGAAACGCAGCTGGAGCAGGCCGTTATTCTGCTTGCCGCCTGCAAAGCGGTCGTCACCAACGACTCTGGATTAATGCACGTTGCCGCAGCGTTGAATCGACCTCTGGTAGCGTTGTATGGCCCAAGTAGTCCGGACTTTACCCCGCCGTTGTCGCACAAAGCGCGGGTCATTCGTCTGATTACGGGCTATCACAAAGTGCGCAAGGGCGATGCAGCAGAAGGCTATCACCAAAGCCTGATTGACATCACACCCCAGCGTGTACTGGAAGAACTCAACGACCTGTTGTTACAAGAGGAAGCCTGACGGATGCGGGTTCTGATCGTTAAAACGTCGTCTATGGGCGATGTACTGCATACGTTGCCCGCATTAACCGATGCGCAGCAGGCTATTCCGGGTATTCAATTTGATTGGGTGGTGGAAGAAGGATTCGCGCAGATCCCTTCCTGGCATGCAGCCGTTGACCGGGTCATCCCAGTGGCGATTCGCCGCTGGCGTAAAGCCTGGTTTTCAGCGCCGATTAAAGCCGAGCGTAAAGCGTTTCGCGATGCGGTACGTTTGCAGCAGTATGACGCGATAATTGATGCGCAGGGTCTGGTTAAAAGTGCGGCGTTGGTGACGCGTCTGGCACGTGGCGTCAAGCATGGTATGGACTGGAGTACGGCCCGCGAGCCGCTGGCTAGCCTGTTTTATAATCGCAAACATCACATTGCCAAACAGCAGCACGCGGTAGAACGTACGCGTGAATTGTTCGCCAAAAGTCTGGGATATGCCAAACCGCAGTCGCAGGGTGATTACGCTATCGCTCAGCATTTTGTGAATGAATGTAATGCTGATACAGGCCAATATGCCGTATTTCTGCATGCCACAACACGTGATGATAAGCACTGGCCAGAAGCCAACTGGCGGGAGCTGATTGAGCTGTTAAATAATACGGGCATCCGTATTAAACTCCCCTGGGGCGCCCCTCATGAAGAAGAGCGTGCCAAAAGGCTGGCGGAAGGTTTTCCCTACGTTGATGTCCTGCCGCGAATGAGTCTGGAAGAGGTTGCTCGCATTCTGGCGGGGGCAAAGTTTGTGGTGTCGGTTGATACAGGTCTCAGCCATTTAACCGCCGCCTTGGATCGCCCCAATATTACGTTGTATGGCCCGACAGACCCGGGATTGATTGGTGGATATGGGAAGAATCAATACACACAGCAGAGCCATTCCGGAAAATTGCAGGATCTGGACGCAAGCTTAGTCAACGTATCGCTAATTGATAATAATTTGCTTTAACTTTAAGAGACGAACCATGCTTCGCCAACACATGTTTTCTCGTTTTGTTTGTAGTATAAAAAATAATCCATTCGATTTTATATACGTCTTATTTTATGCTGGGATCCTGGCAACTCTTGCGATGGTCCTGGTCAATCCAGATGAAGCGCTGAAGGTATTTATTTTCTCCACGGCTCTGTCTCTGCCGCTCATAGGAAAAAATATAAAGCATGTGTGCAGTAACAAACAAAATCTGGTTTTGCCTGTTATGTTGCTGCTCTTTGGTTTACTCCAGATTATTTGGGTAGAAGTATTTAAACAATCTGGCTCAGCCTTTACCGGTGCCTATCGTTCATACCAGAACGGTGGCAAAGTGATGATTTTTGCCGCACTGGTTATGACAGCTCTGACCACGCGAGAGCCGTGTGCCAACAAAACTCGCATTACCAGTCTCTGGACGATTCTTACCGCAATAGGCTTGTATCTTTTCGCAGGCTACGAGGCTGCCGGAGCACCAGATATTATGACCTACCGTGTTGCTCTCGGTTTTGAACACCAAACCGGCACAGCCTACGCTCTGACGCTAATTGCATTATTAGCATCCCAGGCCATTATTAATCTCCGTCTAAAACACACCGTTGCACTCTATCTGTTACATTTTTTGATATCGCTGGCAGTCATCATCACAACGCAAACTCGGGCTGCTATTTTGGTATACCCGATCCTGAGTGTCGGCCTATTCCTGATGTACTATCGTCACAACCGCACCATGCTATTAAGGGCACTGCTGGGTTTTGTAATACTGGTGGGAATTGCTGCGATTCCCTTAAAACCAATCATTGAAAGCCGCTACCAGAACTTCCTGGTCGATCTGCACTCTTATAATCAAAACAATAGTAATACTTCTATCGGCGCGCGACTGGCGATGCAACGGGCAGGGATTGAATCTGGGAACGGTCATGACTGGGGGCAGTCACTTGAACAACGCGGAGCAGAAATTCAGCGACTTGCCGTGCAAGATACTTCCTTACAAGGGGCACTTGAGTTCATTAACGTCCACCTGCATAACGAAGTCATTGATACCTTCTCGCTAAAGGGCATCCCTGGGGTTGTTGTGCTACTCTTGCTCTATATCGCTATGTTTTTAACAGCTTACTGGCAACGTAGTCCCTTGTTGTTCGTTATCTCAGGCGCAATCGCTATCTATGGCTTGAGTGATTTATTATTGTATGCCAAAGGTGAAGCCCTGAGCAGCGTACTGGCGTTATGTGTAGCAGCAGTACTGAGCTCGAATCCAACAAGAGAACGATGCCATGGTTAACACTTCCGGTTATTTACTGAGCATTATTATACCTACATACAACAACGCTGAACTCATCACAGCGACATTGGCGTCTATACATCAGAGCATCACCGATGATGTAGAGGTAATAATTGTTAATGATGGCTCTACGGATTTAACCGAAGAGCGTATAAATGCGTTTTACCGCGAAAAAGATTGCCATAATGTTAAATATATAAGCCAAAAAAATCAGGGCGTTGCAATCACTCGTAACGTTGGGCTTGCCCATGCGACAGGGAAATATATTGGCTTTGTAGACAGTGATGATATTGTCTGCCAGAATTATTTTACAATTCTCCTGCCTAAGTTAAGAGACGAAAAATATGACATTATCGAATTTAACTTAACTCGAGATATAAACAATTTGTATAAAAACGCGCCGGAAATGGAAAACAACATTGCCCAGCGCGAAATAATATTATCAGATGATAATTACGCCCCTCTGTTACCAACATTCAAGGCTGGGCAATGGCATCTGATGACAAAAATCTTTCACCGCAATATCATTGGTAGCGATAAGTTCGAGGAACATCATCGCTACGAAGACGTGATTTTTTGCCCATTCCAGTATTTTAAATGCAATAAGATTCTAAAAATCGAGAATAAGCTATATTACTACCGAGTAAATGATAAAAGCATTACCGAGAACATTATTGATAGTGACGCTGACAGCATCTTCTTTGCTATGCGAAAAATGTATAAATATATTAATGAAAATAGATCTAAGCGTACTGTTGCGACATTTATGATTATCAATTGTTTTCTCGAAGGACGTAAAATTTTACGCAAGAAAAAGGGCTATTATCGTTATAGCGAAAGTATGCTAAATGACATTCAGAATGCACTTGCATGCTGCGATACGAAAATCGTTAAGAAGAAAATAATTCTGAAGATGAAATATCCCCATATCGATCGTTCTATTTCTGAAACAAGATATAAGATACTATCTGCTTGTAAAAGCTTATTCTTGCGAAAGGGATTTTAACATGTTTGAAAAAGTTGACCGGGTTCTTATTTGCAAGCTGAAGTTTTATGGGGATGTTCTGCTAACTACACCTGTTATTGCCAGCATTCGGGCTCGTTATCCGCAAGCTAAGATCGATCTGCTACTCTATAAAGATACCAAAGCAATCTTAGCCGCCCATAAAGATATTAATAATTTTTATCTGATTGAGAAAAAGCAGGGCCTGCTGTCAACAGTGAAAAATTACCTTTCAGTGCGTAAACAACTGAAGAAAAATCACTACGACCTGATCGTTAACCTCACCGAACAATGGCCGATCGGCGCTCTTATAGCCTCTTTACGTTGCCCTTCAATTGCTTTTGAGCGCGAAAAAGATCTGTGGAATCGACTTTTTACGCGCGTAACGCCATTCATTGGTACGCATATTGTTGAACAAAATTTATCTATTCTAAAAGGTATCGGGTTTAGCGAAACAGAACTGAAGAAAGAGATGTCGCTGAGTTATCGTCAGGACGATTATCAACATCTGGTATCCCTGTTACCCACGTTGCCAGCGCAGAAATATGTCGTTATTCAGCCCACTGCCAGGCAAGAGTTTAAATGCTGGGATGATGATAAATTCGCGCATGTTATAGACCACCTGCACCAACGAGGTCTGCACGTCTATCTTACCTGTGGGCCAGCGCTAAGTGAGCAGCAGCAGGTTCAGCGCATTGCTGAACTGTGTCAATCTTCCCCTGACCTGACGCTGGCAGGTAAAACCACCTTTTTGCAGTTGGCTGCATTGATCGATCATGCAGTTTTGTACATTGGTGTCGATTCTGCACCGATGCATATGGCAGCAGCGCTAAAGACACCACAGGTCTGCCTGTTTGGCGCCACCAATTATCAACAGTGGAAGCCATGGTCGGATAAAGCCGTTTTGATTTGGGCTGGCGATTATCATCCGATGCCTTCTCGGGATGAACTCGATCGGTCAAAAAAATATCTGACATGGATACCGGAACAGGCCGTGATTGACGCTATCGATACGGTACTTCATGATAGTGGCTTTAATAAAAGTAATGAGAAAGCATAAATGGACAACAAAAATAACGTCATTAATATTGCTTACTGCACGGATGCCAATTATCTGGAATATGTAGCAGTGTCCATTATGTCTGTCATAATGAACAACCCGGAACAGGACCTGTCATTTTTTGTCTTTGTCTATGACGTTACTGACGAAGAAATCAATAAACTGCGTTCAACCAGTGATAAAATTCAGGTTATCAATATCGATAAAGAAGAGATTGAAAAGTATAATAATGACTTTGCAATCAAACACTTGAACCGTTCGACCTATATGCGTCTGGCCGTACCGCGCTTACTAAAAGATACAGTTGAGCGTTTTATCTACTTAGATGCCGATACCCTGTGTTTTGATAAGCTAAATGACATTAACAGCATTGATATCAGCAACGTCATTTGTGCTGTCAGTCACGACTCTCTCGATATTCACGATACAAAAAATGCCAAGCGTCTGGGCCTTAGTACTGGTCATTATTTCAATGCTGGTTTTTTGTATATTAACATTGAAAACTGGATCAAGTTTGATATTGAAAACAAAGCAAACACCGTGTTATTTGAACAAGGTAAATCCTTGCCTTACTTTGACCAAGATGCACTCAATATCGCAATAGATGGTAACGTTAAGTTTATTGATAACCGATGGAATTTTTTGTTCAACTGGTTTACCGATCAACAAAAAGAGATATTCTTCTACCAAAAAGATATTCTGCCAAGAATTATCCACTTCACTGGTGGAAGGAAGCCCTGGTATAAAGAACATACTGGGCTTTCACAGCAACTTTATCTCTTCTACCATCATTTCACGCCATGGCGAAATACTGCATTGCGCTCCTATGCTCCACGCATGAGACCTACTGATTATCGGGTCTATTCACGCCAGGAAGCTAAAAAAGGGAATTATTGCGCCTCGATCAAATGGTATTTGAAATACCTTAAGACTAAATTACGTTAATAAAAAACTCCCTTACGGGAGTTTTTTTACTTACTTTTTTAATTTTTCCCACAAATAACCAATATAGCTTATTATCGAGGCGAAATACTTCCCTTGTAATCTTTCATGCCTTGATTTCTTTTTATATTGTTTTGGCGTTCTGGCGGGTAACAATGGAACATCCGCCCAAGGCGAAGCCTTCCAGGCGTCAACAAAAAACTGTGCTGAAGGATAATTTGCCCATGAATTCCAGGGTTTAGTCACGCCAACATAGTGAATTAGAATAGTATCAGGTGTAATATATTCTTTATATTTCGCAAGATCTCTGCTTTTTAATTCTTGCTTAATTCCATAGATAGCATTGAACCTTCGCTCCAGAAAAATTACTTTCTTAAAGAAAAGAATATTCAAGACATCCTGATCCGGGAATGAAAGTTTATTATTTTTGTCTAATAAGATATCAAAAGCTGCATTGATAAAATTCTGCTTTTTCCACTTTTTTAGGTTTGCAAATATGACACCTGAATTGAAATAATCTTTATTTATCTCAATATCTCTGGCAGGGCTATCATCCACATCGGTAATTACCGCTGCAACATGTTCTCCAAGATCAATCTGCGTGAGTTCAAAAAGTGAACCTTTACACATTACATCCGCATCAATGTATAAAAGTGAATCAATTTTCTCACCAAGATATTCAAAGGCAATAAACCTGAAGTACATTGCGTGTGACCAAGCGTGACCACTTGGCAAAACTTTTAACTCATTAGCATCCATAACATAAATTGAGATGTTTGTGGAAAATTGCTCTGCTAATTTAGCAATTCGCTGCTGGTAATCAGCATCAATGTAGTCAGTAAAAAGATGAAAATGGATATTTAAATCTTTATTATTCAATAGTACCGATGTCATCGAAATTGCAGCACCAAACATAAAATTCCTGTCAACACCCCAGGCGATGTTAAGTTGTATTTTCTGTTCGGTCGGCGCTTGATTAAACTCAAGTATCTTTTTTATAGACTGATGACAATCAAAGTTCATTCGCTACACCTATTTAATCGATTATCAATAAGTTACTGTTTCTATATTCAATATGCTTTTGAATTGTGTAACTTATTTTTTATATACATTACATGACTAAGTACCGAGCGAATATATTTACGCTGCACTCTTTCATGCCGTGACTTACGTTTATACAACTTTGCTGTATTTGCATTTAACAAGGCTTGTTCCGCCCATGCGGATTTTTTATATGCTTCGATGAAGTATTTAGCTACCGGATATTTAGCCCATGTATGCCATGGTTTAGTGACACCGACGTAATGTATTAAAACAGTATCCTCAGTAATATAATCCTGGTATATTTTATCGTTTTTATTTTTTAGCTCCTGATCTACACCATAAATGCAGTTAAAATCTCGTCTCAGGAAAATCACATTACCAACGAACAATATATTTAGGACATCTTGGTCAAAATACAGAAGTTCCTTTTGGCGTTTATCTAAGATAGAAAAAGCCTTCGTCAATAACTGCTGCTCACGCCAAACTTCCAGATTCGCAAACACCACTCCGGAGTTAAAGTACCCATTACTCAGTTCAGGAATACCGAGCCTATTGCCGGACTTAGTACGTACTTCATCAATATCATTGATAACAGCGGCATATTCTCCACAGAAATTAATCTCGGTAAGCTCGCGAAGAGAGCCTTTGCAAATAACATCTGCATCAAGATACAGTACGGAGCTTAACTCTGTGCTTAAATATTCAAATGCGAAATAACGATAGTACATTGCATAAGTCCATGCTTTTGTACTCGGCAGTTCACGAAACGCCGCGTTATCGAACACAAGAACCGTCACAGTCGTACTATACATTTGGGTCAGGCGTTTTACACTCTTCAGATAATCGTCATCTATATAGTCTGTTACTATATAAAAGTGAATATCGATATCAGGGTTATTCACTAATACTGAGGTCATTGAAATACCAGAGCCAAATAAAAAATTACGGTCGACACCATACGCAACACTTAATTTTTTACTCTTCTCATGCGTAGAGCTGTCTATGACGTGTTTTTGGATAACTAGCTTTTGGAAATCAATGTTCATAGTAAAATGGCCTCAAACTTCATGTGTTATTTATAGCGCTTTTCTAATTGTTCTTTGTCTTATTTTTTGCGCTTTTGTGACAGCCTGTTCAAACAACCTGACTTCCTGACGAAAGATTTCACGTAGTGGCTTCGAAAAATAGACACGTAAAAAACGGTAGATATCTCTGGACGTCAACCCGATCTCAAGTGAAGAGAAATAGAGTCCAATCAGATCCTTATCCCGCCAGCGGCGTGGCACATGCTGGCGTATTTGTGCACGATGCAAATCAATTACGGAAAGTTTGATATTCGCAACGTCTTCCGGCATCGGCTGCTGGAGCAGGAAATGGCATATATAGCAATCCCGGTGATTTACCCCGCCCCGATGCATTTTACCCACCATTTCTGCCACCCGGGTAATAATTGTCCGTTTTAATACATAATCAGGGGGCTCAACTTTCCACCTTGAACAAAAATCTTCAAGGCTGATAGCAGGAGAGAGATCTTCAGTGATGATAAATGAGGTGCGCTCTAACGGATTCAGTCCTTTCTGCCCAAATGCCACGCCGGTCATGGTGTCAACACTCAGTTCCTGTAAGCGATGAATTGCCAGCCACTCCCGGTCTGCGCCCAGTACAGGCATACGTAAAGATATAAGATTCTTCACCACTTCTTTAAGCGTGGTTCCATGATGATATTTAAGAAAATAACCCTTACCCATCATCTCAAAACGTAGGGTACGTCGTGTTTCCAGGGCGCGAAAAACCTCACCGTTCAGCTTAGCGACTTCAGTAAACGGGTCTTTTCCTTGCCACTGCGTGGCAAATGGTTCTTTTAATTCAATCATTCTTAGGACCTAAAATGATATCTGCAGCTTTATCTGCCAAGCTGTAGAGATCTTTTGTATCAGCAAAATGCCGTGCGTTCCCGGCCCAACGACTTCTCTGCTCATTATTTTGCAGCGCATCGAAAAGTGCTGTATTCAGATTTTCCTGCTCAAAAGGTTCAGGAATCACCACCCCACATTGGGCGGCGTTGATATAACCCGCATAGCCGCAAACTTCGGTAGTTAATACCGGCAGCCCGGCAACTACAGCTTCTAGCAAGACAATACCGGCGGCTTCCTGTACAGCTGGGTGAAGTAATAAATCAGCAGCAGACATCAATTCTGCTACATCGTCCCGCCCCGAGAAGAACTGCACTTGTTCTTCAACCCCCAATTGACGAGCCTGAGCGCGATAGCGATCGGCCTTATCCTGACCAACAACCATCAATCGTGTGCGGTGGCGAATGACATCAGGCAAAGAAGCCAACGCCTGTAATGTTCTTGGCACGCCTTTGCGTTTGAAATCGGAACCTACCTGTAAGAGCAAGAACTGATCGAGACCAATACCATTTTTTTCTCTAACAATCAGCCGGCTGTTTTCAGGTTGCTGGCTGTACTTTCTGTCAGGGTAGATTCCTGGAGGCAGAATACGAAAGCGCTGGCTCTCAGTTTGGTAATGATGTTTGAAGTCACCAATTTGTTTATCGGTTAACATCAAAAGCGTAGTGCCGACACCCTGCTGAAATACGGCTTTTTCAAATGCAGAGTAGTGTCGGTACCTGCGCGTCAATTTGTAGAAAAAGCCTTTCTCGCGGGCAACCTTTTCCGCATAGCAAACGTCCGCAGCGTAATACACATCCAGGCCAGGCATTTTATTAAAACCAACGACACGATCGACGGGATGTTGAGTTAAATAATTCTGAACCCACTGATAATATTGCTCGTTTTTCCCATGATTCGTTCTGGATGTAACGGGGACGAGTATAATCTCCAGCCCTTCCGGACGCTCGCCCTGCCATGACTGGGTAAATACCTGAACATGATGCCCACGAGAAGCAACCGTCAGCGCTACCCGCAAGAAATCACGCTGTAACCCACCATAGGGAAAATACTTGTACAAACAAAAAGCAATATTCATGCATTAATATCCGCATCGCGTCGCCAGGCATATCAGGTTTGAAGCATCAGAATCGTGTAATCCTTGCCTAAAGCATCCAAAGATGACTTTCTGTGCTTTCGAAACGTTTCTGCCCGCTAGCTACCTGAAATTGCGCAGTAGTATATCATTTATTATCAAGCATTCCGAAATGAATATTTTTTAAACAAAAAACAAAATAAACCATTAGAAACATACAGATAAATAAGACACCAGTTCATCAGGAAACGCACACCGCACAAGAGGTTAAGACATATAAATGCGGCCATGTGCATTTTTGAAATAGCCATCAGCGAAATCAGTTCCCCACCAATTCCATCGTTTTGATACAACCTGGATAAAAATGATGGTAAAGCCATAGTTAAATACATAGAATCCCCAGCACATTCATAAGTCAGCTACCATTATGCTCGAATTGCTTTACACCGCCCTTTTCTACCTTATTCAGCCTTTGATCTGGATACGGCTTTGGGTGCGCGGACGTAAGGCTCCGGCCTACCGTAAACGCTGGGGCGAACGCTACGGCTTTTATCGCCGCCCGCTAAAACCCGGCGGGATCATGCTTCATTCGGTTTCTGTGGGCGAAACGCTGGCTGCAATCCCATTAGTTCGCGCTCTGCGCCACCGTTATCCCGACTTGCCGATCACGGTCACCACCATGACGCCAACCGGTTCCGAGCGCGTACAATCTGCTTTTGGCACTGATGTTCAGCATATTTATCTGCCTTACGATTTACCGGATGCCCTGAACCGTTTTCTGAATAAAGTTGACCCCAAACTGGTGTTAATTATGGAAACCGAGCTGTGGCCAAATCTGATCGCGGCACTCCATAAGCGTCACATTCCTCTGGTCATTGCCAACGCACGTCTTTCTGCTCGTTCAGCCGCTGGCTATGCGAAATTAGGTAAATTTGTTGGCAGACTACTGCGTCGAATTACGTTAATTGCCGCACAAAACGAAGAAGATGGCGCACGTTTTATTACGCTTGGCGCCAGAAGCAATCAGGTCACCGTTACTGGCAGCCTGAAGTTTGATATATCCGTCACGCCACAACTGGCTGCAAAAGCGGTGACATTACGTCGTCAATGGGCTCCTCACCGCCCGGTATGGATTGCAACCAGCACCCACGACGGCGAAGAAAGCATCATCATTGCCGCCCATCAGGCGTTATTAAATCAGTTCCCGAATCTTTTACTAATTCTGGTTCCCAGACATCCTGAACGGTTCCCGGATGCAATTAACCTCGTACGCCAGGCTGGGCTAAGCTATACCACTCGTTCTTCGGGTGAAGTTCCGTCCTCAGGCACTCAGGTTGTGATCGGTGATACCATGGGTGAGCTGATGTTGCTGTATGGCATTGCCGACCTTGCTTTTGTCGGCGGTTCACTGGTTGAACGTGGTGGGCACAATCCACTGGAAGCCGCAGCACATGCTATTCCAGTGCTGATGGGACCACATACGTTTAATTTTAAAGATATTTGCGCCCGCCTCGAACAGGCAAGCGGATTGATCACCGTCACCGACGCACCTACGCTGGTAAAAGAAGTATCTTCTTTACTGACCGATGCAGATTATCGTAATTTTTATGGCCGTCACGCAGTTGAAGTTCTGTATCAAAACCAGGGCGCGTTACAGCGTCTGCTGCAGCTGCTGGAACCTTATCTGCCACCCAAAACGCATTGAGGCAAGCCATGCAAAAACGGGCGATTTATCCAGGAACCTTTGATCCCATAACTAACGGCCATCTTGATATCGTGACGCGTGCGACCAGCATGTTCGATCACGTGATCCTGGCGATTGCCGCAAGTCCCAGTAAAAAACCGATGTTTACCCTTGAAGAGCGCGTCGAGCTGGCGCAACAGGCAACGGCGCATCTCGGCAATGTGGAAGTTCTGGGATTCAGCGACTTAATGGCAAATTTTGCCCGTGATAATCAGGCTAACATTCTGATCCGAGGCCTACGCGCGGTAGCAGATTTTGAGTATGAAATGCAGCTGGCGCACATGAACCGCCACCTAATGCCGCAACTGGAAAGCGTCTTTCTGATGCCGTCTAAAGAGTGGTCATTTATCTCATCGTCACTGGTGAAAGAAGTCGCCCGCCATCAGGGTGATGTGACGCACTTTCTGCCGGAAAACGTCCATCAGGCGTTAATGAGTAAGTTGAAGTAATGTGCCTGGCCGGATGCTGCATCCGGCCAGCAATGAAACTATTTCTGACAGCGACGGCAATAGAACGTTGTACGCTGGGCGTGTTTTGTCGCAACAATCGGTGCGCCACATGCGCGGCAAGGTTCACCTTCTCTCCCATAGACCTGCAGCTCCTGGGCAAAATAGCCCGGCTTACCGTCACTTTGCAGAAAGTCCTTCAGCGTCGTCCCGCCCTGCTCGATAGAACGCAGCAAAACCGCCTTGATAACGCGTACCAGCAGTTCACACTCATCTTTCGACAGCGATGATGCCAGACGGTCAGGATGGATACCAGCCGCAAACAGCGACTCGCTGGCATAGATGTTTCCCACCCCCACCACCAGCTTGTTATCCATCAGCCAGGGTTTAATCGCCGTTTTCTTCTTTGCACATTTCTGCTGTAGATAACCGGCGTTGAAATCGTCACTCAGCGGCTCAGGGCCAAGATGGGCGAGGACATTATGTCCATCCAGCTCTTTAGTCCACAGCCAGGCACCAAAGCGACGGGGATCGGTATAACGCAGAACTTTGCCATTACTCATCACTAAGTCAACGTGGTCGTGCTTATCTGCCGGAAGCTCTTCAGGAAGGATACGCAAACTACCCGACATCCCCAGATGAATGATTACCCAGCCATCCGGCAGCTCCAGAAGCAGGTATTTTGCGCGCCGCTGTACGCTCAGGACAGCTTTATCGCTCAGGCGATAGATTTCCTCTGATACCGGCCAACGCAAACGACCGTTACGCACAGTCGCGTGCATAATCGTTGCCCCCACCAGATGCGGCTCAATCCCACGGCGACTGGTTTCGACTTCAGGTAATTCAGGCATAGTATCTCCGGCGGTGTATCAGGTCTCATTAATATGGGGACGGCCAGAAAACAAAAAACCCCGCCGAGGCGAGGTTTTTTGCTACATCGAAACTAAAATTATTTGATTTTAGCTTCTTTGTACAGTACGTGCTGGCGTACGACTGGATCGAATTTTTTCAGTTCCAGTTTTTCCGGCTTAGTACGTTTGTTCTTCGTAGTGGTATAGAAATGACCAGTACCAGCAGAAGAAACCAGCTTGATTTTCTCACGAATACCTTTAGCCATGATTTATTTCCTCTTAGTACTTAGTACTTTTCGCCACGGGCACGCAGTTCAGACAGAACTGTTTCGATGCCTTTCTTATCAATTACACGCATACCTTTAGCAGATACACGCAGGGTGACAAAACGCTTCTCGCTCTCAACCCAAAAACGGTGAGAGTGCAGGTTCGGCAGGAAACGGCGTTTAGTCGCGTTCAGTGCGTGGGAACGGTTGTTACCGGTCACCGGACGCTTGCCAGTAACTTGGCAGACTCGGGACATGTCTATTCTCCAAAAATCAAATTAGCTCGAGCTTCGTATGGGGTATCGGCGCCTCGTCAGGCTTTACAGCCCGGTCATCGCATAGTTCTAAGTGAACTCTCGATTGCCAGGCCCAAATGCCAAACCCGAGATTCTCAAAGGTGGCGTAGTATACGCTGACCCGGCGTTATGCTCAAGTCCCGAACAGACAAAGATCCCGATGGATCGCGTAAAGTGCGTTAAATCCAACCGCGTTCCGCAAAAGAAACGTACTCTCCGCGCCCAATGACCAGATGATCAAGCACCCGGATATCCATGAACTGACAGCATTTCACAACACGCTCGGTGATGAGTTTATCTGCTTTACTCGGCTCTGCACACCCCGAAGGGTGATTATGCGCAAGGATCACGGCGGAAGCATTCATTTTTATCGCTTCGCGGACAATTTCTCGCGGATGTACCTCGACGTGGCTTAGTGTCCCGGAAAAAAGTTTGCTGTGTTTAATCACTTGATGTTGAGAATCCATAAAGATCACCAGAAAGATCTCGCGTTCCTCTTGCGAGAGCTGGCTTTGCAGAAATTCACGCGCCATTTCCGGGCTAAGTAAAGCACGCTCCTCTATCACTCGCACGTTGTAGTAGCGTCTTGCCAGCTCCGCAATACCCTTCAACTGTGCATACTTCGCGATACCGATTCCCGGAACATAGCTAAAATCCATGTAATCAGCAGACAACAAGCCATACAACGACTCAAAATGCTGAAGCATCTCTTTCGCTAGCGTAAGCACATCTTTACCCTGAATGCCGGTACGTAAAAAAAGCGCCAGTAACTCAACATCAGTCAGCGAACTGGCCCCCTGTGCCAACAGCTTTTCCCTGGGCATCATACTTCCTGTATTGTCCATACTTTTCCCTCCTTTCGCGTCCGCATAGTGGCATAACACCGACGGTGAATCGACGCGCTGTTTTCACTTCTTCGTAGTGCCTCGCAAAGTAGAAGGCGGTCAAAAGCACGACACATTGCGGATTGTGATAAAATATCTGCCTTCTGGTGAAACCCAACAGGAAAGATCATGATGAGCCTGGCCGGTAAAAAAATCGTACTTGGCGTCAGTGGCGGGATTGCTGCGTACAAGACCCCTGAGCTGGTGCGTCGTTTACGGGAACGCGGCGCTGACGTCCGCGTGGCAATGACCGAAGCGGCAAAAGCATTTATTACTCCCCTGAGTTTACAGGCAGTTTCAGGTTATCCCGTTTCCGACAGCCTGCTTGATCCTGCAGCCGAAGCTGCGATGGGCCACATTGAGCTGGGAAAATGGGCCGATTTGGTCATCCTGGCGCCCGCTACAGCAGACCTGATTGCTCGTGTCGCCGCAGGTATGGCCAACGACCTGGTGTCAACGATTTGTCTGGCAACGCCTGCTTCTGTTGCTGTACTGCCAGCCATGAACCAGCAGATGTACCGTGCAGCCGCGACCCAGCACAATCTGGGTATTCTTGCCTCACGCGGTTTGCTCATTTGGGGCCCGGACAGCGGTAGCCAGGCATGTGGCGATGTCGGTCCTGGACGTATGCTGGATCCGTTAACGATTGTGGATATGGCGGCAGAACATTTTTCGCCTGTCAACGATCTGCAACATCTCAACATCATGATTACGGCGGGTCCGACGCGTGAACCGCTTGATCCCGTGCGTTATATTTCCAACCATAGCTCCGGGAAGATGGGATTTGCTATCGCGGCAGCTGCAGCAAAGCGCGGGGCAAACGTCACACTGGTATCGGGTCCGGTTTCGTTATCCACACCACCATTTGTTCAGCGGGTTGATGTGATGACCGCGTTGGAAATGGAAGCCGCTGTGCAGTCTGCAGTGCAACAACAGCATATTTTTATCGGCTGCGCTGCAGTCGCTGATTATCGCGCTGAAACTGTCGCCCACGAAAAAATAAAAAAACAAGCGACGCAGGGTGATGAATTAACTGTAAAAATGGTCAAAAACCCGGACATTATCGCCGGTGTTGCCGCACTGGATGCTAACCGTCCTTTTGTCGTTGGGTTTGCCGCCGAAACAAATAATGTGGAAGAATATGCCCGGCAAAAACGCATCCGCAAAAACCTTGATGTGATCTGTGCGAACGACGTTTCGCTGTCAACTCAAGGGTTTAACAGCGATAGCAACGCATTACACCTTTTTTGGCAGGATGGAGACAAAGTCTTACCGCTTGAGCGTAAAGAACTCCTGGGCCAATTATTACTCGACGAGATCGTGACCCGTTATGATGAAAAAAATCGACGTTAAGATTCTGGACCCGCGCGTAGGGCAACAATTTCCGCTCCCGACGTACGCCACTTCTGGTTCTGCCGGACTTGACCTGCGTGCTTGTCTTGATGACGCCGTAGAACTGGCACCGGGCGCAACAACGCTGGTGCCAACCGGGTTAGCTATCCACATTGCCGATCCTTCTCTGGCAGCGGTGATGCTCCCGCGCTCCGGATTGGGCCATAAGCACGGTATCGTGCTGGGCAATCTGGTTGGTTTGATTGATTCCGACTACCAGGGCCAACTGATGGTGTCCATCTGGAACCGTGGTCAGGACAGCTTCACTATTGAGCCGGGCGAACGTATCGCGCAGATGGTATTTGTACCGGTCGTGCAGGCTGAATTTAATCTGGTGGAAGAGTTTGAAGCCACCGATCGTGGCGAAGGTGGCTTCGGCCATTCCGGGCGCAAGTAACCCGCAGAAAAGTATCCCATAGCGTAATAACGCAATAACACACCGCAAACAACAGTTTGCGGTCGCTGTGTGGATGCCTGCCTGGCAAGAGCTTATTTTCAGGGGTATTTTGTAACATGGTAGAAAAGCAAACTGCGAAAAGGAATCGTCGCGAAGAAATACTTCAGTCTCTGGCACTGATGCTTGAGTCCAGCGATGGTAGCCAACGCATCACCACAGCAAAGCTGGCAGCCTCAGTTGGCGTATCCGAAGCGGCATTGTATCGCCATTTCCCCAGCAAGACCCGTATGTTCGATAGCCTGATTGAGTTTATCGAAGATAGTCTGATTACGCGTATCAATCTGATTTTGAAAGATGAAAAGGACACCAGCGCGCGTCTGCGTCTGATCGTTCTGCTGATTTTAGGGTTTGGTGAGCGTAATCCGGGCCTGACGCGAATTCTGACCGGACACGCGTTGATGTTCGAGCAAGACCGTCTGCAAGGTCGCATTAACCAACTTTTTGAGCGCATTGAAGCGCAGTTGCGCCAGGTTCTGCGAGAAAAAAGAATGCGTGAAGGTGAAGGCTACACCGTGGATGAAACGCTACTGGCCAGCCAGTTACTGGCTTTCTGCGAAGGTATGCTATCCCGATTTGTACGTAGCGAATTTAAATACCGCCCAACGGATGATTTTGACACCCGCTGGCCGTTGGTTGCCGCTCAATTGCAGTAGCGATTTCGTCTTGTCCGGCCTACGTATACTGTAGGCCCGGTAAGTGCGTAGGCCGGATCAGCGCAGCGCTATCCGGCTGTCCTTATACACCGTATGCTTCGCGATAGGCTCGTACTGCCACCAGGTGCTCCGCCATCTCCGGTTTCTCTTCCAGATACGCAATCAGGTCTTTCAGGGTGATAATAGAGATCACTTTGCAACCGTAATCACGTTCCACTTCCTGAATAGCGGAAATCTCGCCGCGACCGCGTTCCTGACGATCGAGAGAAATCAGTACCCCCGCCAGAGTGGCGCCATTCGCCTGGATAATTTCCATCGACTCACGAATCGCCGTACCTGCGGTGATAACATCATCCACCAGCATCACGCGCCCCTCAAGTGCACTACCGACCAGATTGCCACCTTCACCGTGGGTCTTCGCCTCTTTACGGTTAAAGCAGTACGGCAAATCTTTATCGTGGTGTTCAGCCAGCGCAACGGCCGTTGTAGTCGCAATCGGAATACCTTTGTACGCTGGACCAAACAGCAAATCGAACTCAATACCGGAATCCACCAGCGCTTCGGCGTAAAAACGGCCTAACAGAGCCAGGTCGCGCCCGGTATTAAACAGTCCGGCGTTGAAGAAATAGGGGCTTTTACGCCCGGATTTCAGCGTAAACTCGCCAAACTTTAGTACCTGCTTGCTAAGCGCAAACTCAATAAACTGGCGCTGATACGGTTTCATGGATTCGCTCCTCATCTCACTTTATTACAGACAAAAAAAAGGCGACTCATCAGTCGCCTTTAAAATCAATTTTCTAACGCCGCCTTCTGCGTCGCTACAATGGATTCGATTCCCCCTCGGGCTAACGCCAGTAGGGTGAGAAGTTCTTCATGGCTGAATGGCTCACCTTCCGCCGTGCCCTGAACCTCTATAATGCGACCGTCTTCAGTCATCACTACGTTCATGTCGGTTTCTGCAGCAGAGTCTTCAACGTACTCGAGGTCACAGAGCGCTTCACCGTTAACAATGCCCACGGAAACCGCGGCGACCATCCCTTTCATCGGGTTAGTTTTCAGTTTACCGCTCGCGACCAGCTTGTTCAGCGCATCCGCCAACGCAACGCATGCGCCGGTAATTGATGCGGTGCGGGTACCGCCATCTGCCTGGATAACATCGCAGTCCAGCGTAATGGTGAACTCACCGAGCGTCTTCAGGTCAACGGCAGCGCGCAGCGCACGAGCGATCAGACGCTGGATTTCCATGGTACGACCGCCCTGCTTACCTTTCGCCGCTTCACGGGCGTTACGGGTGTGTGTGGCGCGTGGCAGCATGCCATATTCTGCGGTGATCCAACCCTGGCCCTGACCTTTCAGAAAACGCGGTACGCCTTCATCAATAGAAGCGGTACATAGCACTTTGGTATCACCAAATTCGACCAGCACGGAGCCTTCAGCGTGTTTTGTATAATTACGGGTCAGGGTGACGGGACGCACCTGATTGGCACTACGACCTGCTGGACGCATGATAAAATCTCCGGCTTGAAACGAATGTGGCTGCGCATTATACGGACTTCCGACTGTTATTCCTATCCTGACAAGACGTGGATGGCTATAATCCTCCCATCTCATCTTTAAAAACAGGAACGTCTATGATCCGCAGCATGACCGCTTACGCCCGGCGTGAAATCAAGGGTGAATGGGGTAGCGCTACCTGGGAAATGCGCTCGGTAAACCAGCGTTATCTGGAAACTTATTTTCGCCTGCCGGAGCAGTTCCGTAGTCTCGAACCCGTAGTTCGCGAACGTATTCGCACGCGTCTGACGCGCGGTAAAGTCGAATGTACGCTGCGTTTTGAGCCTGATGCCAGTGCACAAGGCGAGCTGATTCTGAATGAAAAACTCGCTAAACAGCTCGTTAGCGCTGCTAACTGGGTCAAAATGCAGAGTGATGAAGGTGAAATTAACCCGGTTGATATCCTGCGTTGGCCAGGCGTAATGGCAGCCCAGGAGCAAGATCTGGACGCCATTGCCGCCGAAATCCTCGCCGCGCTTGACGGTACGCTGGATGACTTTATCGTTGCGCGTGAAACCGAAGGTCAGGCACTGAAGGAGTTGATCGAGCAGCGTCTGGAAGGCGTCAGCGCCGAAGTGACGAAGGTACGTGCGCATATGCCGGAAATCCTGCAATGGCAGCGCGAGCGTCTGGTAGCCAAACTGGAAGATGCTCAGGTGCAACTGGAAAATAATCGTCTTGAGCAAGAGCTGGTGCTGATGGCACAGCGTATCGACGTGGCTGAAGAACTGGATCGCCTGGAAGCTCACGTCAAAGAAACCTACAACATTCTGAAGAAAAAAGAGGCGGTTGGCCGTCGTCTGGACTTCATGATGCAGGAATTCAACCGTGAGTCGAATACTCTGGCATCGAAGTCTATCAATGCCGAAGTGACTAACTCCGCAATTGAACTGAAGGTATTGATCGAGCAAATGCGCGAGCAAATTCAGAATATCGAGTAAGTCACCATCTCACGTAGCCCGTCAATAAACGGCGGCGCTACGTGCTTTTCCCGACGCTATCAGTTCTCATCTATGCGATCAGACTTATATTTTCTCATCATTTATTGTCACCACTCATATCACAAAGCGCATGCCATAACGTGTTTACAACAATTTCGCATTAGCTGTAGTTATTAGAATCACTTCGCCTTAGAAAATCTCAATCGTGACAGTGCGCACAAATCGTTAACCTTAGCCCCCAGCAAATCAGGGGGAATACATGCTGTTACACGTTTTATACTTAATTGGTATTACTGCCGAAGCCATGACCGGTGCGCTTGCGGCTGGGCGTCGTCGTATGGATACATTTGGCGTCATTATCATTGCCACCGCGACAGCCATTGGCGGTGGTTCAGTACGCGATATTCTTCTCGGCCATTATCCGCTCGGCTGGGTAAAGCACCCTGAATACGTCATTATCGTAGCCACTGCCGCGGTACTGACCACTATTATTGCTCCCGTGATGCCCTATCTGCGCAAAATATTCCTCGTACTGGATGCGCTGGGCCTGGTGGTCTTTTCTATTATCGGGGCTCAGGTGGCACTGGATATGGGCCATGGACCGATTATCGCCGTGGTCGCTGCGGTCACTACCGGGGTTTTCGGCGGCGTATTACGCGATATGTTCTGCAAACGCATCCCGCTGGTGTTCCAGAAAGAACTGTATGCCGGCGTATCATTTGCCGCTGCCGTGCTGTACATCGTGCTGCAGCATTATGTCTCCAGTCATGATGTGGTGGTTATCTCTACCCTGCTCTTCGGCTTTACCGCCCGACTACTGGCGCTGCGCCTGAAGTTAGGTCTGCCTGTATTTTACTATCGCCATGAAGGCCATTAAGGCATAAAGCCCGCGATCCGCTGAGCAGCTAACCAGTTGCTCAGCGCTGTGACCTCTCGATCCTCCAGCCATTGAATAACCTGCCGTGCCCGCTGCTCCCCCATGAAAGGAAGCTGCCGCCAGCTTTGTTCATCGCGTTCTTGCAATTGCTGCCACGAACCATCCCTGCTGGCATTCAGCGTTGCCTGTGTTAACGGTATTCCCATGGCAATCACCCAGCGCGTGAACGGAAGATCGCGTGACAGGTTGAATTGATGCCATAACTTCTCCCCTTTGCTTACACCAAATGTGGACTGTAGTTGTTCCTGAGTTAGCCCGAGCCAGGAAAAGATATGCTCAAAACGATACGCCTGGTGGAGCTCCCGCCATCCCGCCTCGCCGATGCCCTCCAGCCCCAGCACCTCTTTGGCCCCCAGCCAGACCAGTCTGGCAACAAACTGTTCCTGGCACTCCGCTGTGGCATAAAAACAGGTTAATGAATTGAAGCGCCCCTCAGGTGGCACTGGCTTACTACGCTGGGTACTGCGCCAGACCACCTCATCTATACGGGGGATCCCTTGTCCGGCCAGGCTCACCAGAATCTGATCGCCAGGCGCGATATCCCATTCATTCCAGCGTCGAACGGAGCCAATATTGACGCGCTGTACGCGTTTATCATCCAGCATGACGGGAGTCAGCAATGCTACCACCGCAATTTTCCCGCTTTTACCAACGGAGAACTGAATACCGGTTACCTCAGATACCCTGGCCACGGGAGGATATTTCCACGCAGCCAGCCAGTCTCCCTGTCCGGGTAGCCAGTATCGCGCCTGCGGCTCTTTTCCTGTTCGCACGACCACGCCATCAGTGACAAAAGGTAATCCTGAAGTCCACCACTTTGCTCGCACTTGCTCTACGTCATCCGCACTCTTCACGGCCTTGGTAAAATGTTGCGTGAAACTGAACCCGGCAGCAGTGAGCTGCTCCAGTCTTTCAGACATGACCGCAGGACCATCGGGCCAGGCCCAGATAAAAATAGCCAGCGAGCCTAATAATTCCTGATTGCTCTGGCGCATCATCAATCCAGCAACCTTCGAGCGGGCGTTCATTCCCCCTCTCTGCTTCTGAATATGCCCCTCTTGCTGCAAAAAAATCTCACCCTGCAACGTACTGTTAGCGAGATTCCCCTTGGTGGAATGTGGTACGGAAGGGATCTGAAGAACCTTTTGCGTCCAGTCTTCGCCTTTCAGGCCATTACCACGGCTAATCGCCCGTACCAGATTGCCATTGCGATAGACTAACGTCACTGCCACGCCATCCACCTTCGGTTGCACCCAGAGATCGCTGCGCGCGTGCATCCATTGCTGTAGCGCTTGCTTATCGGCAAGTTTTCGAACACCCGTGTGGGGAACGGGGTGCGATACTGTGCCACCCATTGGTGGCGCAGACAGATCTGGTGGAACTTCATCACCAAAACAGCGCTGCCATTGAATTAGTTGCGCATTGAGCTGGTCATAAACGCCGTCATCTACGGCACTTTCACCCTGTTTCCAGTAACTGTCATTCCACTGTGTTATCTGCTGCTGTAGTCGTGAAATTTCCTCGTTTGCCCTGGCAGGTGACCAGACGGGGCATACCGCCCATGCGGGTAGATACCCCATTAGCAAAACCAGCCCTATGCCTTTCCATAATCCCATGTTACCTCCGCTGAGCACTGCATTTCCTGGCAGGTATAGCGCGAAATAATAGGGAAACAGAGAGGCAAAAAAGCATCCTGCGAGCAACGTTCCTGACATTTGCACGTATTTCTGCAAATCATCGATAAAACAGGAAACTGATACGCAAAACGCAATAAACATGCGCAAAAAGTGTGACAAGGGCTACGTCACATAGCGGCTACGTGTATAATAAGCCCGTATGTAGGCTCTCTTTCGACAATCACATACATTAAGATACTCATGGCTCAAGGCACGCTTTATATTGTTTCTGCCCCCAGTGGCGCGGGTAAATCCAGCCTGATTCAGGCTTTATTAAAGACCCAACCGTTGTATGACACCCAGGTTTCTGTTTCGCACACCACGCGCGCACCGCGCCCGGGGGAAGTGCACGGTGAACACTATTTTTTTGTGAACCATGATGAATTCAGAACCATGATTGGCAGAGACGCGTTCCTGGAACACGCGGAGGTTTTCGGTAATTACTACGGCACCTCACGTGAAACCATTGAGCAAGTATTAGCATCCGGCGTAGACGTCTTTTTAGATATCGACTGGCAAGGTGCGCAGCAAATTCGTGAAAAAATGCCGCATGCGCGCAGTATTTTTATTTTGCCGCCATCTAAGATTGAGTTGGATCGCCGTCTGCGTGGCCGCGGTCAGGATAGCGAAGACGTGATCGCAAAACGTATGGCGCAAGCTGTTGCAGAAATGAGCCATTACGCCGAATATGATTATCTTATTGTGAACGATGATTTCGATACCGCCCTGGGCGATTTGAAAACCATCATTCGCGCCGAACGTCTGCGCATGAGCCGCCAAAAGCAGCGTCATGACGCTTTAATCAGCAAACTGTTGGCAGACTGAACCCACATTCAGTATCATGCCCAGTCATTTCTTCACCTGTGGAGCATTTTAAGTATGGCACGCGTAACTGTTCAGGACGCTGTAGAGAAAATTGGTAACCGTTTTGACCTGGTACTGGTCGCCGCGCGTCGCGCTCGTCAGATGCAGGTAGGCGGAAAGGATCCGCTCGTACCGGAAGAAAACGATAAAACTACCGTTATCGCGCTGCGCGAAATCGAAGAAGGTCTGATCAACAACCAGATCCTCGACGTGCGTGAGCGCCAGGAACAGCAAGAGCAGGAAGCCGCTGAATTACAAGCCGTTACCGCTATTGCTGAAGGTCGTCGTTAATCACAAAGCGGGTCGCCCTTGTATCTGTTTGAAAGCCTGAATCAACTGATTCAAAACTACCTGCCGGAAGACCAGATTAAGCGTCTTCGGCAGGCGTATCTCGTTGCACGTGACGCTCACGAGGGCCAGACACGTTCAAGCGGTGAACCCTATATCACGCACCCGGTAGCGGTAGCCTGTATTCTGGCCGAGATGAAACTCGACTACGAAACGCTGATGGCTGCGCTGCTGCATGACGTGATTGAAGATACCCCTGCCACCTATCAGGACATGGAACAGCTTTTTGGTAAAAGCGTTGCAGAGCTGGTAGAAGGGGTATCGAAGCTTGATAAGCTTAAGTTTCGCGATAAGAAAGAGGCGCAAGCCGAAAACTTTCGCAAGATGATTATGGCGATGGTGCAGGATATCCGCGTCATTCTCATCAAACTTGCCGACCGTACCCACAATATGCGCACGCTGGGCTCATTACGCCCGGACAAGCGTCGCCGCATCGCCCGTGAAACCCTCGAAATCTATAGTCCGCTGGCACACCGTTTAGGTATTCATCACATTAAAACCGAGCTGGAAGAGCTGGGTTTTGAAGCGCTGTACCCGAACCGCTATCGCGTGATTAAAGAAGTGGTTAAAGCCGCTCGCGGCAACCGCAAAGAGATGATCCAAAAAATCCTCTCGGAAATCGAAGGGCGTTTGCAGGAGGCAGGTATTCCGTGTCGCGTAAGCGGGCGTGAGAAGCACCTGTACTCTATTTACTGCAAAATGGTGCTCAAAGAGCAGCGTTTTCACTCCATCATGGATATCTACGCATTTCGCGTCATCGTTCATGATTCCGATACCTGCTATCGCGTACTCGGCCAGATGCACAGCCTGTACAAACCACGTCCTGGCCGCGTGAAAGACTATATTGCCATCCCAAAAGCGAACGGATATCAGTCTTTGCACACCTCAATGATCGGCCCTCATGGCGTCCCGGTTGAAGTACAGATTCGTACTGAAGACATGGACCAGATGGCAGAGATGGGTGTCGCAGCGCACTGGGCTTACAAAGAGCACGGCGGCGAAAGCAGCACCACTGCGCAAATCCGCGCTCAACGCTGGATGCAAAGCCTGCTGGAACTGCAGCAGAGCGCCGGTAGCTCGTTTGAATTTATTGAAAGCGTTAAATCTGATCTCTTCCCGGATGAGATTTATGTTTTCACACCGGAAGGGCGCATTGTCGAACTGCCCGCCGGTGCAACGCCTGTCGACTTCGCCTACGCCGTGCATACCGATATCGGTCACGCTTGCGTCGGCGCGCGCGTCGACAGACAGCCTTACCCGCTTTCACAACCGCTCTTTAGCGGTCAGACAGTTGAGATTATTACCGCCCCGGGTGCGCGCCCGAATGCCGCGTGGCTCAACTTCGTCGTCAGTTCGAAAGCGCGCGCCAAGATTCGCCAACTGCTGAAAAACCTCAAGCGCGATGATTCCGTCAGTCTGGGCCGTCGACTGCTCAACCATGCCCTGGGCGGAAGCCGTAAACTGGCTGAGATCCCGCCAGAGAGCATCCAGCGTGAGCTTGAGCGCATGAAGCTCGCCACTCTTGACGATCTGCTCGCAGAAATCGGTCTGGGTAATGCCATGAGCGTGGTGGTAGCGAAAAACCTCCAGCAGGGCGAAGCAACAGCGAACGTACCGGCACAATCTGGCCATGGTCATCTGCCGATCAAAGGTGCAGACGGCGTGCTGATCACCTTCGCGAAATGCTGCCGTCCAATTCCAGGCGATCCCATCATTGCCCACGTCAGTCCGGGTAAAGGTCTGGTGATTCACCATGAGTCCTGCCGTAATATTCGTGGCTACCAGAAAGAGCCAGAGAAGTTTATGGCGGTGGAATGGGATAAAGAAACAGAGCAGGAATTCATCACCGAGATTAAGGTGGATATGTTTAACCACCAGGGTGCTTTGGCGAACCTGACGGCGGCAATCAACACGACCACCTCCAATATTCAAAGCCTGAATACGGAAGAGAAAGATGGTCGCGTCTATAGCGCCTTTATTCGCTTGACCGCTCGCGATCGCGTGCACCTGGCAAATATCATGCGCAAAATCCGCGTCATGCCGGACGTGATAAAAGTCACCCGTAACCGTAACTAGAACACGTTTTATGAATGAACAGCGCTATGCACGTATCCGCGAAATGCTCGCACGTCGTCAGCCAGATCTGACCGTCTGCATGGAAGAGGTCCACAAACCTCATAACGTTTCCGCTATCATTCGTACTGCAGATGCGGTCGGTGTGCATGAAGTCCACGCCGTCTGGCCGGGTAGCCGTATGCGCACCATGGCCTCTTCTGCTGCAGGCAGCAACAGTTGGGTGCAGGTGAAAACTCACCTTACTATTGGTGATGCGGTCACACATTTAAAAAACCGCGGCATGCAGGTTCTGGCAACTCATCTGTCAGATAAAGCCGTGGATTTTCGCGAGATTGATTACACACGCCCCACCTGCATCCTGATGGGCCAGGAGAAAACCGGCATCACTCAGGAAGCGTTGGATCTGGCTGATCAGGACATCATCATTCCCATGACTGGCATGGTGCAGTCGTTGAACGTTTCGGTCGCCTCCGCGCTGATTCTGTACGAAGCACAACGCCAGCGGCAAAACGCTGGGATGTACCGACGAGAAAACAGCATGCTGCCACAAGACGAGCAGCAGCGCTTACTGTTTGAAGGCGGTTATCCGGTGCTGGCGAATGTCGCTAAGCGCAAAGGTCTTCCCTACCCTCACGTAAACACGCAGGGCGAAATTGAAGCCGATGCAACGTGGTGGGCCACTATGCAGTCTGCGAGATAAACGCGATGAAAGGCCGTTTACTGGATGCCATCCCACTCAACTCTCTGACCGGCGTTGGCGCAGCGCAAAGCAGTAAACTGGCGAAAATTGGCCTGCACACCGTACAGGACCTCCTTCTACACCTCCCCCTGCGTTACGAAGACCGTACCCATCTGTACCCAATTGGCGAACTGCTGCCGGGCGTCTATGCCACCGTTGAAGGCGAAGTGCTGAACTGCAATATCACCTTCGGTGGCCGCCGGATGATGACCTGTCAGATCAGCGATGGCTCCGGCATTCTCACCATGCGCTTTTTCAACTTCAGCGCAGCAATGAAAAACAGCCTCGCCACCGGTCGCCGGGTGCTGGCCTACGGTGAAGCCAAACGCGGGAAATACGGCGCAGAGATGATCCACCCGGAATACCGTGTGCAGGGCGATCTCAGCACGCCGGAATTACAGGAAACGCTGACCCCTGTTTATCCGACTACCGAAGGCGTGAAGCAGGCCACGCTGCGCAAGCTGACCGATCAGGCACTGGATCTGCTCGATACTTGCGCCATTGCCGAACTGCTACCGCCAGAGCTGTTACAGGGCATGATGAGCCTGCCCGAAGCACTGCGCACGTTGCACCGCCCCCCACCGTCGCTGCAACTCAGCGATCTGGAAACAGGACAACATCCGGCGCAGCGACGTCTGATTCTCGAAGAACTGCTGGCGCATAATCTCAGCATGCTGGCACTACGCGCCGGGGCACAGCGTTTTCATGCCCAGCCGCTGAGCGCAAACAATGCGCTGAAAGATAAGCTGTTGGCGGCGCTACCATTTAAACCGACTGGCGCACAGGCTCGCGTTACCGCGGAGATCGAACGTGATATGGCACTGGATGTCCCAATGATGCGCCTGGTACAGGGTGATGTCGGCTCAGGTAAAACGCTGGTTGCGGCGTTAGCCGCCCTGCGCGCTATCGCACATGGTAAGCAGGTTGCGCTGATGGCCCCCACCGAATTATTGGCTGAACAACATGCGAATAACTTCCGCAGCTGGTTCGCGCCGCTGGGCGTTGAAGTGGGCTGGCTGGCGGGCAAGCAGAAAGGCAAAGCGCGTCTGGCGCAACAGGAAGCCATCGCCAGCGGTCAGGTGCAGATGATTGTCGGTACTCATGCAATTTTCCAGGAACAGGTTCAGTTCAACGGTCTGGCACTGGTTATCATCGACGAACAGCACCGCTTCGGGGTGCATCAGCGTCTGGCGCTGTGGGAAAAAGGTCAGCAGCAGGGTTTCCACCCGCACCAGCTAATCATGACTGCCACGCCAATCCCGCGCACGCTGGCGATGACCGCCTATGCCGATCTCGACACCTCAGTAATTGATGAACTCCCACCGGGACGTACCCCGGTCACCACGGTCGCCATTCCGGATACCCGCCGCAGCGATATTATTGATCGCGTGCGCAACGCCTGTACCCACGAAGCGCGCCAGGCATACTGGGTCTGTACGCTGATTGAAGAGTCTGATCTGTTAGAAGCTCAGGCAGCAGAAGCAACGTGGGAAGAGCTTAAGATTGCGCTACCAGAACTCAATATTGGCCTGGTACACGGCCGTATGAAGCCCGCCGAGAAGCAGTCAGTAATGGCGGCCTTTAAGCAGGGTGAACTGCATCTGTTGGTTGCCACCACGGTGATTGAAGTGGGCGTGGACGTGCCAAACGCCAGCCTGATGATTATTGAAAACCCGGAGCGCCTGGGCCTGGCCCAGCTGCATCAGCTACGTGGCCGCGTAGGTCGTGGTGCGGTGGCCTCCCACTGCGTCCTGCTGTACAAATCACCGCTGTCTAAAACCGCGCAGAAACGCTTGCAGGTTCTGCGAGACAGTAACGACGGGTTCGTGATTGCGCAAAAAGATTTAGAGATTCGCGGCCCCGGCGAGCTGTTAGGTACTCGCCAGACCGGAACGGCAGAATTCAAGGTCGCAGATTTACTGCGTGATCAGGCGATTATCCCGGAAGTTCAGCGCATTGCTCGCCATATTCACGAACGCTATCCGCAACAGGCCGTGGCGCTAATAGAGCGCTGGATGCCGGAAACCGAACGCTACTCCAACGCATAGTCGATTCATAGCGGCGGCGGATGTTACCCCGCCGCACAGCCGTTATTGCGCAAAAATCGGTAACAGCAGATACAGCTTAATCACCAGCGCGTTGACGATATCGATAAAGAATGCCCCCACCATCGGCACCACCAGAAACGCCATATGGGATGGCCCAAAGCGTTCGGTAATCGCCTGCATGTTGGCAATCGCCGTCGGCGTCGCGCCGAGGCCAAAACCGCAGTGTCCGGCAGCCAACACAGCGGCATCGTAGTTCTTACCCATCATGCGCCAGGTAACGAATATCGCATACAGCGCCATGAAAATGGTCTGCACAACCAGGATTGCCAGCATCGGCAAGGCCAGAGAAGCCAGTTCCCATAGCTTCAGGCTCATCAGCGCCATCGCCAGGAACAGTGACAGACTAACGTTACCCAGCACAGAAACCGCACGTTCGAACACCCGGTAGAAGCCCAGTAGCGCCAGACCATTGCTGAGGATCACCCCAACAAACAGCACGCAAACGAAGGTCGGCAGTTCCAGTACCGTTCCAACCAGCATTTGCGCAACGATTTTCCCCACCGTCAGACAGATAGCGATCAGCGCGATGGTTTCAATCAGCACCAGTGAGGTGATCATGCGTCCGACGTCCGGCTTTTCAAATGCGGTCGGCACAGCCTGATCGTCCGGCATACCGTCTGGCGTGGTGGAGTGTTTGACCAGATAGCGTGCCACCGGGCCGCCAATCAGCCCACCCAATACCAGACCAAACGTTGCGCAAGCCATCGCCACTTCAGTCGCATTGGTGAAGCCGTAACGTTCAATAAACAGCTTGCTCCATGCGGCCCCGGTTCCGTGTCCACCAGAGAGGGTGATCGAGCCAGCAATCAGGCCCATCAGCGGGTCCAGACCCAGCAGGGTCGCCATACCAATACCGATGGCGTTTTGCATCAGCAACAGGCCAACAACCACAATCAGAAAAATACCCACCACGCGGCCGCCAGCACGCAAACTTGCGATATTGGCGTTCAGACCGATAGTGGCGAAGAAGGCCAGCATCAACGGATCGCGCAGGGTCATATCGAAGTTAACTTCCCAACCCATGCTTTTTTTCAGCACCAGCAGCGCAATCGCCACCAGCAGGCCGCCCGCTACGGGTTCGGGAATGGTGTATTTTTTCAGGAAGGAAACAGACTGGACGAGCTTACGTCCCAGCAGCAACACAAGGGTTGCCGCAACCAGCGTTGATAACGTATCGAGATAAAACATTTACAGCTCCATTAGTGCGTTTAGCACAATCACGCACGATGCATTCCAGACCGATTTTTAGCTCTTATTGAGTTTTCGGGGTGGATTTTAAGCAGAAAATGATGAAAAGTTATATAAAAATGTTTGTTTATCCGTTTTAAATATTAAGAATACCTGCTAGCAAACGTTTGCTTTTCTGCCCTGGTCAGATAAAATCACCGCTTTTCCACCATGGGATTGCCTCTGATGTCCGTTAACGCCGTAGAGTCAACAAATGCGCAACCGGTTGCGCAGACTCACAACAGTGAACTGATTTACCGTCTTGAAGATCGCCCCCCGTTAGCCCAGACCTTGTTTGCCGCCTGTCAGCATCTGCTGGCCATGTTCGTCGCGGTAATTACTCCCGCTCTGTTAATTTGCCAGGCGCTTGGTTTACCGGCTCAGGATACTCAACACATTATCAGTATGTCGCTGTTCGCCTCCGGCGTAGCTTCTATCATTCAGATCAAAGCCTGGGGGCCGGTAGGCTCAGGGCTGCTATCCATTCAGGGCACCAGCTTTAACTTTGTTGCGCCATTGATTATGGGCGGTACGGCGCTAAAAACCGGTGGCGCAGATGTCCCAACCATGATGGCGGCGCTGTTCGGTACGTTGATGCTGGCAAGCTGCACCGAGATGGTTATCTCACGCGTACTGCATTTGGCGCGGCGGATCATTACCCCATTGGTCTCAGGCGTGGTGGTGATGATTATCGGCCTGTCGCTGATTCAGGTGGGTCTGACATCAATTGGTGGTGGCTATGCCGCAATGAGCGACAACACCTTTGGTGCACCGAAGAATTTACTGTTGGCAGGCGTGGTACTGGCACTAATCATCCTGCTTAACCGTCAACGCAACCCTTACCTGCGTGTTGCGTCATTGGTGATTGCGATGGCGGCAGGCTATCTGCTGGCCTGGTTTATGGACATGCTGCCGCAAAATACCGCACCGGTAAGTCAGGACCTGCTAATGGTGCCAACGCCGCTGTATTATGGCCTGGGTATCGACTGGAGTTTACTGCTGCCGCTGATGCTGGTCTTTATGATCACCTCACTGGAAACCATCGGCGATATTACGGCCACCTCTGATGTCTCCGAGCAGCCGGTTTCTGGTCCGCTGTATATGAAACGCCTGAAAGGCGGCGTGCTGGCGAACGGTCTGAACTCGTTTGTTTCCGCTGTGTTCAACACCTTCCCGAACTCCTGTTTTGGGCAGAACAACGGGGTTATTCAGTTAACGGGCGTTGCCAGCCGCTACGTCGGTTTTGTGGTGGCGCTGATGTTGATCGCGCTGGGCCTGTTCCCGGCGGTCAGCGGTTTTGTACAGCATATTCCTGAGCCAGTACTGGGCGGGGCAACGCTGGTAATGTTCGGTACTATCGCCGCATCCGGCGTGCGTATTGTGTCCCGCGAGCCGCTGAACCGTCGCGCGATTCTGATTATCGCGCTGTCGCTGGCCGTCGGCCTGGGCGTCTCCCAGCAGCCGTTGATCCTGCAGTTCGCCCCGGACTGGGTGAAAAACCTACTCTCTTCCGGCATTGCCGCAGGCGGTATTACCGCTATCGTTCTGAACCTGGTGTTCCCACCAGAAAAGCAATAAGCAAACAGCGGCGTTGATTCTGAATCAACGCCGCTGTAACGCTCTTTCACCATTCCCGCCTTGAGCATTGCGTCTAAATCGTGCATAACTTGACTATGTGCACTTCGCGGGATGGAAGACCATGAAATTTATTGGAAAGCTGCTTCTTTACGTGCTGATCGCCCTTGCAGTGGCGATCCTCGGCCTTTATTTTCTACTGCAAACCCGCTGGGGCGCAGAGCACGTCAGCGCCTGGGTTTCACAGAACAGCAGCTACCATCTGGCCTTTGATGCCATCGATCACCGGTTTTCTTCCCCTTCCCATATTCTGCTGGAAAACGTCACCTTTGGCCGGGATGGTCAGCCCGCCACGCTGGTCGCCAAAACGGTCGATATTGGACTCAGTAGCCGACAAATCACCGACCCGCTGCACGTAGACACCATTTTGTTGCAAAACGGCACGCTGAATCTTTCCCAGCAAACCGCGCCGCTGCCGTTTCAGGCCGATCGCCTGCAATTGCAGGATATGGCGCTTAACAGCCCCGGTAGCGAGTGGAACCTCAGCGCCCAGCGCGTTAACGGCGGCGTCATTCCCTGGAGCCCTGAGGCAGGTAAAATTCTCGGCAGCAAAGCGCAAATTCAGCTCAGCGCCAGCTCGTTGACGCTCAACGATGTCCCGACCACCAACGTCTTGATTGAAGGCAGCATTGACCATGACCGGGTGACGCTTAGCAATATTGGCGCAGACGTGGCGCGTGGAGCATTAACCGGCGTAGCGCAACGCAATGCCGACGGGAGCTGGGTAGTGGAGAATCTGCGCCTGAACGATATCCGGCTGCAAAGCGACAAATCGCTGGCCGACTTTTTTGCCCCGTTAAGCACCATTCCTTCCCTGCAAATTGGTCGTCTGGAAGTAACGGATGCCCGTCTGCAAGGCCCTGACTGGGCGGTGACGGATCTCGATCTGAGCTTGCGCAACATGACCTTCAGCAAGGACGACTGGCAAACTCAGGAAGGAAAATTGTCGATGAACGCCAGCGAGTTTATCTACGGCTCTCTGCACTTCTTCGATCCGATTCTGAACGCCGAGTTCTCACCACAGGGCATTGCGCTGCGCCAGTTCACCACCCGCTGGGAAGGCGGTATGGTCAGAACATCCGGAAACTGGCTACGCAGCAACAAAGCGCTGGTCCTCGATGATGCCGCTATTGCCGGTCTGGAATACACGCTGCCGGAAAACTGGAAGCAGCAGTGGATGAAACCTCTGCCAACATGGCTAAACAGCCTGACGCTGAAGAAATTCAGCGCCAGCCGCAATCTGGTAATTGATATCGATCCGGACTTCCCTTGGCAACTCACCGCGCTGGACGGTTACGGCGCTAACCTCGGGCTGGTACAGAACAATCAGTGGGGGATCTGGAGCGGGAGCGCCACCCTCAACGCCGCTGCTGCTACCTTTAACCGCACGGATGTACGTCGTCCTTCGCTGGCGCTGACGGCGAACAACAGCACCATCAATATCAGCGAACTGAGCGCCTATACGGAAAAAGGGCTGCTGGAGGCCACCGCCAGCATTTCGCAGTTGCCTCAGCGCCAGGCTCAGATCAGCCTGAACGGACGCGGCGTGCCAATGACGATCCTGCAGCAGTGGGGCTGGCCCGCACTGCCGCTTTCCGGCGATGGTAATATTCAGCTTACCGCCAGCGGCAATATTCAGGCCGATGCGCCGCTCAAGCCAACGGTCAGCGGGCAACTGCATGCGGTGAACGTGGAGAAACAGCAGGTCACGCAGACTATGCAGGCGGGTGTGGTTTCAGGGAGTGAAGTCACAGCACCACCACCTGCGCAATAATTTATTGCCCGGTGGCGCTTCGCTTACCGGGCTTACTCACGCTCATAAACGAATATATTCACTGCACAACAGCCACTTCACCGGCTCATCCTCTTCAATCGCCGGGAAGCGACCGCCAGGTTCCAGAAAGTGGTTGTCATGCTGGTCGTCATTGACCATCGAGATTTCCCAGCCCAGCACGAACGCCTTCTCCGCCCAAAAGCGATGATACAAGCGCGGCGGCAGGCACACCCCCTGTCCCGGTTTCAATACCAGCGTCTCGCCAGCGTCAACGGTACGCCGCTGACCATCGACGCTAACTTCAACAATACGCCGTGCGTCATACCCATCATCAGGCGTGGCCCATGCCAGCTGCATACATAAGTCACCGCCGCCGCGATTCACGATATCTTCCATTTTATGGCGATGAAAATGCCATGGCGTTTGCTGATCCTGCTGAATTTGCAGCATCTTTTCAGCATACGGTTTGGGGTAATTAGCTGACCCTGGCTGACCATTGCGCAACGTCAGTAACGTCAGTCCCGTTTGCGCAAAATCTCCACGCCCAAAGTCGGTAATATCCCAGCCCAGCTGGAGATCGCGCACTTCACGCCACAGAGATTGATCCTGTTGCCGCCAGGCATCGATCGTAAAATACGCAAAATCAGGCAGACAGACCCGAAAAGTCTCGGCGATGGCATGCGCTTTATCGACGGCATAATTAATATGTGAACGCTTCATTCCACTTTTCCTTGTTGCGAAAGAGGCGGGTCGCCCCGCCTGCATGCCGTTAGTAAAGTGATGCTTTGCCGGTTGAACCGAACAATTTCATTTTGTGGCGGATCACGTCCCGCGCGGCGCTAATGGCTTCTGGGTAGATTACGTTCGGGTCCCACCAGGTTTCTTTCGCCAGGATTTCGCGGACTTTCTGGAAGTAGGCGTATTTCATATCGCTGGAAATGTTGATTTTGCCAACACCCAGCGTCACGGATTCGTCAATTTCCGCATCCGGGTTCGCGGAACCACCGTGCAGCACCAGCGGAATATCCACACGCCCGGCGATGTCGCGCAGGATGTTCATTTGCAGCTCTGGCTGCATCCCTTTCGGGTAGATCCCGTGCGCGGTTCCAATCGCCACCGCCAGCGTGTCTGCACCGGTTCGGGCGATAAAATCCTCTGCCTGAGCAGGATCGGTATAAGTAACCTTCGACACGCCGCCTTCCACTGACGTCCCGGTCTGACCAATCGTACCCAACTCCCCTTCCACAGAAACACCTACCGCATGCGCCAGCTTGACCACTTCGCGGGTCAGCGCCACGTTCTCTTCATACGGCAGCAGCGAGCCATCAATCATCACCGAGGTAAACCCACACTGAATCGCCCGCAGTACATGCTCAACCGAAGCGCCGTGGTCCAGATGCAGAGTAAAGGGAACCGGGCTGCGCAGAGTGATATCGCGGACATAGCTAAAAAACGCATCGCCGACAAAATCATGTTCACTGGGGTGAATAGAGATAATCGCCGGGGTATTGGTCGCTTCCGCTTCCTCCACTACTGCACGTACAAAGCAGCTGTCCGCCACGTTGAATGCGCCGATAGCAAAACCGTGCTGACGAGTAGGTTGCAGTAATTCTTTCATCGAAACTAACATGTTAATTCTCCAGTTTCAGGGTGTAGAAAGCCCTGCCAGTGCGTCATCGCAGAGGCATAGAAGGCGTTACAGAAAATGAATCAGGCTTTGCCGATAGCGCCGCTGGCCTGCAGGTACGGAATAATGGCTTCCTCGCAGGCCTGTTCCATCAGGGCCAGGGCATTAACGAGTTCACCGGATGTGTCACGACACAGGGTATGCAGTAGCGCAGCCTTTCCGGCTTCGAAAACCGCCGCACCAACGTTTATCTTGGCGACACCAAACGTCGGGCAACGCTGTAGCTGATCAAACGGCGTCCCGCTGCCGCCATGCAGTGCCAGAGGTACCGTTGATAACCGGGCTATTTCCTCCAGCCGCAGGAAATCAATAGCAGGTGTGATACCCGGCGCGTACATGCCGTGTGCCGTACCCACCGACACCGCCAGCAAATCGATCCCGGTCTGTTGGATAAAGGGTTCCACGTCGGCGGCCTGAGTCATCAAATCAGCGTTAGCGGCATGGTCATAGCGCGGAGCATCGGCCAGATGACCCAGCTCACCTTCCACGCACAGAGAAACGCTGGCTGCGAGCTCGACCACTGCACGGGTCTGGCGAATGTTCTCCTCCAGCGCAAAGGCGGAGGCGTCGATCATTAACCCGCTGAATCCGGCGCGAAAAGCCTGACGAATGCGTACAGGATCCTTTCCATGATCCAGCGCCAGCGCGACCGGTACCGAGGCTTCCTCTGCCAGCGTTTTGACGACCGCAGCGGCTATCGGGGCCGGAAAATGCTCCAGATGCCCCTGATACAGATTCAGAATGATGGGCGCACGGTGTTTCTCTGCCACCCGAACCGCCGCGCGGGCGCTTTCCAGGTTCATGCAGTTGATGGCCAGCAGCGCGTACTGCTCGCGCCAGGCTTTCGCCACCATGCTTTTCATATCGGCAAACATACGGCCTCCGGTTATTCCAGGGTGAAGGTGATCTCTTCGTCTTTCAGTTTTTGATCGCTGAGTTCATCAAACTCTTCGTCACGCTCGGTCACCGGTTTCTTCCACAGCGACAACATGACACCGCAAATCACCGTGCCGATCCCCAGCGCCAGGCAAAACAGCAGTGGATGCGTAAAGAGCGGAACCACAAACATGCCGCCGTGCGGTACCGGGCTTTCGACACCCCACACCATAATCAGGCCGCCCGCAATCGCTGAGGCCACCACGCAAGAGCCCACCACGCGCAACAGGTCGCGCGCTGCGATCGGAATGACCCCTTCGGTAATCATGCAGATCCCCATCGGGAATGCCGCCTTCAGCGCCTCACGTTCCGCACGGGTGTACTTGTGACGCGTCAGCAGGAAAGAGAGCGTAATGCCGAACGGAGGGATCATCGAACCAACAAACTTCACCGCTTCCGGACCGTACACACCGCTGACCAGCATGCCGTCAGCAAACAGCGACATGGTTTTATTCACCGGTCCGCCGAAGTCGAATGTCGCCATCGCACCGAGGATAGCGCCCATCAGAAAGCGGGATCCGCCCTGCATGGACTCCAGCAGATGAATCAACGCGTCCTGCAGCCAGGCTATCGGCTTGCCAATCAGCGTCATCATCAACAGGCCGCCAATGACGGTACTCAGTACCGGCAACACCATGATGGGCATCAGCCCCTGCATCGACTGTGGCAAACGGATATAGCGCTTAAGTAGCAGTACGGTATAACCGACCAGGAACCCGCCCAGCATCCCGCCGATAAAACCGGTATGAATTTCGCCGCAAACAAAGCCGACAATCAGGCCCGGCGCAAATCCGGGACGATCGGCAATGGAGTACGCAATCGCCGCACTAATCAGCGGTACGATTAACCCCATCCCCCAGCCGCCAATCTGGTTGAGCATCCAGGGTATGGTTCCTGTTTTTTCACCCACGTTAGTGCCGCCAAGTATTTGCCCGAGAGCAATACAGATCCCGGCGGCGACAATTAACGGGATCATCCACGAAATCCCCGTTAATAAATGTCTTTTTATTTCCTGAGATAGCGGAATTTTATTTTCACTCATGTGAAACCCCTCCAGAATGAGGATCGCTACTGGTTATTATTAACTAATGATTTTTCGACCTTTTCAAGAAACTGAATGGGCGATTTTATGACGATTTCGGTTTTCACTCGCACGATGCGTTTATTTGAAAATCGTTCCTCTCCTTTTATTTTGACATCGACAGCAAGAATTACGACATCAGCTGCAGAAATATCCTCTGTCAGCAGTTCGTTCTCCGTGCCGATAGTTCCCTGGGTTTCAACTCTTATATTATGACCAAGCGCTTTAGCACCTTTAATTAGGGAAGGTGCGAACAAGTTCCTGATATGAGATCATCATATTCATCCGGAGCGCATCCCAGAGGGACATCATGAGCCATCAACTCACCTTCGCCGATAGTGAATTCAGCACTAAGCGCCGTCAGACCCGAAAAGAGATTTTCCTCTCCCGCATGGAGCAGATTCTGCCATGGCAGAATATGACCGCTGTCATCGAGCCGTTTTATCCCAAGGCGGGCAATGGCCGACGGCCCTATCCGCTGGAGACCATGCTGCGTATTCACTGCATGCAGCATTGGTACAACCTGAGCGACGGTGCCATGGAAGATGCCCTGTACGAAATCGCCTCCATGCGCCTGTTTGCCCGATTATCCCTGGATAGCGCCCTGCCGGATCGCACCACCATCATGAATTTCCGCCACCTGCTCGAGCAGCATCAACTGGCCCGTCAATTGTTCAAGACCATCAATCGCTGGCTGGCCGAAGCAGGCGTCATGATGACCCAAGGCACTTTGGTGGATGCCACCATCATTGAGGCACCCAGCTCTACCAAGAACAAAGAGCAGCAACGCGATCCGGAGATGCATCAGACCAAGAAAGGCAATCAGTGGCACTTTGGCATGAAGGCCCACATTGGTGTCGATGCCAAGAGTGGCCTGACCCACAGCCTAGTCACCACCGCGGCCAACGAGCATGACCTCAATCAGCTGGGTAATCTGCTTCATGGAGAGGAGCAATTTGTCTCAGCCGATGCCGGCTACCAAGGAGCGCCACAGCGCGAGGAGCTGGCCGAGGTGGATGTGGACTGGCTGATCGCCGAGCGTCCCGGCAAGGTAAAAACCTTGAAGCAGCATCCGCGCAAGAACAAAACGGCCATCAACATCGAATACATGAAAGCCAGCATCCGTGCCAAGGTGGAGCACCCGTTTCGCATCATCAAGCGGCAGTTCGGCTTCGTGAAAGCCAGATACAAGGGGCTGCTGAAAAACGATAACCAACTGGCGATGTTATTCACCCTGGCCAACCTGTTTCGGGTGGACCAAATGATACGTCAGTGGGAGAGATCTCAGTAAAAACCGGAAATAACGCCAGAAATGGTGGAAAAAATAGCCTAAATAGGCTGATTCGATGTGTTTGCGGGAAAAAAATCGGCCCAGATCCGCGAAATTTTAATCAGCGAGTCAGCTTGGGAAGAAATGACCTGCTTATTCGCACCTTCCTTAGCTTCTCACGGGCAATATAGGTGTGCGCAATACCCGCCGTACAGGCGGCAACACAAACAATATTCATAACATGCTCCACTTTTTATTTAGCAGACATTGGATTCAGCATATTGGCTAAAAAGCTCAATAATTTTCTGTGGACTGCTTTCGACTAACAGTTGTTCAATAATGTCGTCATCCGCCAACGCGCCGGCAACCTGCGAAAGCAGACGAATATGTGTAGTGTTTTGATCTTCAAGACGTACGGCAAACAGAATGATGCAGCGCACGTTGCTACCATCCAGGGTTTCCCAGGGAATATCCTGGCGGGTACGCCCAATTGCCAGCGTGGTATTGACCACTGCCGAGGATTTCCCATGCGGGATCGCAATATGATTTTCGAAGCCGGTCGAGCCTTCTGATTCACGCTGCCAGACATCCTGAATAAACGTTTCCCGACAGCTAATTGCCCCATCTTTCTGCAGAATATCCGTCAGTTCCTCAATAACCTCCGTTTTGTTTGTGGCCTTCATATCCAAAATAACGCGATTTGTATTGAGTATTTTCGTGATGTCCATCAATCATACCTCATGGAGTTCAGACATTAATTTTCGACGACCAGCGACGTCGCCCGATGTAATTTTTCCGTAATAACCGTTTCTGTTACCCGCTTAATATCTGCATCATTGAAAAAGGCGGTGACATACACGACCGGCATAGCAACGGCAGGTAAATTTATCGTCGATACCACCAGTTCAATATCGTCCGTCAGTACGGAGGGCAGGCTGCCTGCCGATACCACGCCGACGATAGTCCAGTCCGGAAAGGCGCGCAGAATACGGCTTTTGAGTAAGTGAGAGGTGCCAATACCGGTTGAGCAGACCAGCAGCACACGCTTACGCGCTATCTGCCGCTCCATTGCGGCTTGAAAATGCACGGTTAAATATCCCACCTCATCTTCCGACACGGGCCGCTCGCCCCAACCGCTAAACACCCGATTCACCGCGCACTGGGTCAGACGCCACACGTCCTGCAACTCGCCTTTAATATCCTCCAGCAATGGATTGCGAATGCGGATCTGGTAGTTCAGGCGGTTAATCAGCGGCTTAATGTGGATCAGCAATCCGTCATACAGCGCCGTGTCCTGGCTAAGATCGCTGTCGACCATCTCGGCAAAGGAGGCAATCAACCGATGGGTAATCAAACGCGCTTCGTCGCTGGAGTGCATATGGCCAATCACGCTCACGTCGTTATGCTCTTCAATTACCACGCCGGAAGAGATAATGTATTGATAAATAAACCAGACTTCGTCTTCCGGCAGCGGGTGGGCAATGCGTTTTTCAATATGCTGAATCATCCGGCTGGCAATGGAAAAAATATTCTCGTCACATGAGGTGATATTTTCATCTTTTCTCGGCAGCGCATTGCCCCGCGTGATGCGGTACATCATGATCAAAATATGGGTAAAGATATTGACGTAATAAGGCTCGCCCAGAGACCAGCACAGGTCGTTCTCCATTTCCTGCAATAACGTCTGGACAAATAAAACATCTTCTTCACCAAAGTAATGCACTAAGGCTTTATAACTGCCCGGGTCAAGGCGTGAATAAACCACGTTACCAGGTTCATTATGGTTAATCACGCCGTTAATCAGTGACGCCATCGCCTGGCGTACACCGCTCTCGCTGCCTTCGATATGCGTGCCGCTCTGACTGCGAATCAACGACAGGCCCAGTGGGGTAATCCAGGATTCAATTACTTTCAGATCGTTAACAATCGATGCGCTACTAATGAAATAACGTTCGGATAATTTACTGATCGACGTTTCATGCGGCGTTTCGCTTAATAACTGTGAGGCTATCTTGACTCGCCGTGAATTATTCATCATGCCGTCAGTATCATCACCTTCCGATCCTAATAACTGATCCATATATAAAAGGTCGGTAATATTATCGGAACTTAATATCACCCCAGCACCAGCACGTTTATCGATGGTTATTTTCCATTCTGATAACCATGGTTCCAGTAAACGCAGATCGCGCTGCACAGTTTTCTCTGAAACAGATAAATACTCGGCAATTTTCAGCAGCGTGACATATTCCTTCTTAGACAGAAGAAACTTTAATAATCTGTTTTGTCGCGAGGTAATCATTTGCATTATTTACCCTTATCACACACCAGATTAAATAGCTAAAGAAGCGCTTATGCTCCACGTGTAATCCGTGATGATAAATATAAGAGGACTACGATGCGTCAACAATACTAAATCGTGTCCAGTAATCCGGACAGAAATAAGACAAAAAGAGGAAATAGTGAGATATTTACGGCGCAGATCACATTTTTCGCGGGAATCAGAGTGATACCGCTCGCAAATATGCAGAGATAAAAATTTAATTCAGGATGTTTTGGATTTTCAGATCTGGAATGTTGCTCGCAGCGTGGGCCGGATAAAACGCATCCGGCACCACGTCGACACATGCTTACAAGGTAATCGTCAGCTCACTGTCCTGTGGAGTAATAACTACACCCAGCTCACTGTCCATATGCGACCCGCATTTAATGCCGCCAATTTTCTGAATATTTCGCAGGCACAGCGTCCAGTTGCGTGCCTCACCGTTCCCTTTCACAGTGATGATATTACCTACACGCGTCGCCTTCAGCGTGAAGATAACCGAACCGTCCATCGCAGGCACTTCACACACCGCTTCCCGGCCCTCCTGCAGATGGAACAGCTGGAACGCGGTTCCTTCATGCCAGGCGTAGTCCGGCTTCTGGTTATTGCTGCCCAGCGCCAGCAGAGTGTTCTCGCGCACGTAGACTGGCAGACTCAGGAAGCCATGCTGCTGTTTATGCCAGCGACTGCCAGACACCTCGTCGTTACGCCACAGATGCGTCCAGCGTCCTTCCGGCAGGTAAAACTGCACATCGCCCGCCTCGCTAAACACCGGCGCAACCATCACGCTATCGCCCAACATGTACTGGCGGTCGAGATAATCACATGCCGGATCGTCCGGGAACTCCAGCATCATTGCGCGCATCATCGGCGTTCCTAGCTCATTGGCGCGCGCCGCTTCGCGATACAGATACGGCATCATGCGGCATTTCTGCTCGGTGAAGTAGCGCACCACATCGCAGGATTCGTCATCGTACGCCCACGGTACACGGTAGGATTTGCTACCGTGCAGACGGCTGTGGCTGGAGAGCAGCCCGAACGCACACCAGCGCTTGTAGACGTGCGCCGGGGCAGTATTCTCAAAGCCGCCAATATCGTGACTCCAGAAGCCAAAGCCGGACAGACCAATGGACAACCCGCCGCGCAGGCTTTCGGCCATCGATTCATAGTTGGCATAGCAATCGCCGCCCCAATGCACCGGAAACTGCTGCGCGCCGACCGAAGCTGAACGGGCAAACAGCACCGCCTCTTCTTCACCGACAGTCTCTTTCAGCACGTTCCACACCATTTCGTTGTAGATGTACGCATAATGGTTATGCATTTTCTGTGGATCAGAACCGTCAAACCACTGAACGTCAGTAGGAATGCGTTCGCCAAAGTCGGTTTTGAAGCAATCAACGCCGATATCCATCAGACCTTTCAGCTTGTTGGCATACCACTCACAGGCTTCAGGATTGGTAAAGTCATAAATCGCCAGGCCCGGCTGCCATTTATCCCATTGCCACAGGGAACCGTCCGGCCGCTTGAGCAAATACCCTTTCTCTTTCAGCTCTTTGAATATTGGCGATTTCTGGCCAATATACGGGTTAATCCACACGCAGACCTTCAGCCCTTTTTCTTTCAGGCGGCGGATCATGCCTTCCGGGTCCGGGAAGGTCAGCGGATCCCACTCAAAGTCACACCACTGGAAGGCTTTCATCCAGAAGCAGTCAAAGTGAAAAACGTGTAGCGGCAGATTGCGCTCGGCCATGCCGTCGATAAAGCTGTTGACCGTCGCTTCGTCATAATTGGTGGTGAACGACGTGGTCAGCCACAGGCCGAACGACCAGGCGGGCGGCAGCGCGGGACGGCCAGTGAACTGGGTATAACGGTTCAACACGTCCTTCGGCGTTGGGCCGTCGATGACGAAATATTCCAGATACTCGCTTTCCACGCTGAACTGCACTTTCGACACTTTCTCAGAGCCGATTTCAAACGACACGCACTGCGGATGGTTCACCAGTACGCCGTAACCGCGGTTGGTGATATAGAATGGGATGTTCTTGTAAGATTGCTCGGTGCTGGTGCCGCCGTCACGGTTCCAGGTTTCTACCGTTTGCCCGTTACGCACCAGCGCGGTAAAGCGCTCGCCCAGGCCATATACCGTTTCCCCGACGCCGAGATCCAGGCGCTCAAACATAAAGTTTTTCCCGCTGTTGGTATCCTGCACGTAGCCGTTGTTTTTTAGCTGGCTACCGGTGATACGTTCGCCATTACGCAGGAAATCCAGTGACCAGAACTCACCCTTGGTAACGCGCACGCTCAAGTTACCGCTCTTCAGTTCGGCAAACTCAGCGGTGTTGTGCATCTCGACCTTCACATCCTGCAGCACATTTAGCGGGTAATGCGGACCGGTATCCAGCGCCCCCTGGAAGTGCGCCAGACGCACACCCACCACGCCTTCCTGCGGCGAGAAGAAGCGCAAGGTAAACAATGGGGTATCCAGTTGCCAGGTACGTTCACGCACATCGCGTGGCGCAACATAGACAATCATCTCATTCCCTTGCTGTTCAACCTCGAACACCTGAATCGGGTTAATCACGTTCAGACCGGGCTGAATCAGCCAGTTTCCATCGCTAATTTTCATCATCGGTTCCTTAGTTCTGTAATTCTTTCGTCGTGAAATCCTGCTGATTGCGGCGCGCGCCCTGCGCCAGTTGGCTCATGATTTCAGTCAGATACGGGGTTTTTAGGGTGTAGAAGCGTTTGGCGATCACGGCACTCAGCAGGTAGCAAATAGCCGGGACTATGGTGAACAGCGCGATGATGATGCTAATGGTGGCGCCGTTCTGGGTTTTCGCTGCGGCGTCGTAGCCCCCACCTGCCAGCATCCAGCCAATCAGCGCCCCACCGAGCGCCAGGCCCAGCTTGAGCACGAACAACGTGCCGGCAAAGCTGATCCCCGTCAGACGTTTTCCGTTGCACCACTCGCCGTAATCCACGGTGTCGGACATCATTACCCACTGAATTGGCGTCACGAGCTGATGCAGTACGCCAATCACGAAGATGAAGACGAACATAGTGATGTTGGCGTGCATCGGTACGAAGAACATCGCCAGACTGACGACCGCCAGCGCGGCGTTGGTCCACCAGAAGACGCTGACTTTGCATTTCCAGTCGGTCAGCGGCTTCGCCAGCGCAGAGCCGATCAGGTTGCCGACGCAATAGGTGGTAAGGAAGGCGACAAACACTTCTGGCGAGCCCAGAATCCAGGTGACGTAATACATCATCGCCCCGCCGCGTACGCAGACAGCAAGGATGTTGAGAATGGTCAGCAGGCCGACGATGCGCCATTGATCGTTCTGCCAGATGTCGCGCAGGTCTTCACGCATTGAGTTGCTGCTCGGCGGCGCTTCCACGCGTTCTTTGGTGGTGAAAAAGCAAAATGCCAGCATCAGGAACGCCACAACCGAGAGCACGGCAATCCCGCCCTGAAAGCCGAACGCTTTATCCTCGCCGCCAATCAGATTTACCAGCGGCATCATCAGCACGGTGGAGAGCATGCCGCCCGCCGTCGCCAGCACGAAGCGCCAGGACTGCAGGGAGATACGCTGCGTGGGGTCATTGGTGATGACGCCGCCCAGCGCGCAATAGGGAATATTCACCACGGTGTAGAGCAGGGTCAGCAGCGTGTAGGTGATTGCGGCATAGATCATTTTGCCGTTCAGACTGAGATCTGGCGTACTGTAGGCCAGCACGCAAACCAGGCCAAACGGCAGTGCGCCAAACAGCACCCACGGGCGGAATTTCCCCCAGCGCGACCGGGTACGGTCGGCGAGCAGTCCCATGCAAGGGTCTGAGATAGCATCCAGCGCACGGGCCAGCAGGAACATGGTGCCGACAAATCCGGCCGGAATACCAAAAATATCGGTATAGAAGAACATCATATATAACATGACGTTATCGAAGATAATGTGGCTCGCCGCATCGCCCATTCCGTAGCCAATCTTCTCTTTAACGGACAAAATCTCACTTTTCATTACGCATCCTTGTTAGCACTTTCACACGCACTGATACCGGTTACAGTTCTTGTAAACCATCCCTGTGAGCGCGGGTATTCCGATATCTCGTTATCAAATTACGATTCTTGTTTTCTGTGATCAGAGTTGCGTCGAAAAATGTGATGAAATGTAACTACCGGATTTATTGAGGATTTATATGAAACCGATCATGGCAAGACAAAAGGGAAGTTAAAAAAGTGAGTGAGGGGGTGTGGAAACCCCAGGAAGTAGCTATAATGCGCCCCGCCTCCATGTAGCAATCGAGGCGCGGAAGATCGTCATCTCCGGTGAGGTGGCTGGACTTCAAATCCAGTTGGGGACGCCAGCGTTCCCGGGCAGGTTCGACTCCTGTGATCTTCCGCCAAAATACTATAATTTCTGATGTTAACTATTTCATATTTTTTCTAATCCTTTTACCTATACAGTATTGAAAAATGACTACATCACGACTAACACAAACTAATAATAATGAAGCGCAACCGCTATCATTTGTAGACGATCATCGACATACCTGCTATTGGGAATCTGTGTATGATGTGAAAGTTAATCTAGAAAGATTCAAATTAGTCAACATTAAAGATGTAAATAGCATAAGAAATAATGGTGATCATTTAAAAAATTATGTTATCGATTTAGGTACACAACCTCAAGAAACAGCAGAAAAGCCCAATACAAAAAGAATACTAATTGAAGATGCAACTTTTGAAAATTGTGATTTCAGAGGAAACAACAACGGTCAAAAAATAACATTTAAGAATTGTGAATTTAAAAAAATATATTTTGGCCATTCCGAGTTACATTATGTCAATTTTGATAATTGTATATTTAATGAAAGTTCATTCTCGCTAGCAAAATTTTACAGCTGTGCTTTTAATGATTCATGTAAATTTAAAAAAATATCTATTTCAGGCGGAAAAACTAATTTTGAAAACTGTATAATATCATCTGGAAACTTACTTCTTAACTCTTTCAAATATGCAACATCAGAATATTGTAAAGAGCACAGTTTGCATAAAGAAGACCAGGTATATAGAATGTATCTGTCTCAAGTAAAACTTGCACGAAATATACTTAATTCAGTCTCTATTATTGGAGATGATGATATTTATTACAATGCAACAAAGACATTGTTTAAACTAAGATTAAAAGAAAGAGAATCAAAGATAAAATTAGCTGCCAGTCATTATTTCGATGCAGCTAAGAAAGAAAAGAAAATCAAAAATTTTTCTTTCTATTTATATAAAAAAGCACGCTCATTCTTATTTCCGATCGAGAAGGTAATGTTGAACTGCTTTGGATTAATTAATGGGTGGGGAAGTAACTTCCTTAGATGTGTTTTTTTCGGTGGGATAATTTTCACAATTTTTACAGCTGTTTACTATTTCCAACTACCAATTGTACCAACATCAGATATCTCATGGACTCAAAACCTTCTCAAAAGTATGATTCAAAGTTTAGATATTACATTTCTTGCAGGGTATACAAAATATTCTATTGCTACTGATCCACCAAATCAACAACTTATATTATTATTAAATATGATTCTTGGTTTGTTTTGGTATGGTGTTAGCTTACCCACATTAATCAATAAAATTAGCGTAGCTCGATTATGATATTTGAAGATAAAAATCTAAAATGCCTAATTCTCTTCGGCAGTCATGCTAGAGGAGATCAGACTATTGAATCCGACATAGATTTATTAGGTATTAACGAATCAAAGAAATTTACTGTACGAAATATTGATACTGTAAATTTTTCATTTTATTCCCCCGAAAAAGCATTAGATATGTCATGTAATGGTGATCTATTCTTTTTACACATAATAAAAGAGGGAAAGTGTTTATTTAATGAGTTATTTTTCACACAATTAAAATCAGCTTTTAGATTTAAAAAAAGTTATCTAGATGAGGCATCGATTGCATTCGGCTTAGCGCTAAAGATATTTGAAAATAAAGATAGAATAATTAACTGGCCAGTAGCCAATAAAAGAATATCATGGTGTGTAAGAACAATACTCATTGCTTTAAGCGCTGAAAATAAGACACCATACTTCTCGAAATCACAGCTATCAATAGCATTAATTAATAATGGATTTTCTGTTGAAGACTCTTTTTTATTAATAGACGCAAAAAACAAAAAAGAAAAAAATGATTATATATTAAATTTACTTTTATATTTCACAATTAAATACAATTTTTTAAATAATAAAGTTACAAAAAAGGAATTCTATTCAAGTAGCATAGTCCACGTTACTCTTGATACTATCATCAACAGTATTCCAGTTAGTTACGAATAATAAAACTATTTTTTTTCAAATAATTTAAGGCGTGCCAAGCACGCCTCCTTAACCCACTTACTAAAATTCCCTTTACCCGCTGCCCTCTCAATCTGTTCCAAAAGCTCATCTTCGAACCGGATATTCTTCATGGTGCTTTTAGTGCGGTCAAAATTTGGTTTCTTTTTCTCTTGCATGGTAGGTACCACATAGGTTAGTTTATACACATGTGGTACCTACCACACGGAATCTAAAATCAAGCAACGCCCAACAGTGCTGTCACACCAAAGGGCGTCTAACCTCACCAACTATCAAGGAGTTGATTATGGCTGATTCGCATTCTACCCCAGACAGCGACCAATCCGGAACCGAGCGTTCGGTAATAGTGGGATATCGCCCGAATGTTTTCGACAAATCTACACCCAAAATTATTCTTTCCGGCAAATGGCTCCGTGCGGCAGGGTTTGATACCGGGCAACAGATTACCGTAAAAGTGATGAACGGCTGTATCGTCCTGATGGTCTACGGCGAGCAGGAACAACGATTGCAGGATGAGCTGCAAGAGGCAAATCTGAAGCTGAACAGAATTGAGAGCACGCTGGCGACTCTCCAGTGAAGTACGGCTGAACCTGTAAGCGTTACTTTCAGGTTCACTTGGTGCCGGATGGCGCTTGCGCTTATCCGGCCTACTCTCCTGGAAAATGAAGCCAAAGTGTAACGGGAACCCAAACAAATGAATCACCACGAAAAACCAGACACCATCTTTTCGATTGACGACGATGAAAAAGTCGAAGAAATAAAAATTCAGTTACTGAAAGCCAAGATTCAATGTGCACAATGTGATATTCATTCTGATAATATTGTTAACGGCGATAATTTCTTTGATGAATTAATCGAGCCTAATAAATGAAAAAAGCATTATAAACTTACGGGCAATAATCAATAATTATGATATTTGAAGCAGCAACTCATTATCCATGAATCAGAAACGCATTAGAAATCATTCAACCACTACACTAAAAATCATAATAAAAATACTATCCTGATGGCCTATGCCAAACGATAAACATGACAGCACAATAAACACCATATTATAATCCCGCTAAAAATACACAGGCATCCTTTTTCTTTAATCAGGAAGGGACAGCCTCGTTTCTAATAAATTAGATTACTGGGTTACATATGAAAAACGTATTCATGGCAATGGTTATCGCTCTCGTCACTATCACCGCATCATCTACTGTTTTCGCATGCCCGAAAGGAGAACACCCGCACGGCGGTACTGGCTCACACCATAAGGGCGGCTGGTGCTCGTATGATCAGTAAAATTGCCATTCCTGTCTTGTTATTGCTCTGTTTTTCAACGCCTGTACTGGCAAAATCGACATTGAATATCGACGGCAACTCGCTTTATCACGGTTATCAGTTGTATGAGAAAGGTTTTGATTATTTGAATGTTCGGGATGAACAGACAGCAGTGATGTATATGTCTTTTGTTGCCGGTGTAGCGGGGACACTATCAAAAGAAAATATCATCTGTAATGAAAGCATAACCATTGGACAGGAAGCTGATATTGTTGGTAATTACCTCCAGACCCATCCTAAAGAACGAACAAAATACAGTCCTTCTGAATTGGCCATGATTGCTTTGGGCAAAGAACTTACTTGTAACAAAAATAGTAATAGCTAGCGCTGTACGCAGCTTATTTACTGGATGGCGCTAACGCTTATCCGACCTACCGCTTCCCCAAAAAATAAAGCCGCTGACCCATTAATCAGCGGCTTTTCTGTTACTTACAATCCCGTCAGAAATTGTATTTCACGCCCAGCATACCGCGGGTATCGCTGTAGCCTTTGTCGCCGATCTGTTGGGCCACGTTGCTCCACACATTGAGGCGCGGAGTGATTTGCCCTTCTACGCCGACTTTCAGTTCGCCGATGTTTTTGGTGCCGCGCATGTCGTTGCTCACATCATCCATCTTCACGCTGGTCGTCTGCGTGTTGTGGATCCAGTTGGCTTCGACAAACGGCTGGAACTCGCGTGATTTACCGTCGTCGATGGCGTTGTGACCGTTGATAAAGGCTTTCACACCCAGACGGGTCATCAGGTTGCCATCGGTGTTGTCTTTCACGCGGGTACCGTTCGCTTCGCGGTGGCTGTCGGCCTGCACGTCCATCCACACCACCTGCGCTTTCGGTTGCAGCCAGTAGCTGTTGCGCTCGTTTTCACCCAGTTTGAAGCTGTAACCGGCTTCTACCGAAGCGGTTATCCCGCTGGATTTGTATTTCTCTGTCGCCTGCTCCTGGCCCATCACCTTGTTATCAAACCAGTTGTACAGCATCCAGGTGTCTACGTAAGTGCCGGTTTTGTCTGCGTCATTGGCATACCAGGTGCCGTACAGCCCCACGCTGTAACCGGTAACCTGACCACGTGAATGGTAGCCGGTCAGGCTGGACTGCGTGCGGTTCTGGCTGTTGGCGTAACCAGCCATTGCGCCGATGTGCCAACGGTCGAGGCCGTCGCTACTCCACTGCGCCAGATCACCGCCCAGCTGCAACACATAGCTGTTGCTTTGGGTTTTCAACTGCCCGCTACCGTCTTTAAAGCGGGTATGCGCCCCGACGTTACGCATCCACATACTGGTGACTTTTTTCTCGCCCGTCAGCATGTCGATGTACTGCGTTTCGCCCAGACGATCGTGCAGTCGGGTCATAAACAGCGTGTTAGCGGCGTAGTTGTTCGCCAGATAACTGCCTGCTTCCGGGCGGTATTGCTGCTCGGTGACCGGAGGTGCGACAGGTATTTCCGGCTCAGGGATTATCGGATCGACCGGGTCTGGATCGACAGGACCTGGGTCAATAGGGTCAACCGGATCCGGGTCAACGGGGTCTGGGTCGATGGGATCTACCGGGTCCGGATCGACCGGGTCCGGTTCTTCCGGATCCGGCGGAGCAGGAATAAAGCTGGTTAGATACCAGTTGCTGCCCTTTTGCACCACGTTATAGTCGTACGCACCAGCAACAATACGGCCTGCTTTCTCAAAAGTACCGTCAGAATTACCGGCTACTTCGATGATCTCAATACCTTCAACGGTCTGCGCCCCGGTTCCGCCAATGTTGTTCACCGCCACAAACGCATTACCCGCGGTGTTGCCGAGCACTTTCAGCTTGTCGGTTTCGGAGGTGTCGTCATTCAGGACGGTATTGAAAACCAGTTTGCCGCCGTTGCCGGTGAAATCTTCATTAATGGTAAGCGTCTGCCACGGTTCGCCGTCAGTATGCCCAAAGTTCACCACTGACCCGCCGTTCAGCGTCAGGTCGGTGAGCGTTGAGCTGTTGGTCATGTTCCAGGTCGCATCGCTCATTTGCAGCGAGATAACCCCCGTTCCGGCCGTGACGCTGGTGATGTATGACGCCCCACTCCACAACGAGTTGTCGGTCATGTTGAGCGTAATGGTACTGTTTTGCTGCGGCAGGCTGCTGGTCGCGGCAGTCGCGCCAGCGGCGTGAAGATCACCGTCGATAAGGAAGCGCCCGCCAGCGGAGCCGTCTACGGAGCCGCCCGTTTCGGTGCTGATGGCATAACTTTCATTGCTGTGATTGCCCGCCATAGTAATGGCGGCGCCGCCAGCCAGGTTTATTGCCCCGCGTGAAGTCGCATACAGACCGCGTGGCGCTTTGCTGTAAGACGCCGCTTTCGCCGAATTGTTTACGTTGATCGTCGCGTTTTCGCCGAGATTCACGGTTGCATTGGTGGAATAAACCGCATGGGCGCTGACGCCGTTGACCGTAATCGTGGCATTGTTGCCCAGTTCCGTTTTGGAAGATGAGGCGGCATAGATCCCTGTCGAGGACGCGCCCGACGTCTCGATAGTGGCGTCATCACCAAGGCGGATCGAGGAGCCGCTCTGCCCGGTGCGAAGACCTTCTGAACTGTCACCGATCGTCACAATGTGTGCCCGATCGCCGACGACAATCGTATTTTTGGCCTGCGTAGCGTCTTTCATTGCGTTTGCAGTGATACCACGCCCCTGATAACCGGTGGTTTGAATATACAGATCGTCGCCGACGTATATGTTGGCTGAACCTTTCCAACCCTGGCTATAGGAGTTGTAACCGGCGTTAATACCGTCACCATCCTGACCGTCCACATAAATGCTGGTGCGATCTCCGGTGATGATAAAGACCGGGTTATCCGGCGTATTAGCCCCGTGCGTGCGAATACCGTCAACATCTTTACCATTGTTGGCAGCATTCTTCGACTGTGTGCGGATCGTCAGGTCATCACCGAAAATAACGCCTGGGCTACCCGTCGCGCTATTCTGAATAACGGTAATGGAGTGCTCGAAGGCTTCTGCTCCTGGCCCATTGAGCGTTAACCCATTGCCAAAAACAGGAATGGTGCCAGCACTCCATTGATAAACATAATTCGGCGTAGCGCTGGTTTTAGCGAAACTTGCATTCGCCTGTGCAGGAAATAAAGCCTGCAACTCCGGGGACAGACTGCTAACCAGACCGCTGGAAGGAAGACTATCAACATCAATCCAGGCTGCATGGGCCGAAAATACCATAGAAGTTAATGCGGCTGAAACCGCGATGGCAATACGAGAGTAAGATTTGGGATTTGGCATATTAGCCTCCTGCTATTAGGCGTAGAGCGTCCACCACATCGCAAGGATGTGAAATATTAAAAATCAGAAATGCGTTATAAAATATTCGATAGTATTTTATGAATACTATGGCCCAACTTATCTTCAAGCCGGAGCTTATAGACATATATTTTCTTAATATCAATATTATCTATTTGGGTAATTTGTTGAATACTTTTTCCTGAGACAAATCGCTTCAGTAATATCATTTCTGTATAGTTGAGTGTGCGCCCACGTTTACTGTTAGCGAGATGACCGGTAAATAATCGTCTCATTTTCTGATGCTGTACGTCATCATCATCATCAGAATATATAATCCCTTGTATTTTATTGCTTTTCGACAGCCAGTAGTTGGCTAACGGCGCCAGGTTCCGGTCCGCTATCAAAACAATATGCATGCCGCTATAAGCCAGACGATCAACCCATTGCGGGTCGGCAAACAGGCGCAGGTTCGGGAAAGAGAAGTCCACAAAAATAAACCCGCGCGACAAATGGTTTTGATTATTAAGCAGAAGTTTTTCAATAATTCCTTTTTGCAGAAAGCCATTTCCCTCAGGCCAGATAGCAAAAGCGGCACGGTGACAGTAACTGGCGCGAACCGCAGCATCCGGAAATAATTGACAGGACAATTCACAGCTTATGCAACGAACACTCTGTGATGGTGATCTCTTCATCAAAAATGACTCCTGTTATTTTTCCATAAATATTTCATTGGTAAATAAATGTGTCAATCCGACACGTACGACATTCCTTGTCAGCTAATAACAGTGGCGCTAATAAAATGTAATAAACTCCTGATGTGCTAATAAGCATGGACTGTGATTAATACGATTGCGCTAAGCTTTTTTGTGCCTTATCTCAGAATAACAGTCTGGGCATTAGGAATTTTATGCATAAATTAAAATCCTAGGATAAATCTTAAAAAAGCACTATTTGCTAAAAAACAACCGATGTAAACGATGCTCATTAATTACACAATACTGATAACTCAATCACCCTTGAAGTGCTGTGTATAAATATAATGATAATTCAGATAAACCTGTAATGAATTCTCATTATTTAACATTAGTTAATTTTACCTAAGAACCTGATCAGCTAACACGTTGTATGTAAAGAACATTTAAATCTTAAGTGAAATTCTTATCTGCGATCACGTACAAAGAGTGAGGCATATTATCAATTTGGATGTAAAATTTAAGGTAAGTGTTGGCACATGCGGTGATACGTTTAGGTTACTGAGGGCTGGGCAATTGTACCTTATCAATCAGTTGGTCGAATTTAATCCTGATAACAAAAGCCTGGTCAATCGACAGACAGGGCGAGCAATTCAACTACAGATACCAGCCTCGCTCTGTTTTCTCTATTTAATTACTCACGCAAGTGACATTGTTTCTCAGAACACGTTGATTAAAGTGGGCTGGGGTGAGAGAAATAATGTGACCACCACCAACACATTTTACCAGGCTATTCTGACGCTACGTAATGCTCTGGCGGATGTGGGTCTGCCGAGAGATACGGTAAAAACAATTTCCCGGCGCGGGCTTGCATTAAATGAAAATACGCAGGTTGAGGCGATAACACATCCTCAAAGTGAAGTTTACCAGCCACCGGTTATAGAGGATTACGCGCCCCCAAAGATAATTGCTCCCGCGCCTCAACAAACGACGCGGGGACCCTGGTGGTACATTATATTTAGCACGGGCATCGTTATTGCCACCCTGATTATCTGGCTGGTGTGGTATCAGACGCGTCCTGTTATGCCGTTTAGTAAATTCGTGTCTGTTTCTATGCAAGTTCCCTCTCGGCAAAACTGTAAAATTTATTACTCGCCAAATGAGCACGACCAGGAGAATTATTTCAATCTGATGCAACTGCATCCCTATCTCTGCGAAAACAACAAGCACGTCTTCCTTTCCGGCTACCGCAAAGCGGAGAGGATCGTGGCGTTTGTCTGTGATAAAGATGCGCGGATAGATGCTAACGCGTTTTGTACTACCCACTATTACTGGATGCGCGGGTAATGAAAAAAATACATCACCTTATTCTGCTGGTAATCGGTCTGGCGACGTTGCTCGGTTCAGGCGGGTGGCTATGGTATTCACGCTTTGCCGAAAAGCCGCTGAGTTGCATCGGCAACGTGGAATGGAATATTGGCAGCAATCGCTTTGCCGGTACGTTAGCGTTTCGGATGTACGATAATGCAGGTTTGGCCACCATTACCGGAAAACTGTACGGACGTAATACCTCAGACATCAGCAGGAACATTTATTTCAACTACACCAGACAGCACGAAGCCCGGGTGCTACAGGCGATGCAGGTGGTCAAAACCTTCGCAGACAGCGCCGATGAAACGGATATTAACAATACCTTACCCGGTTTTTACCGCCAAAGCGGACGAACCCTCAGTCTGGTCATGGAAGAGTATAAGGGCACATGGATCTTTGCCAGTTCCAATGTACCCTCGTTGTATTGCCGCAAGAGGTAACGTCATATCCGGAAACAAAAATCGCGCCCCCTCAATGGAATTCATATTTGCCATCATCGACTTACGCGACATGGGTCACTGAATCCTCTAATAACCCATTGCTATTCTTCATCCCGAATCAGGAAACATCCTGAATATCACGATATCCATTGCGTAATAATTAAGCGAAATGGGCGTTTTATTTTGTCCAGAAGACTTCAATCTACGGATGGATATTTGGAGAAGGCGTGGGCAGGGGCGTTTATCTCTCTCGCGAGCAATGTCTGAAGGTTCAGGCGTTATCGCATTTCAGGAAACGGTATGTTTCCGGTGTATTTTTGGCGTACATATGAGGGATACGTAATGTTTACTTTTAAAAAGTGCCTGATTGCACTTTCTATAAATTTGGCCGTTGTTTCATCAGGTTTTGCTTGTACGACCCTGCTGGTCGGTAACGAAGCATCAGCGGACGGCTCGATGCTGGTTGCCCGTAGCGCTGACAGCGATGCCCTGAAAGCGCAACATTTTGTCATTCACCCGGCAAAACAGAATCAGACCGGGGTATACAGCACCAAAGCACATAACGGTGCGAATGACTTTACCTGGCCGCTACCCAAAAACTCGCTGCGTTATACCACTGTTCCAAACTGGAAAACCCAACTGCACGGCGCGACCGGATTTAACGAGCTGGGCGTTGGCGTGAGCGGCACAGAATCTATTTTTGCCTCACCAAAAGCGCTGGCCGCCGACCCGTACGTTGAGGATAAAGGGATCACCGAAGACGATATTCCGGATATTCTGCTGTCGCAGAGTAAAACCGCGCGTGAAGCCGTGGCGCTACTGGGCCATATCGTTGAGACCGTCGGCGCAGGCGAAGGCTTTGGCGTTGCCGTCGTCGACGATAACGAGATCTGGTATCTGGAAACCGGCAGCGGCCATCAGTGGATGGCGCAGCGTCTGCCAAATAACCAGTATTTTGCCACCGGTAACCAGGGCCGCTTACAGGATTACGATCCGAAAAACCCGGACATGATGGCGTCAAAAAACCTGATTCAATTTGCGACCGAAAAGGGTCTGTACGAACCGGCCAAAGATGGCAAATTCAACTTCTCCAAAGCCTATACCCGTGATGATGAGCGTGACCGCACGTATAACGACCCTCGCGTTTGGACCATCCAGAAAGAGTTCAATCCTTCCGTAAACCAGGATATGGCCAAAGGACGTGAATTCCCGGTCTTCATGACGCCAGAGAAGAAAATGACACTGGACGATGTGAAGGCCGTACTGCGTAACCATTATGAAGGCACCAGCCATGACCCCTACACCAACGGTCTGAACGGCAAAGAGCCATGGCGTCCGGTCAGCGTCTTCCGCACCTATGAAGCGCATGTTATGCAGGTCCGTCCGTGGTTGCCAAAAGAGATCGGTGAAACGACCTACATTGGTTTGGGCATGGCCGACCTCACCGCCTTTGTTCCGTACTACAGCGGCCTGAAAGCGTATCCGGCTAACTATACGATGGGTACCGATAAAGCGGACGATCAGTCTATCTACTGGAAATATCGTAAATTACAAACGCTGACGATGACCGATTATCCGAAGCTCGCGCCAATCGTCAAAAAAGCCTACAAAGCGTGGGAAGACAAAGTGGCCAAGGAGCAAAAAGAGGTTGAAGCAGAGTATCTGAAGATGGCGAAAACTGATAAACCAGCCGCCGATAAGATGCTGAATGACTTCAACCTGCGCATCATGGCCGACGCCGAGAAGCTGACGGAAGATCTGACTAATCAGCTATTTACCATCCGCACCAAAGACATTCAGTCTGATATCTTCTTTGCAAACGCTGCGAAAAAAGACTGAGTAACGACGCGATAGTATTCTGGCGTAAAACGCTTATTAGCTTTGCGCCAGCATTTCACACCGCGCCTTCACTGCGTCGTGCAGCAGACGGACTGCTCTTGAAAGCTGCTTCCGATGGGGGCAAATCATATTCAGCGGGACTTTCTCCCCCTGATAATCCGGCATCAGCAGTTGTAATCGACCGTCACGCACATCTTCGCTGACATCCAGCCACGACTTGTACGCCACACCTTCCCCGGCAATTGCCAGCCGTCGGATCACTTCCGCATCGTCGCTCATAATGGTGCCGTTAACCTGCACACTACTGACCTCGCCGTTGCGCGTAAACGTCCAGCGATCGTGCAGACGGCCGCGTAATACGAAGGTCATGGCGTTGAGCTGTGTTAAATCATCCGGGGTTTGCGGCGCGCCGTTTTGTGTAACCCATTCCGGTGATGCCACCAGCACACGTCGGTTACTCGGTGCAACGGGCAGCGCAATGTAAGACGCGTCTTCGGTATTGCCATAGCGAAACGCAACATCGACGGGGTCTTTAAAGACATCCGTCACCTGATCAGAGAAAAAAATCCGCAGGCGCAGCGCGGGATAGCGGCGTCGAAACGACTGAAAGACCGGCAGCAGCAGGTTACGGCCAAGATCGGAAGGCACGGCGATTTGCAGCGTGCCAGAAACTTCATCTTCTGGGGTCTGAATTTTTTGCAGCCCGGCATGCATCACGTCCAGCATCTGGCGGGCATAGGGTAGCCAGACCTCGCCCTCCGGCGTCAGGCGTAGGCTGCGCGTGGAGCGGGCGAACAAGCGGATAGCCAACGTAGACTCCAGTCGCTTGATAGCTGAACTGACCTGAGCAGGCTGAACGCCGACTTCGCGCGCAGCATCGCTAAAACTATTCAGCGCCGCGGCGCGGACAAACAACGTGAGATCTTCAAGCCGGAACATTTTCACTCCCCGAGTATAAGTCCTGTCGCCGTAGGGCTATTTTTCCCGTTCTGCTACCGGTTTACCATCGAATTATTCAACTGATTCCTGTGACCGGAGAGACCATGAAAGCCATCGCTATTACCCGCGCCGCGACCGACGGCAATAACATTGAATTTTTACAAGAGATTGACCTGCCCATGCCAGTCGCTACCGGGCACGATCTGCTGGTTGAAGTGAAAGCCATTTCCGTCAATCCCGTTGATACCAAGGTTCGCGAAGGTTTTAACGCCGATGTGCCGCGCGTTCTGGGCTGGGACGCCGTTGGCGTGGTGAAGTCCGTGGGTGAAGCCGTCACCCTGTTCACACCTGGCGATGAAGTCTGGTATGCCGGAGCGCTGGGCCGCACTGGCAGTAACAGTGAATTTCAGCTGGTTGATGAACGTATTACCGCGCTGAAGCCAAAAACACTGGATAATGCTTCTGCTGCGGCGCTGCCGCTGACCGCCATCACCGCCTGGGAAATGCTGTTCGACCGTCTGGGCGTTGAGGAAAATAGCAATGAAGATGATGTGTTATTGATCGTTGGCGCGGCTGGCGGCGTCGGTTCTATTCTGACGCAACTGGCCAGTAAGCTGACCAAAATGACCGTCATCGGTACGGCATCACGTCCGCAGAGCCAGAAATGGGTTCGTGAAGCGGGCGCTCATCATGTGATTGACCACAGCAAGCCGTTGACGGAAGAGCTGGCACGGATAGGCATTAAAGAGGTGACGCACGTTGCCAGCCTGAACAATACCGAGCAGCACTATTCGCAAATTATTGCCGCCCTGGCACCGCAGGGAAAACTGGCGTTGATTGACGATCCGCACACTCTCGATGCGCGTCCGCTGAAGGCCAAAAGCATTTCGCTGCACTGGGAGTTTATGTTTACCCGTTCGATGTTTACCACCCACGACATCATTGCGCAGCATCAGTTACTGACCCGCGTGGCACAGCTGATCGACAGCAACACCATCCGCACCACGCTGGGCGAACATTTTGGCGCGATCACCGCGGCAAATCTGCAAAAAGCCCACGCGCAAATTGAAACCGGTCGTTCGGTCGGCAAGATTGTGCTGGAGGGGTTTTAACATGTCAGATTCAGAAGTGATTTCAATTATTGCGGTACTGAAAGCCAAACCAGGGAAAATCGATGCACTGAAACAGGCACTGCAGGCTCTGTTACTGCCTACTCGCCGGGAGCCGGGCAATATTGAATATGCCCTGTTCCAGTTACGCGACACGCCGGATGTGTTTTACGTGCGCGAATCCTGGCACGGTCAGGCCGGTCTGGACGAGCATATCGCTCTGCCACATTTCCAGGCGTTCATTCTACAAATGAACGATCTGCTAGCCGAACCGCTACGGCTGGATTATCTGACGCCGATTGCGCCATAAAATAACTACCGAAGCCCCCTGCCGCGTGGGGGGCTACACCAGTCATGTCTCACTCGCTTCGCTATCTCTGCTATGATGCCTGCACACAAATAAAACAAAACAACATGCCGAGGGAAAGATGAGTTCCACCAGAAGAGGGATGATGAACGTCCTGATTGCCGCCGTATTGTGGGGAAGTTCAGGCGTTTGCGCGCAGTACATCATGGAGCAAAGTCAGATGTCGTCGCAGTTTCTGACCATGACACGTCTGATTTTCGCCGGGCTGATTCTGCTGATGCTCTCTTTCGTTCACGGCGACAAAGTGTTCTCCATTATCAAAAACCGCAAAGACGCCATCAGCCTGCTGATTTTTTCCGTAGTTGGAGCGCTCACCGTACAGCTCACCTTTCTGCTGACCATTGAAAAATCCAACGCCGCCACCGCGACGGTGCTTCAATTTTTGTCACCGACCATTATCGTGGCGTGGTTTTCCGTGGTGCGCAAAGCACGACCGGGGATTTTAGTGCTGACCGCAATCTTCACCTCGCTCATCGGCACCTTCTTACTGGTCACCCACGGTAACCCAACGTCGCTGTCTATCTCACCTGCCGCGCTGTTCTGGGGAATTGCCTCGGCGTTTGCCGCCGCGTTCTACACCACCTACCCCTCAACGCTTATCGCGCGCTACGGCACGCTGCCGGTCGTCGGCTGGAGTATGTTAATCGGCGGCATGATCCTGCTGCCGTTTTATGCCGGACAGGGCACTAATTTCGTGGTGAATGGCAGTTTGATTCTGGCGTTTTTCTATCTGGTGGTCATCGGCACGTCGCTGACGTTTAGCCTGTACCTGAAAGGCGCGCAGATGATTGGCGGACCGAAAGCGAGCATTTTAAGCTGCGCAGAACCGTTGAGCAGCGCGTTGCTGTCACTACTGTTGTTAGGTATTACCTTTACCCTGCCAGACTGGCTGGGCACGCTTTTAATCCTCTCATCGGTAGTGCTGATCTCAATGGACTCACGTCGCCGCGCCAGAACGGTTTAACCCCAACCGGCGCGGCAACGGGTCACGATTACCAACCCGGAACCGCGCCGCCGTTAAAGATAGTTTCTGCCGCCTTTGCCACTTCCGGTGACTGATAAGATTGCAGGAATTCTTTCACATTCTCGGCATCTTTGTTGTCTTCTCGCGCCACCAGGATGTTCACGTACGGTGAGTTTTTGTCTTCGATAAATACGCTGTCATGTACCGGGGAAAGACCAGTTTGCTGGATGTAGGTGGTACTGATAATCGCTACATCCACTTTCTGATCGTCCAATACGCGCGGCAACTGCGCGCCTTCCAGTTCCATAATTTTCAGATGCCGCGGATTATCAGTGATATCCAACGCTGTTGGCAGCAAGCCGGTATCCGCTTTCAGCGTAATTAACTTCTCTTTTTGCAGCAGCAACAGCGCCCGCCCGAGGTTGGTTGGATCGTTAGGTATCGCAATCGTTGCACCGTCTTTTAGTTCAGCGACGGTTTTGATTTTCTTCGAATACCCTGCCATCGGGAACACAAAGGTATTGCCCACCGCAACCAGCTTATAGTCGTGTGCTTTATTATCTTGTTCGAGGAACGGACGATGCTGGAAGACGTTGGCATCCAGCTCACCATGATTAGTGGCATCGTTGGGCAGCAGAGAACCGCTAAAACCCACCAGTTCAACATCGAGGCCGTACTTCTCTTTGGCCACTTTCTTCGCGACCTCCGCCACATCCTGCTCGGCACCGTTAATCACACCCACTTTGATATGCTTTGCATCACTGCTCTGTTGATCGCATCCTGCCAGCAATAACCCCGCCAGTAATACCGCCGCCCCGGCCCCAAAAAAAGGTATCTTCAGCTTCACGTTCTATCCTTTTGCAATAACCGCCTGATGAGTAATGAAATGACTATAGCGGCAAGGTCGCTGCGGTTTAAAAAACGAAAAAGCATCAGCAAGAAGAAAAAGGCATAACAGGGAAAGAGAAGGATTAGTCTGAATGTGCCGCCAGTTCGTCCAACGAAAGTCCGGTAATAATCAGCACCAGTTCACGATCAATACCCTTCTCCAGCATGGCATGGGCTATCCGCAACGCTTCGTCTTGTTTACCTTCGAGTTTACCCTCTAATAAACCCCTTCTTCGCCCCGACTCGCGTAAACATTCTGCAATAGTCATTAATCTCTCCTTGTGTTGGGGAACGCGTAAAGCCACCTCGCGAATAAACGCCTCGAAACGCGGTGCGCTGCCAGACTGCATCAGATAATTAAATAGCGTTTCTACCTGGCTGTCATTAGCGTATCCCTTAACCAGCAGAGCAACCAGGTTATCCACCAGCACCATCAGGTCACGTTCACGTATATGCTTCTGGACAAGCTCAAGTAGCGCCATCTGCCGATGCTGCATAATCTCATCATCAGACACCGCCGTGATGTCTACCAGCGGGAAGGCAGAACCATAAAGCTGCCGTGCGGTTTCTGGATCGTCAAATTCATCCAGCCAACACAGCGAGTATGGATACGGGCTGTCAACGCCATGATAAAAAAGTATCGGCACCACCAGCGGCAGCGTTTTGTGTCCTGCATCAAGATGCTTCTGCATCGTAGCAATGGCATAACGCATCATCCTGAATGCCATATGAGCATCTGGCGAGCTTTGGTGTTCAATCAACGCGTAGATATAGCCTTTACCGGTTCTAGTTTTTAGCGACCACAGAACATCGGAATAACTGGCACGCAGATCCTCCTCAATAAAACTCCCGGGTTCCAGTTTCAGTGTATCCAGATCGCAAAGCTCATGTAATGACGCAGGAAGATAGGTATCAAGAAAATCCCGCGCCGTATCTGGATGACCTAAGAATTTTTTAAACACCGCATCATGCGGTGTAGATGTTGTTGGTTTTTGCATGGCGGTCCGTCACCGGAAGAACAAGATGACGGGACATTACTCGCCAGTGGCACAGACGACATCAGGGAAATTATCTCTCTGCGAGGCGCTTTCGAGGATAAATACATGCTGGTGCAATATATTCATTTTCAGGGAAGGGTGTTCGCAAAAATGCCCGGTGGCACCTAACGCTTACCGGGCATTTTTTGTGTGCCATCCGGCGATAGCAACATCACACCAGGGCTTTGACTATCTCCATTAACCTGGCGACATCTTCAGGTCGGGTATTACCGGTCTGAGGGTCGATAATCGAGCTGTAAACATGCGGCATGACGCGCGGTACTCCTGCTTCCAGACAGGATTGCAGGATAATGCCGAAGTTATCGAGATCGATACCGCCGGTCGGCTCAATCAACGTCATGCCGTTGCGCGCCGCTGTCGTCGCCAGTGCGTACAACTCAGGCAGGGACTGCTCACCGCCCATTGGGAAGAACTTCGCCGCATGCGCGCCAGAGTCCAGCATCATACGTACCGCTGCATCACAGGAAACGTGGGCTGGCGTGCCCTGGCTGCTGCTGACGCCAGTGGAGATCAACACTTCCCCCGGCATGCCCGTGGGACTGACTAACGCGTTGATATGGGTCTGTTCACCGCCCGTTGCCGCCAGCGCCCCTGCCGCAAACCCACAACCGGTAAAGGTCTGGTTGACGTGTGCCGGATGGACCTGTGAGGCAATCATCGCCGCTTTGTAATACTGCGCCGGGTCGCCCGCCCCCAGCCCCACGGAAATCGACGGCACGTCGACCATCCAGCGTTTTACTTCCTTAACCCCTTCCTCAACCGAGGAGAACTGCGCCGAAAGAATGCCGATCACCGCGTGACCTTCGGCAGCGTCATAGATTTCCCGGGCGTTGGCGATATCCTTCGCCAGCACGTTAATAGCCACTTTATTGCGATAAAAATTAATGTGCTGCATGGTCTGCAATCTCCTTTAGTCGGGCCACGATCAGTGCCATTTCCCCTTCTGCAACCGTACGCGGGTCAAGACTAAAGACGCCTTGATGAAGGTTGTAACGGCGAGCGTAAATCGCGATATCACCCTCTCGCAGCTGCGCTTCTACGGCGTAAGCATCCATCCCCAGCTCTTGTGCATTCACCCGAATACGAATCCGCCAGATGGCGCGCCCGGCTTCGTCCTGCTCAATATCCGCATCCAGTCCGCGAATCGCTGAAATCGCCTGCGCCACAGGTTGCAGTTCTTCAGCGGTGACCACAGTTTGCCCCTGATGATAGTTTTCCAGGGCATACACCAGCCCGACCATATTCTCTTTGCCGATCTTCATCGCCCGGGCAATTCCGTGATGCTGCGCTTTACACGCGGCAATCCACTGTTTCTTCCCGGTGATAAACCCGGAGGTCGGTGCGTTAAAGGCTTTTGCCCCGCTGTAGACCACCATATCCGCCCCGCTCGCCACCCAGGCGTGTAAGTCTTCCTCGGCGGCGGCATCGACAATCAGCGGCAGGTTATGAACCTGCGCCACCTGTACGAAGTCTGCAATGCTCAACATGCCTTTCTGCACGCAGTGGTGCGATTTCACGTACAGCAGCGCGGCGGTGTTATCGGTAATCGCGCTCTCCAGCTGCCAGCGGGCCGCCAGATTACTTGAGCCAACCTCCACCACGCGTCCGCCGCCTAAGCGGATCGCGCTGGTGATGGGCGCACCGTAGTCAACGTTATGCCCGCGCAGCATGACCACTTCATTGGCCATACCCGCGCTGTCCGGCATCAGCGTGACACTAGCCTGGTCACCGCGGGTAATGGCGGCGGCAACGGCAATCGCAATACCCGCCGAGGCGCACGAAGTAACATAGCTGTCCTCCGCGCCGGTGTAGCGGGAAACCAATTGACCGGTACGGTCCACCAGCCGGTCAATTTCAACAAAGGCCGAAGCTGCCCGCGCGGTGGCTTGCATCACTTCCGGCGCGACGCTGGAAACGCCCAAAATCGTCATCTTGCCGCAGGCGTTAATCACCTGTTTTAGCCCCAATTGTTGGTAGATATTCTGTGTCATGGCTTACAGCACTCCCAGTAGCGAGCAGACCACGCTGAGCGCAACAATCGATAGCAAAATCGTGGTGTAACGCGGCCCTTTCTTCACCAGATAGAAATAAATGGCGAACACCGCCGCCAGCGGCAACAGACCGGGGGCAATAGAGTCGAGGATTTGCTGAACCACCACTTCAGAGCCTTTCAGGGCGCTGAGTTTTAACGGCGTGGTGATCTTGACGTAGCTCGCAGAAAGCGCACCCATCATGATCAGGCCCAGCACGTTCGCGCCGTAGATCAGTTCCTTTATTCGCCCTCCCTGCAGCAGACCAATTATCGAGTCACGTCCCAGCGTATAGCCTTTGTGCACCATACCGTAGCTGATTGCCAACGTAATGGCCGGGTAGAGGATTAACGGTACAATTCCGCCCATCGCGCTGCCATTTGCCGCGAATGGGATAAAAATAGCAATTAACAGCGGCATCACGGCGGCCCAGATGATCGAGTCCCCCATCCCGGCCAGCGGTCCCATTAGCCCGGTTTTAATCCCGGTAATTGAAGCATCGCTGATCGGCTCGCCGCGGGTTTTCTGTTCCTCCATCGCAATGGAGATCCCCTGAATCACCGCCCCGAACGTCTGCTCTGAGTTGAAGAAGTTCAGATGGCGTTTCAGCGCTTCTACCTGTTCCTCTTTTTGCGGGTAGAGCTTTTTGATGATCGGCGTCATCGAGGCGCAGAAAATCAGGCTCTGCAAACGCTCATAGGAGCTGGAAACTTCTGCACCCAGCCAGTAGATAAACCAGGCTTTGGTGATATCGGCTTTGGTCAGCGTGCCGCTTTCACGCGCACGCTCCACCAGTTCATGTTGCATTACGTCGCTGCTCATCATGCTGCTCCTTCATTTTTTGCCAGACCTTTAATCAGGAAAGCCACGCAGGTACCAAAGATTGCCATCGCCATGATGTCTACCTTCAGGTACAGCACCGCAAAGAAACCGCCGATAAACCACGGCAGAAGGCTCTTTTTACCGATCACCATAATGGTAATGGCGAAGCCCAACGCTGGCAGAATGCCGCCCATAATTTCAAAGGAGTGCGTCAGCCAGTGCGGCATCAGCTTGAGGAAGCTTTCCACCACGTCCTGACCAAAATAGTTGGCGGCGAAAACCACCGGGAAACGCAGTACAAGGCCAAGCAACGCCGGGTAGAGGAATGCACAGCGCATAATGCCCGCCATGTTGGCCGTTTCCGCATGCTTGTCGGCCATATGTACCCACGCTGCGTTTAACGTGCGGCGCAACTGGTCGAGGAACACGCCGATGACGCCAAACGGGATCGCCAGCGCGATAGCCAGGTTCGGGTCCATTCCGGCCTTCACAGCGATAGGAATTGAAATACAGGCGGCCAGCGCAGGATCCGACGGGACGTTACCGCCTGGCGTAGAGGTCACGCCGAGATAAACCAGCTGCATACCGGCACCGATGATCATCGCCGTTTCCATGTTGCCTAACAGCAAGCCAACGAATACGGCAATCACTACCGGTTGCAGCAGCATAGCGGAGAAGGTGTAGCCAAGGCGTAATCGGGCAAACCAGTAATACAACCCCATCAGGCTTGCAAAGACTAAAGTATCCATAGTTAAGTACCCTGTTATCAAAGAATTAGAATTTTTTCAGGATATCGTCCAGCGACTGAGGCTTATCTTCCGGGATAGTCTGGAAGAACACCTGAATCCCACGATTTTTCAGGTCGCTCAGAATGCCGACGTCTTTTTCATCCAGCGTAATGTTCTGGAATACCGCTTTGCGGTTTGGCCCACCGCCCAGCCCACCGACCTGAATGGTAGTGACGTCAAACCCCAACTGGACCGCTTCCTGAACCGCCGCCAGAGAAGGGAACAGCACCAGCACTTTGCCGTCACCAAGCTGGTTTTCTTTCCAGGCGGCCGCAAAACTTTGGTTACCGAAACAATCCACTTTGATGTTTGGCGGCGCGGCCATCAGGTAGATGTTTTTCATAAACGGATCGGCATCCAGCTCATCGCTAACCACCGCAATCCGGTTTGCCTGAGATTGCCCAACCCATTTGGTCACCACTTGTCCATGAATCAGACGGCTATCGATACGACATAAGACGATGTTTGCCATGATGTTTATTCCTTATTGTGATTGTTGTAATTGACGCACGTGGGCGACAACGTCCAGGCAACTGCTACGCCCGGCGTCGACCAGTTCAGCCACGCAGGTGGTCAACCGGCCATGCTCGCGTTTGTCGAGCGCCTCCAGCAGCAAAGAGGCGTTGAGCCCGGAAATAACAGCCACCGGGTAATCGGCGCTCAGCCGCGCCGCCACGTTGGAGGTGGTGCCGCCAATAAAATCAGTCAGGATCAGTGAGCCTTCCGGCATGGTTTTCACTACGGCTTCAACGCGCTGATAAAACTCGCCGAGCGTATCAACGGGCATCAGCGCAATTTCCGTCACGCCTTTGATTTCACCCATCACCATGCGCAGGCTGTTGCAAAGCTGTTGCCCCCAGCCGCCATGGGTCAGCAGCAGGATCTGGGGCAAAGATTCAGTGGTAGTCAAAATGGCCTCCTGGCTCGATTACATGAGACTTGCAATGCCTGATGGCGCTTCGCTTATCAGGCCACGGCAAGTGCTTTGTAGGCCGGATAAGGCGTTTTATGCCGCCATCCGGCAAACTCATCAAAGTAAGAGCAAAGGCTGTGCCAGAATTTGTGTCACGCGGGGAAGAGAGGAGCGCTGGCGAGGCAGAAAGCCGCGCCAGTAAAGGGATTAGCTATACAGCAGTTCGTAGATATAAAAATATTCCGCGTCCGATAAGCGAATGGCATAGGCCTCTTCGATCGGCAGGAAAGCGGATTTAATGACACTAAACGCGCGATTATCCAGATCCGGCTTGTTCTCCAGCGCCATCTGTAACGGTTTGCGGTTAATCACGATACGCTCGACCATACAGCAGCAGTGGATCAGGAAGCGCAGTGTCACCTGACGGCTCGGTTTGAGCGAAAGCGCGGTGGTCAGATGATTCAGCACGCCTTCCATCTCTTTGAGAATACGCTGCGGGTTGAGCACCGAAATATGGTTAATGATGCTCTCCATAGTCAACGCGCTGATAAAGCGCATCGCGCTGCGCTCCATCTCCAGACGGCGTTCGCTGCTGGAGAGATCTGGCGTCAGCAGGCTGAGTACCAGCTCGGGGCCTTGCTCAGAGAACAGCTCCTCGAGCGAGATAAACGGAATATCCGGCAGTCCTGGCTGGAAAGTGCCCACTATTCCCGCCAGGCGTTCACTGGCGTTAATCGCCTGCTGAACACGCTCCAGGCTGCGAACTTCGTTGTAATCGAGGATCACCATCCGCGTATCCTGCGACATCAACTCACCGAAGCTCTCTTCCAGCACCTTTTTGATTTTTTCTGCCGTTCCCATCCCGGTGATGCAGGAGATAACCAGCACTTTACCGCTGTTTTCCTGCTGCGGAGTACACAGCTGACAGGGAATATTTTTGCTCTGCATCAACGCCGCCAGTTGCGGTAAGTCACTGGTTTCGTAGCTTAAATCCAGCCCGATTTCCAGCAGGCTGGTGAGCGTGATATTGGGCATCAGCAGAACGTCTATCTGGAATAATTTGCTGATCGTACTGCCAAAATGGACCAGCGAGCCAATATCCACCATCAGGATCAATCGGCGATATTGCCGGGTCTGGATCATCTGCGTAAGGGCTTCCAGCGTGTCATGCACCGACTGCTCAAAAGGCATATCGATAGCGCTGAACACCTCGCGCTCCAGCACGCGATTCACGTACTGCGCCTGACTTGTGGCGGTCGTCGCACCGTGGGCAATCAAAATCACCCCGCAGTCAGGACTGGCGTCAATCCGTTGGCGGTAATGGCGACACTCTTTGAGGAACAGGCACAGCCAGACCACCTCCGTCGCCGGACATTGAATATGCAGTAGCTCATTGATTTTTCGGCATAACAGCGTAGCGTTTTCGTATTCATCTTTGCAGCGATCGAGGATCAGGCTGGAAGAATAAAGTTGCGGAATAAGGCCGCGTTGCACATAGCCAATCAGCGCCAGGAAGTGTTTGCGCAGCGGGTTAACCAGATTTTCCGGCAGCGTAAAACCGAGCACCTGTTCAACGCAGCCGATCAGCAGCGTGACTCGCTCTTCAATCTGATCGCCATAGCGCGGAGGATGCGCCACGCTGTCGCGGCTGTAGAGACCATATTCAAATATCGAACTGAGCTTGTTTTTGAGGATTGCCAGCGTTTCGGCTGGCGGCACGTTGCTGTTACGCAGGTTGATATATTCGCGGGTCAGGAAGCTGTAGAAAAGATCGCTCTCTTCAATTTCGGCTCCGGTGGCCAGTGAATTTTTCAGCGCAGGCAGCGTGCGGGCATCGATGCTCAGGTGTTCTTTGCCTTCGAACAGCGCTCCAACCAACAGACGTTGTTCCGGCGTGGCGTTAAAGGGGATCTCGGTCAGACGTTTATCCAGTTGTAGCGTGTCGCTGTGCTCGGTCATCCCCGAGGCCCAGGCCTGGGCGCAGAGAAACTGAATGTCGCTCTTAAGCTGACCAATGTTGCCTTCCAGCGGCTTGTTCAGCAGCCAGAGCAGCAGGGTACGGTCGATGCTTATCGTACGCTCGATTTTGCGGCTCTCACGCTGTAAGAAGCCAACGATCAGTTCAACCTGCTCTTCCACCGAACGCTGGCGGATGCCGGGCAAATCGATACACACCTGAATACGTCGCTGGAAGGTACGCAGCAACGCCGAACTTACCGGTTCGGTGGTGGCGCAAATCAGACGCACCGAAATAGACCGCGCCACGGCGCTGGAACCCAGTGGCCGGTATTCGCCTTTGTCGAGAATAGAAAATAGCTTTTCCTGACCTTCATACGGCAGACGATGCACTTCGTCGAGCAGCAAATAGCCGCCGTCGGCTTGCTCGACCAGACCGGGTTTATTTTCATTTGCGCCGGTAAATGCCCCCTGTCGATGACCAAACAGGTGCGAAGAAAGCAGCTCCGGGTTATGGGCGTATTCCGCGCAGTTAAAGTAAACCAGCGGCGGCGACGCTCCCACTGCGCGTTCGCAGGCGAAACGGTGCATCAGTTCGGCAAAAAAGGTTTTGCCGACGCCGGAGGGACCGGTCAGCAGAACGTGCAGCCCGTGGGGATACAGCACCGCCGCGCGGCCTTTTTCCACCGCGTCGCGCAGGCTGCGATCGTAACCAATCAGGCCAGAAAAGGGATCGTCTGTCGCCTGGTTTTCCTGAACAGGCAACAGGTCGGCAACGGTTTGCACTTCACGCTCGGACTCATCGAGTTTGCGCCCCAGCAGCGTTTCAATCGCCTGACGATGCAGAAAGAATACCGGGCGTCCGCGGCTTTTAATCGCCAGGCCGTCGTTCCAGAGCTGATTGAGATCTTTACTGACCGAGTTGCGCGCCAGTCCGAGGTTAAAGCCGATAGCTTCTGCTGTGAACGCCGTTTCCTGAGCCAGATGGGCAAGATTCAGTCCACGCGTCAGCCGTTCCAGCTCCCCCAGTATTATCTCAATCCGTCTCATCTCTTTACCGCTTAAGAAATAAATGATTGTTCAGAACATACACTATTCTGCTGCGCAAGAAAGTGAGGCGGCGTCCAGACCTTCCGGTCATCAAAACGTTTTCGACAAATAATGCCGCGCGGAGCCGGTTTCCGGAAAGTTATCGAGGGTCATTTGCAGCTGATAGCCGTTTTTCTGATAAAACGGCAGCGCCTGGAAACTCATGGTATCCACCAATGCATGCAGGCATCCTCTCTCACGCGCTGTCTGCTCGGCAGACTGCATCAATTTTGTGCCGTAACCGCCTTTGCGCAGCGAATCATGCATCCACAGGAAATCAATGCACAGCCATTCGCCTTTGATTTTGCCAATCAGCCCGCCCAGAATTTCATTGCTTTCATCGCGCCAGTACACCGCCAGGTCGCCAAAGTTGGTGGTTCGCAGGAACTGGCGGTTGTAGGCGCGCAATCCGGCAAGCAGGGCATTTTGATCGTCTTCGGTAATGGTATCTGTAATCTGTATTTGCATCCTATCCTCCTGAAAAACTACAACTTCTGGCTGATTATTTGTTTAGAAATTAACACAGGCTGATGAGTGAGACGCATGCCGTCTACACTTACTCTTGAGATGATGCGCATCGACAACAAGGATTATTATCATGAAACGAGCCGCTTTACCGCTTATTGCCATTCTTTTCACGCTGCCGGGTTTAGCGCAGGCCGATTCGGCTTACGGCTCTCTACAGTCCGTTCATGAAAAAAATACTGTATTGAAGGACTTACGCAAGATTTGCACCCCACAGGGGTCGCCATCCGATGACGTGTGGGAAAAAACGATTATGTCTGATACACGTAATCAGCAGCATATCCGCGAGGCTATTCTGGCAATACAAAGAAATAACCAGAACAACTACTGGGAAGCACTTGGCAAAGTTGAATGCCCGGATTTATAAGCATCTTGTTGTAAAATGAGCACTGTAACCGGTTTCTGTGTCGCAAAAACACGTATTGTTGCCAGAACGTATAAATAGCAATGGAGCAATAACAATGCGATACCGTTTTCCAGAAAACTTCTGGTGGGGCAGTGCCTGCTCGGCACTGCAAACCGAAGGGGATAGCCTGAACGGCGGCAAAAGCCAGACCACGTGGGACGTGTGGTTCGACCGTCAGCCAGGTCGTTTCCACCAGGGGGTTGGTCCGGCAAACACCTCAACCTTTTATCAGCACTGGAAACAGGACATCGCACTGCTCAAGCAGCTGAAGCACAACAGCTTCCGTACGTCTCTGAGCTGGTCACGCCTGATCCCGGACGGTACCGGCGATGTTAATCCGGAAGCCGTCGAATTCTATAACAACGTCATCGACGAGCTGCTGGCGCAAGGCATTACGCCATTTTTCACCCTGTTCCACTTCGATATGCCAATGGTGATGCAGGAGAAAGGCGGCTGGGAAAACCGTGAGGTGGTTGAGGCGTTTGGCCGCTACGCGCAGACGTGTTTTACATTGTTCAGCAACCGGGTGAAGCACTGGTTCACCTTTAACGAGCCTATTGTCCCGGTGGAAGGCGGCTATCTGTATGACTTCCATTACCCAAACGTGGTGGATTTCAAACGCGCGGCCACCGTGGCATATCACACTGTACTGGCGCATTCCACGGCGGTGCGGGCGTATCGCGCCGGAAACTACGGCGGTGAGATCGGTGTGATCCTAAATCTGACACCCTCTTATCCACGCTCTCAGCACCCGGCGGATGTGAAAGCCGCGCACCATGCGGATCTGCTGTTTAACCGCAGCTTCCTTGACCCGGTACTAAAAGGGGAATATCCGGCGGATCTGGTCGAATTGCTGAAAGAGTACGATCAGCTACCAACCTGTCAGCCAGGCGACAGTCAGCTCATCGCCGAGGGGAAAATCGACCTGCTCGGTATCAATTATTATCAGCCGCGTCGCGTGAAATGTCGTGATACTGCGGTCAATCCAAACGCGCCGTTTATGCCGGAGTGGCTGTTTGATTATTACGAAATGCCGGGGCGTAAAATGAACCCTTACCGTGGCTGGGAAATTTATGAGCCTGGTATTTACGATATTATTACTAATCTTCGTGATAATTACGGCAACCCACGCTGCTTTATTTCTGAAAACGGTATGGGTGTGGAAAATGAGCAGCGTTTCGTTGAGCATGACCAGATCAACGACAGCTACCGCATTGAATTTGTTTCTGAGCATCTTAAATGGCTACATAAAGGCATCAGCGAAGGTTGTAATTGTCTTGGCTACCATATGTGGACTTTTATTGATAACTGGTCCTGGCTCAACGGATATAAAAACCGCTACGGTTTTGTCCAGTTAGATTTAGAAACGCAAAAACGTACGGTGAAAAAGAGCGGCGAATGGTTTGCCCATACTGCCGAAAACAATGGTTTTAATTAAAAAAATAACCAGGATGCCGGATAGCGATCCGGCATACCGAGCTTTAGTTTATTGCATACCCTTTATGCGAACTTTTGCTGCCACCAGAAGCGCCGTCAGCAGCATCAGGCTGCCGGAAAGCATCAGGGGCGACAGCAGTCCGAGAGTATCGAGCGCATAGCCTCCCACCGCAGCCCCACAGGTATTGGCAAGCTGGATCACGGCGACCTGCACCGATCCGGCTTTTTCTGCCTGATCGGCAAGCGAGCGCGTGATCCACGTCGACCAGCCGACCGGTACCAGCGCAAACAACAGTCCCCAGATAATCGCAATACCCGCCGCCACCACTTTGTCACTGCCCCACAGAATCAGGACCAGTGCACTGAGCGCCAGCACCAGTGGCGCACCGGCTAACGCCAGTTTGACCGAACGCTTCAAAATCATCGACGAAAGCGACGTACCAACAAAGCTGGCAATACCGAAGCTCAGCAGCACCAGCGTCAGGCCATCAACGTCAAAGCCCGCCAGATTCATATAGATCGGGCGAATATAGGTAAAGAAGGCGAACTGCCCGGCAAAGGACATGAAGATGGCAATCATCCCGGCCATCACCCCCGGTCGCTGCAACAGGCTGAACATGTTTTGTTTCTGATGCGAAGGCTCGCCAGGCAGCGAAGGCAACGCTCTCACCACCCAAATTGTGCACAGCACGCCCATCACCGCCGCCGCATTAAACACATTACGCCAGCCGATAATGCCGCCTAAAAAGCTCCCCAGCGGCGCGGCAATCACCAGCGCGATGGAGACTGCGCCAAAAATAACCGACAGCGCTTTCGGCACCGTACGAGCTGGAACCAGACGCATGGTCAGCGACGCCGACATAGCCCAGAAGCCACCAAGCGCCAGACCGAGACAGGCGCGGCCAACGAGCAGCAGCGAAAAAGAATTGGCAAAGGAAACCAGCAGACAGGAAAGCGTCAGCAGCACCGAAAACAGGATCACCACATAGCGACGATCGGTCGCCTGAATAATTTGCGTCACAAACAGGCTGGCGAACATGGCGACAAATGCCGTCACGGTCACCGATTGCCCCGCCACACCTTCAGAAATCCCCAGATCCTGCGCCATCGGCGTTAACAGGCTAACGGGCAGAAACTCAACGGTTATCAGGCAGGCAACACAGAACGCCACGGCAAATACCGCCGACCAGTTAGGTCGGGAATTTGCCTCAGCGCGGGATTTTTGTTCAACAGCTTCACTCATTTTGTTACCTGCGTGGGGTTATTGTAGAAAAGTTACGCAGTGTAACATTAAATTTGTGACGTATTTAACGTTTCAGCAACTAGTTTCATTTAACAAAGAATATCGGTTACTCGGATTTTTAAAGATAGAACGCGACTCTTTTACCTGTAGGTAGCTTAACATCAATGCTAAGTTCACCACCCAGTGCCGTGACATAACGCTTGAGCGTCGACAGACGAGGATCGTTATCTGCCTGCTCCATTTTTGCGATTGTTGGCTGCTTAACCCCCATTGCCGAGGCAAGTTCAGCCTGAGAGAGATTCAGTTCTTCCCTTAACATATTTAACGCAACCGCCTGACGTAGTATTTCTACTTTTTCGGTAATACGCTCCTGGCTTTCCGGGCTTTGTTTCGCCATCAATTCTTTAAGGGTAGCCATAATTTTCCTTACTTATTAGGTGATTTCGGTACTCAGCATCCGCAAGCCTGATCATCTCTTTATAGAATTTCTTTTCGTTTAACCCTGTTTTATCTCCAGCGCATAGCGCGCGATGCCATGGCGAGAAGGATCAAACGCGAAGAACGCCCGAATCGGACTACCCTGATGCTGTACTCGCAACTCTTTCATATTTGAAAAAGCAGAAGCATTTACCGTATCAGCAAACGGCCTACCTAACTGAGGACCATACTCGGATAAAATCATCATTGCTGCGAGCATATCTTCCTTGAGCGCTTCGGTCTGTACGTCAAACCATTTATCGAAAGCATCCGTTGTTTCCACTTCCCACATCAACGATCCCTCATAGCTAATAAGCTATAGAGAAATTATAGCTTATTAGCTATTGAATCAATCGTTATTTGCATAATTTATTCGCCATCAGACCTGATTCTCAATGCAACCAATGCACACCATCTTCGGGCTGGAAAAAGGCGTTATAGCGCATTTGAAACGCATTAAGCTCCTGCATATCCGGCTCCATTTCGCGCAAAAAACCGAGCGCCAGACGCACCTGCGCGTCAGTAATCGGCGCTGCCAGCCGAGCTTTTTGCAGCCAACGGTGCCACTGCAGCAGATTCGGCTCACTGCCGTCGACAATCACGATTTGCCAGATCAACAGCACCTGGGCCGCATTTTGCAGATGTGATTCATCAGGGCGGTGGAGGTACTGTAAAAAAGCCTCACCCTGTACTTTTCCCATCTGATCGATCATCGATTCTACTGGCACGACATCAATGTTCAGTCGCTCGCTCAGACGGCGAATTGCCCGCCGTGAACCGGACGTCAGCACCCGAAACCCCACCACAAAAACAACCACCAGGGTGGCCAACATTATCCAAATCATGCGCACATCCATTACCAGACAGGATGCCCATCATAGCGGCAAATTTATCGCTGTCGATGGATGAACGCCACGGCATAAAAAAGCCCGCCATTAAGGCGGGCAAAAGTTACCAATGCACACTTAACTTAAGCGACTTTCAATTGTTGAATCTTTTTCTCGCGGCGAATTTTACGTTCTTCAAACACGGCCACGATGGCCATCAGACAGATACAACCGATGGCGGCGGTGTCCAGCGCGGCGAAGGTTCCTGCCCAGCCGGTGAGGCCGAAAATCGGCGTGCCGTCGGCAATCATCCCCAGACCAAGCTTGGCGAAGCTGTCACCAATCAGATAAGCAAAAGTCCCTTTAATCCCATCGGCTGCACCGATCGCTTTTTTCGGTACAAATCCGACTGCCGCAACGCCGATTAACAGCTGCGGACCAAACACCAGGAAGCCCAGTGCAAACAGCGAAGCCAGATAAACGTACTGGTTGCTGGCGTGCTGATAAACGCCCAGGGTGGCGATAATCAACGCCAGCGCCACGCAGGCCACCAGCGCACGGCGGCCATTCGCCAGGTCAGAGAGCCAGCCCCACAGCAGCGTGCCGACCAGCGCGCCCACTTCAAACAGGGTAAAGCCCTGAATCGCCACTTCTTTGGAGAGCTTTAGCTCCTGGAAAGCGTAGACGGTGGACCACTGGTCAATACCGATACGCACTACGTACAGGAAGATGTTCGAGAAACATAACAACCAGATCACTTTGTTTTTCAGCACGTACTCAACAAAGATCTGCCATTTCGTCATCTCGTTTTCTTCGGTCTCTTTGTCTTCTTCGCTGATCTCCTCGCCAAACAACTCTTCAGCTTTACCAAGACCATAAGATTCCGGGGAGTCACTGCCGTAGCGTAGGCCGATAAAACCAACAATCAGCGCGATAATCGACGGGAAGATAAACATCCCGATGACGTGACCGTCGAACAGATAGTTAGCGCCAAACAGCGCCACGCCTGCCGCACCCGCACCGCCGAGGTTGTGGGAGATGTTCCACATACCGAGGTAAGAACCCCGCTTGCGACGCGGCGTCCATTTGGTGATGGTGGAATAGCTACACGAGCCGCCGGTACTCTGGAAGAAACCACTCAGCGCATAGAAGGCGATCATCAGGAACAGGCTGGTTGAACCCGCGCCCATGCTGGCGCTGAAGCCGAGCATACAGATGGCTGAGAGGATCAGCATAAACGGCAGGAACTGCTTGGTGTTTTTGCCGTCCGCGTAGTAGGAAACCAGCGTTTTTCCCACGCCGTAGGTGATGGAGAAGCCCAGGCCAATCATCCCCAGTTGCGTCATGCTCAGCCCGTAGGTGGAGATCATGTCGTTCTGCGCGATGTTGAAGTTTTTGCGGATCAGGTACATGGTCAGGTAGCCGATAAAGACCACCAGATAGGACTGCATGAACGGTTTGAACCACATTTTGCGCCGCACATCGAGCGGCAGATCCAGGGTCGGCTTGCGCACCTGGTTGAGAAAGGCCAGCATTTGACACTCCCGAGCTAATTTTTATACCTGCGAATAGCAGGCATTGTAAAAATCAGCCGGGAGACGTGCCTGAGACAGCGTCCAGGTGAAACCGGGAAAATTTCTTAGTTTTGCCCCACTCAGGGCAAAAAGGTGAGGTGCATCACGCTTCGTTGAGATCGCGCGGAGCCTGGGCGTTTAAAAACGGCAGCAGCAGCAGCGCGGAAATCCCCGCCGCAATGGCGATCACCACAAAAAACCCGGTCCAGTGCCAGACCTCCATCACCTTCGCCAGCGGCCAGCCGGAGAGCGATGCCCCCAGATAGGCAAACAGACCAACAAAACCGGTTGCTGCACCTGCCGCCTCTTTGTGCGAACACTCCGCTGCCGCCATGCCGATCAGCATCTGCGGGCCGAAGACGAAGAATCCGGTGGTGAAAAAGCACGCTGCCTGCATCACGTAGCTGGCGAACGGCATCAGCCACAGCGAACCAACGGAGAGCAAAATTCCGGCGGCAAAAATCAGGTTCATTGGACCGCGGTTGCCGTTAAACAGCTTGTCCGAGCCCCACCCCGCCACCAGCGCACCGACAAATCCACCCAGTTCGAACATGGTCACGGCGGTATTGGCAGTCACCAGATCCACGCCGAGCGTCTCAGACATGTACAGATTGCCCCAGTCATTAATCGCTGCACGGACCACGTACACCAGCACATAACACAATGACAGCAGCCAGATATAAGGATTCAGCAGCACATAGCGGGTGAGGATCTCTTTGCGGCTCAGCCCTGCACCTTCCTGCTGCTGAGCAATTTCCAGCTCATCATGTCGCCAGTCGCCAATCGGCGGCAGACCAATCGCCTGCGGTCTATCGCGCAGCCGCCAGCAGAGGAAAACCCCCACCACAATCGCCAGCAGCCCAGCGATCATCATCCCGGCGCGCCAGCCGTAGTGCAGCGCTGTCGCCGCCATCACGATAGGGATCAGCGCCCCGCCGACGTTGTGCGCGGTATTCCACAGCGCCCACCAGCCGCCGCGCTCGGTACGCGAATACCACGCGGTCAATAAACGCGCGCAGACCGGCGACCCCCAGCCCTGGAAAAAGGCGTTCAGCGCCCACAGCACCGCAAAGGCCCACAGTGAGGTAGAGAATCCAAACAGAATGTTCACCACGCCGGTGGCGATCAGCCCGATGCCCATAAAATAGCGTGCGTTGGAGCGGTCGCTGACGATACCGGAAACAAACTTCGACAGGCCGTAGGTGATGTAAAACAGCGTCGCCAGTAGCCCAATATCGCTGCGGGTCAGCACGCCGCTGGTGAGGATATCCGGTACGGCGGCATTGAAGCTTTTGCGTGTGAAATAGAACAGCGCGTAGCCGAGCCAAATGGTGGTCAGGATATGCCGCCGCCAATAGCGATAGCGGGCATCCACTTCCTGCTTGTCGGTGATGAGCGGCGCATTGTCCGGGGCTTTTAAAAACGCAAACATGGCCGCTCCTTACACATAACGTTGAGGCAGTGACACGCTGACCCGCGTGCCGTGCGTACAGGAAATCGACAGCGATCCTCCGAGGGCGCTAATCCGTTCACGCATCCCGGTGAGGCCAAATCCATGCTGATTCGACCCTGGCGGCAGGCCGCTGCCGTCGTCCTCAATCACCAGCATCAGCCGTTCATCCTGTTGCCAGCCCTGAAGCGTCACCGCGCTGGCGTTGGCGTGCTTAACGATGTTGTTCAGTCCTTCCTGACAGACGCGAAACAGCGTCACCCGCTGGCTTTCGCTGAGTGCAGATTCGTCAATTCGCCAGTCGAGATGGCTGACGATGCCGCGGCTTTCCAGCTCCATTTCGCGCATCAATGAGCGGATGGCCTGCTCCAGCGTGAGATCGTCCAACTGGCGTGGTCGCAGGCGGCCTAACAGGCGACGCACCGAATCGTACACGCCGAGAGAAAGTTGTTCGATGTGTGCCCCGCTAAGCTTCACCCCTGCGTTTTCCGGCGCCAGGCGCTGGACAATACCCGCCTGGGTACGAATGGCGGTGATGGTTTGGCCGATATCATCATGCAGTTCGCGCGCCACGTCCCGGCGCACGCTCTCTTCGGTCTCCAGCAGGCGTTCAGCCAGACGATGGTTGCGCGCTAATTCGTTTTGCAGCGACTGGTTAAGCTCACGCAGACGCTGAATGCCCGCGCCGAGCAGCAGCCCGGTCAGGCTTTGCACCAGCAGCGAGAGCAACAGGTCGACGGGATGATCGTGCCAGGTCTGGCTGGCAATCAGCGCGATGGCGTTCATCAGCGTCGCAATCAGCGCCCCCTGCCAGCCGTAGTGCCAGGCCAGCGCAATGATCGGCAACGCGAGGCAAAACGGCGTGAAGCGCGAAAGCTCGGCGGGTAAACCGAGCTGTAGCCACAGGCTGACGCTAAACAGCAGCAGGTACCAGACCAGATGCCGCCCGCGCCAGTTCACCGGCTGCGACACCACCGCAGGGCCCAGCGGCAACCAGGTGGTGCTGGTCAGATAGTGCCAGAACACCAGACAGATCGGCGCCAGCGTTAATCCGCCGGTGAGCGTCAGCAGCAGCGCGTTCCATGCCTCTTCACCCTGCCCAAGCCAGGGCAGCGATTGCAGCAATGCCGCCGCCGTAAGCGCCGCGCCCTGCAACAGCAGCGTACGCCAGTCACGCTGGTGGCGGTATCGCGATATCAGCATCACCGGGAGTAACGTGAGGAAGCTGCCGATCATCAAAAGTGGCAAATGGGCCAGCACCACTTCCTGTGCCAACCAGAAAAGAAGCAGCCATTCCGCGCCCAACAGCACCGGCCAGTAGTCACGTGGACATTGCAGCATCAGCCCCAGACGCAGGCCAAACGGAAACAACAGTACCGCCAGCTCCGGGCGCTCAACCAGATGCAGGCTGATGCTCCACAGGCAAAACCACGCGGCAGAGAAGATAAAGAAGCAGGCAACAACGGTGATTAACCGGGAACAGAGCGTGTTCATTGCCAGCCGTCAAACATCCGGCGGGCCAGTTCGACGTCGTTGCTGACGCCCAGCTTTTCCATCAGGTTGGCGCGATGCACGTGCACCGTTTTCGGCGACAGACCCAGTTCAGCAGCAATCTCTTTGACCGCCATACCTTGTGCCAGTTTTTCCGCCACCTGACGTTCGCGTTTGGTGAGCGGATCCTGGCGACCAGCCGCCAGTTTGACGGCGATGTCCGGCGTCAGGTAACAGCCGCCGGTCGCAACGGTATGCACCGCTGCGATCAGCTCATCCGGGCTACAGCGTTTAGAAAGGAAACCACGCGCGCCCGCGTTGAGCGCCTGCTCCACCAGCGCCGGGCTGTCGTGGACGGAGAGCATGATAATCGCCATTCCTTTTGGTAACTGGCTTAACAGTTCAAGACCGGAGATATCTGGCATCGAGATATCACAGATACAGACCTGCACGCCGCGTCCCGGTAATCCCGCCAGCGCCTCACTGCCTGAGCCAAACTCAGCCACCACCTGCAAATCAGGTTCCAGCCCCAGCAGTTGGGCAAAGCCGGAGCGGACGATAAGGTGGTCGTCAATAAGGGCAACGGTAATCATGGGTTCATCCTGGCGCTAAGACATGCCTGATGGCGCTGCGCTTATCAGGCCTACGGGCGGGTGCCGTTGTAGGCCGGATAAGGCATTAATACCGCCATCCAGCAAAAGCGCTTACCTTAACGATAAGCGCGTTGCTGTTCAAGCCTTGAGCGGGTTACTCAAAGAACACGGTGATTTTGTTAAACATCGACGGATCGGACTGGTTGCGGGCCACTTTCACCACATCTTCCAGCTTGTCGATCTGGCTTATCATCTGCTCAAGACGTTGATCGTCGTTGACCAGTAGCCAGATGCGGCTCTTATCGCTGTCCTGAATCGGTAGACAGAGAATGCCTTCCACGTTGAATGCGCGGCGGGCAAACAGCCCGCAAACGTGAGTCATTACGCCCGGATGGTTGCGTACGGTGAGTTCCAGGATTACGTTGTCATGAGTCTGCTGTTGCATGGCTTATTCCCCCACCATTTCTGTGTTTGCCGCACCCGGCGGCACCATCGGGTACACTTTTTCTTCGGCATCGATGCGCACGTGGATCAGCGCAGGTCCTGGGCGATTAATAATCTCCTGCAACGCTGCCTGTGGGTCCGCTTCGTTATTCAGATCGCAGGTTTCGAGACCAAACCCGGCAGCTATCTGCATAAAGTTAATCATCCCCGGATAGGTCGCGGCAAAAACGCCCTGCTTATAGAACAGACTCTGCTGCTGATATACAAGACCTAACGCTTCGTTATTCATCAGAATGATTTTAATATCCAGCTGATTTTCGCTGGCGGTCGCCATTTCCTGAATATTCATCATCAGGCTGCCATCGCCGGAGAAGCACAGCACTTTTTTGTCTGGGTTAGCCAGGGCCGCACCAATCGCCGCAGGCAGGCCAAAGCCCATGGTTCCCAGACCGCCGGAGGTCAGCCACTGGCGCGGACGATTCAGCGGGTAAGCCTGTGCCGCCCACATCTGATGCTGGCCTACGTCGGTGGTGATAATGGCGCTGTCGTCTACGCAGGCAGCCACGGCGTTGATCAATCCATAGTGGCTGAGCGGATTTTTTTCCTGGGGGATCGTGCACGGAAATTCTTGCTGCAGGTCAGACACCAGTTGATGCCACTCTTCACGCGGCTGCGCTTCAATCTGCGGGAGCAATTGTGCCAGAACCTCATCGACATCTGCCTGGATCGCCACATGCGGCTGTTTGATTTTACCCAGCTCCGCGCGGTCAATATCCACGTGGATGATTTTGGCATTCGGGCAGAACTGTTCGGTTTTACCAATCGCCCGGTCATCAAAACGTGCGCCCAGAACAATCAGTAAATCCGCTTCTTGCAGAATAAAGTTGGTGCTGCGCGCGCCGTGCATGCCCAGCATGCCTAACGACAGCGGATGCGCTTTTGGCAGCATACCGAGCGCCATCAACGTCATGGTGGTAGGCAGTTTTGCTTTTTCGGCCAGCTCACGAACACGTTCCGGCGCGTTAATTACGCCGCCGCCGAGGTACAGCACCGGGCGTTTGGCGGCGTTAATCATAGCTGCAGCATCGCGAATGCTGTCCTGGCTGAACGCTGGTGCCGCCATTTTCTGCGCGGGTTCCGGCATCTCTTCAATTTCAAAAACGGCGGTTTGAATATCCTTAGGAATGTCTATCCACACCGGGCCTGGACGTCCGGACTGCGCAATGCGGAACGCATCGCTCATGACCTGCGGTAATTCACTGATATGGCGGACCAGATAGTTGTGCTTAGTGATGGGGATAGAGATGCCGTAGGTGTCGACTTCCTGGAAAGCGTCGGTGCCGATCATTGAGGCCGGAACCTGCCCGGTGATACACACCAGCGGGATGGAATCCAGACGCGCATCGGCAATGGCGGTTACCAGATTGGTTGCGCCCGGTCCGCTACAGGCCATACACACAGCGGGTTTGCCATCGGTTCTCGCCATTCCCTGCGCGATAAACCCCGCGCCCTGCTCGTGGCGCGCCAGGATATGACGGATTTGTGTGCTTTGGCTTAAGGCGTCATAGACGGGAAGAATCGAGCCGCCTGGAATACCGGTGACGACCTGAATCCCCTGACGTTCCAGGAAATGAACGATGAATTCTGCGCCCGTAAAACGCGTACGCTTGGATGTTATGCCCGAACTTGCCATGCTCCAGTCCTTTTATTCTGGGCCTTTGCTCCGGGCAGGTCTCTGAAACGAAAAACCCCGCCCGGTTTGCGCCGGCGGGGTTTTGGAATCGTGTGTTGATTCGGACCCTACGGCGCATTGCCGACGACCACCACCACACGCACGACGACCGCTGCGCGAGATGGCGCAGTTTTTAGTAGGGTCGCAGTCAGCATGGAAGGGTTCATTAGGGACCTGTCTGTTTGTTGATTAACTGGATTTATACAAACACAGGTTTTTCAGCGTGACAATGGAAAAATTTTCATCTGCACAAAAATGCTTCAACGATCACATTTAATTGTATGTCGTGCAAAAACAAAAAACCCCGCCGGAGCGAGGTTTTTTCAGCGTTGTGCGGTTGGTAGCCGCCGAACACACTGTGTTATGTCAACGAAAAAAGTATACGCGTTCTACGAAGAACACGCAATTTCGGCACGAATTTTGATGTTTTTGAGTATGGAACATGAATAGCGTAACGTCCATAAAATACTGTTAATTTATACAGTATTTATCTATAATGTCTCGGTACGCAATGTGTTATGCGGGGGCCGCATCGTAAACCGGCGCATCAAAGTCCTGGCTGAAACGGGTGGTGCCGTCAGCGCCTTAACCCCCGCGTGAGCACACTGTGTTATGTCAACAAAGGTGCTGGCAACAGGCAGCGGCGAGGTACGTCAGCACCGTGCTCCTTGTACCAAAAGGAGAGCGTATGAGCCTCGTGGATATCGCTATTCTTATCCTCAAACTCATTGTTGCAGCACTGCAACTCCTTGATGCCGTTCTGAAATACATTAAGTAATTCAGATTCAAGTCGCACCTAAGGGGGGCGGATAACACTCCGCTCCCCTTTCACCTTCTCCCTGGTGCTTGTATCGCGTCAATATGTTACGTTTTTATGACATCCTCAGGGAAGAATTCCGCCATGACGCTTTCTGTTTTCTGCATTTTGCTGTTCGCCGCACTGCTGCATGCCAGCTGGAATGCCATCGTAAAAGCGGGAAACGACAAGCTGTACTCGGCGATCAGCGTCAGCGGAACCGCTGCGATTATGGCGCTGATTTGTTTACCCTTTGCGCCGCAACCCTCTGCCGCCAGCCTGCCGTTTTTAGCTGTCTCAACCGCATTACAGGTGGTCTATACCGTCCTGGTCGCTAAAACCTATCAGGTTTCGGATATGAGCCAGACCTATCCTCTGATGCGCGGCACAGCGCCACTGCTGGTCGCGATTATCAGCGTCCTGTTTCTTGGTGATAGCCTCTCGCTACTCGCCTGGGTGGGGATTGCCACCATCTGTCTGGCTATTCTCGGGATGGCATTTAACGGACGCAGCGGTTCGCAACGCGGGATTATCCTGGCGCTCATTAACGCCTGCTTTATCGCCGGTTATACTCTGGTTGATGGCACCGGCGTACGTTTATCAGAAACCGCGCTGGGTTATACGCTGTGGACCTTCTTTCTGAACGGCTCCTGCCTGCTGGGCTGGGCGATGATCGCCAGACGCCGGGAAGCGTCGCGCTATCTTGTACAGCAGTGGAAGAAAGGTATTCTTGGTGGCATTGGCACAATGGGTTCTTACGGCCTGGCGCTGTGGGCCATGACCCAGGCTCCGTTGGCGGTAGTCGCGGCGCTGCGTGAAACCTCTATCCTGTTTGGCGCGCTGCTCGCGTGGCTGCTACTGAAAGAGAAGGTTGCCGGAATACGTCTTGTCGCGGCTGCAGGTATTGCCGTAGGCGCAGTTTTACTACGCTTATCATGATCACGTTGTAAACCCGATGCAATCCGGCAACATTTGTTGCCGATTTTTGTTTACATTTCCTGCCGTCTATCACATAAACATTCCAGCCCACTATCTGGCCTTCTTTTTCTGTTGTGGTAGATTCCACGCGCATTTACGGGAAAGTGCAGCACCTTATTCTTCTTTTTTCTCTTTTTTAAAAGTAATCAGCGAAATGAAAAGGCATAGAAGCGTCAATTTGTTGTTGATGTTGGTATTACTGGTGGCGGTAGGTCAGATGGCGCAAACCATTTATATCCCCGCGATTGCTGATATGGCGCGTGAACTGAACGTTCGCGAAGGGGCGGTGCAAAGCGTAATGGCCGCCTATCTGTTGACCTATGGTCTATCACAACTGGTTTACGGTCCCCTTTCAGACCGCGTTGGCCGCCGCCCGGTTATCCTCGCCGGGATGTCTATTTTTATGCTGGCCACGCTGGTCGCGATTACCACGCATAGCCTGACGGTACTGATTATCGCCAGTGCCATCCAGGGGATGGGAACGGGCGTCGGCGGTGTGATGGCGCGAACGTTACCGCGCGATCTGTACGAAGGCACGCAACTGCGCCACGCCAATAGTCTGTTAAACATGGGGATTCTGGTCAGTCCGCTGTTAGCTCCGCTGATTGGCGGTGTGCTGGATACAGTGTGGAACTGGCGCGCCTGCTATATTTTTCTGTTGATTCTGTGTGCGGGCGTGACGTTTAGCATGGCACGCTGGATGCCGGAAACGCGCCCTGCAGGTGCGCCGCGTCCACGGCTGATCGCCAGCTACAAAACCCTGTTTGGTAATAGCGCTTTCACCTGTTACGTGCTGATGTTGATCGGTGGTCTGGCGGGTGTTGCGGTCTTTGAGGCCTGCTCCGGAGTATTATTGGGCGCACGTCTCGGTCTAAGCAGCATGGTGGTCAGTATCCTGTTTATCCTGCCCATCCCGGCGGCGTTTTTCGGCGCATGGTTCGCTGGTCGCCCGAATAAACGTTTCTCGACGCTAATGTGGCAGTCGGTGACCTGCTGTCTGGTAGCGGGTTTAATGATGTGGATCCCAGGGCTGTTTGACGTGATGAACGTCTGGACGCTGCTGGTTCCTGCCGCACTATTTTTCTTCGGCGCCGGAATGTTGTTTCCGCTGGCAACCAGCGGTGCAATGGAGCCTTTCCCGTTCCTGGCAGGCACGGCCGGCGCGCTGGTTGGGGGATTACAGAACATTGGTTCCGGCGTGCTGGCGTGGTTCTCTGCCATGCTGCCGCAGACCGGGCAAGCCAGTCTGGGCCTGCTGATGACCCTTATGGGGCTGTTGATTTTTGTTTGCTGGCTTCCGCTGGCGTCACGCGTGTCGCATCAGGGACAGGCGGTTTAAGCGTATGATGGCCCGGCTTATCGCCGGGCTTTTCGCATTCTGGCGCGATAATCGTCGTCAGTAACGGTTCCAGCGCCGGACGCCAGGCCCCCTCCTCACCATCATAGAACTGCGTATCCGCATTGATAGCATAGGGAATTTTCGCTTTTTTCAGCTCGCACGCCATAAAGCGGGCAAACGCCATTTGCGAGGCAGAAGGCGCGTTTTTGACGGTTTCTCCCGGCGACCAGCCCCCTACCCAACTGACATGCCCGGTTTTCTGTTGCCAATGAATGGCAGTATTGATACGGGCGCGAATGGCGGCCTTTTCTGCCGCAGTCCCTGAGGTCCACGGATATTTGCCGTTATTTTTCAGCGGTCCCCACGGAAAAATATGCCATTGGGCCAGCACCGTATTCTGACTTTGCGGCGGCAGCTTTAGGTTGGCCAAATCTTCCGGAGCGGCATGCAGTTTCGGCGCGATAAAAATCATTCGCTGTGGATCGATGGCATGGATGGTTCGAATGGTTTTGTCATACACGCGATTGAGCGACGCCTGATTATGGTTGAGCTTATCAGAGGGGTCGTAGATCAGGTCAAAACCCAGCAACGGCGAGCGTTGACCAAAGTAATGCGCCACCGCCACCCACCAGTTAACCACCTCTTTTTCGTTCCCGGCGCTGGGGTCTTTTTTATATTCGTCTGCCTGATAGGCAATGATCGGGATCACGCCATACTGCTCGCAGGCTTCCACCAGCTTGCGCAGATGAATCAGCCGCGCCTCCGTAGGCTCGCCCGCTACGCGAATGCGTACGTGGGCCAACCCTTTCGCCTTGTAGTCCCGCACTACCAGCGGATCGAATTCACGGATACCCCGATCGGTGCGCGCCCAATCTACGTCCATCCCAACGCCAAGCTGCTGTGCATACTGCGCCGCCGTCAGCGCAGGTTGCGCGGCGCACACGGTGGCGCTGGCCAACAGTAAAAGGGAAACAATCGGCTTTAACACGGTCGTCCTTACGCAAATCATCAGGAGTGATATCACGTATTTAGCACGCTTTTTCACTTTCCGTGTAGAGAGAAAGCGTAAAAAATATTCGCGGTCCGCTTATTTTACCTGCTCCTGAAGCCAGCTAATAAACGCCTCGATTTTCGGCCACTGCCTGCCGGGCAGCGTGGTGATGTAGTAATGCTGATGGCATTTCAGCGCCATATCGCCAAAAGGCGCGACCAGTTCTCCACTGTCGAGACGTTTTTGCACCAGACGCTTTCGGCCCATCGCCACGCCGATATGGTTCATGGCGGCAATTACCGCTAAATCAGAACGATCGAAACCAATCCCCGATGATGTCGGCAAATTCGCCGTAAAATGCTGCGCCCAGCTGTGCCATTCATCGGTTCCTGAGTCGTTACTCCATGCCTGTCTGTCGTGCAGCAAGGTGCAGTGCGGCAAATTCACTAACGAACCGGTAAGGTCATGGCGGCGAGCGTAGTCCGGGCTACATACCGGCAGGATCTCTTCATCCATCAGGAAGTGGTGCGTAAGCTGCGCGGAGGGCGCATCATCAAAATAGATAGCCAGATCGACCCCGGCACGCTGCAGATTGACGTTGTCGTTGCCGGTCAGGATGGTCAGTGAAATTGACGGGTAGCGACGGGTAAAGTCACCGAGCGCCGGAACCAGCCAGCACTGGGCGATAGAAGGTCGAGAGTAGACGGTGAGCGTCCCGGACAACTCCTGATTTTTAATATCGAGGATTTCCTGATTCAGCGTATCCAGCGACGATTTCAGCGCCCAGAATACCCGCTTACCCTCGTGGGTGAGTTCCACTTTACGGTGCGAACGGACAAACAGCTGAATGCCCAGTTCATCTTCCAGTTGATTAATGCGATGGCTGACGGCGCTGGGGCTTAACGACAGCTCATCTGCCGCCAGCGCAAACGACTGATGCCGGGCCGCCACTTCAAAAGTATACAGCTTTGACAGCTGCCAGCCATTGAGCAGCCGGTTTCTGACCTCGCGTAGGGGATCCAAACTCACCTCCTGTCCTCCTGATTCATTCGCCGGAGTGTAAAAAACTTCGCTGCAAAAATCAGCATAAAGATGAATCAAGGTGAACCATATCGCATAAACATAGCGTAATTAGACATAAATCACTCACTTGATGCAATCTGGTTCATGTGAAAGGAGATTTATATCGTTTGTCAGACGGTGCCTTATTTTTGTCCAATAACCTTATATTAATCACAGGGCAAGGTGAGCTATGCACTCTCAAATCTGGGTTGTGAGCACGCTGCTGATAAGCATCGTGTTAATCGTTTTGACCATCGTGAAGTTCAAATTCCACCCGTTTCTGGCGCTGCTGTTAGCCAGTTTCTTCGTGGGTACGATGATGGGGATGGGGCCGCTGGATATGGTCAATGCCATTGAGAGCGGCATCGGCGGTACGCTGGGCTTCCTCGCGGCGGTTATCGGCCTTGGGACCATTCTGGGCAAAATGATGGAAGTGTCCGGCGCGGCCGAACGCATCGGTCTGACGCTGCAGCGCTGCCGCTGGCTTTCAGCGGATGTCATTATGGTGCTGGTCGGGCTGATTTGCGGGATCACGCTGTTCGTTGAGGTCGGCGTGGTGCTGTTGATTCCACTGGCCTTTTCGATTGCTAAAAAAACCAATACCTCATTACTGAAGCTGGCGATTCCGCTGTGTACGGCGCTGATGGCGGTACACTGCGTCGTACCTCCGCATCCGGCCGCCCTGTTCGTGGCTAATAAGCTGGGCGCAGACATTGGCACCGTGATTGTCTACGGCTTACTGGTGGGTTTAATGGCTTCGCTTGTCGGTGGGCCGCTGTACCTGAAATTCCTCGGTAACCGTCTGCCATTTAAACCGGTACCGGCTGAGTTTTCCGACCTGAAAGTGCGTGATGAAAGCACGCTGCCATCGCTGGGCGCGACGCTGTTTACCGTACTGCTACCAATTGGCCTGATGCTGGTGAAAACCGTCGCGGAACTGAACATGGCGAAAGGCAGCACGGTGTATACGCTGCTGGAGTTTATTGGTAACCCGATCACCGCGATGTTTATCGCCGTTTTCGTAGCCTATTACATTCTCGGTCTGCGTCAGCACATCGGTATGGGTGCGCTGCTGACCCACACCGAAAACGGTTTTGGCTCGATTGCTAACATTTTGCTGATTATAGGCGCAGGCGGCGCATTCAACGCTATTCTCAAGAGCAGCGGGCTGGCGGATACTCTGGCGCTGATCCTCTCAAACATGCATATGCACCCGATTCTACTGGCATGGCTGGTCGCTCTGATTCTGCATGCGGCGGTAGGCTCTGCCACGGTGGCGATGATGGGCGCAACGGCAATCGTTGCCCCGATGCTACCGCTGTATCCCAACGTTAGCCCGGAGATCATCGCCATTGCCATCGGTTCCGGCGCTATTGGCTGCACGATCGTCACCGATTCCCTGTTCTGGCTGGTGAAGCAGTATTGCGGCGCCACCCTGAATGAAACGTTCAAATACTATACGACCGCGACATTTATCGCTTCCGTTATTGCACTGGCTTGCACATTCCTGCTTTCCTTTATTATCTAAGCGCGAAGAGACTGACTATGGAAAACATTCAAACACTTATCGCCCAGCATCCTTTAGTGGAAGATCTGGTGGCTCTGAAAGAGACAACCTGGTTTAACCCTGGCACCACCTCTCTTGCGGAAGGTTTACCGTATGTTGGCCTGACAGCACACGACGTTGAGGACGCCCACGCGCGTCTGACGCGCTTCGCACCGTATCTGGCGCAGGCCTTCCCGGAAACTGCCGCCACTGGGGGCATTATCGAATCTGAGCTGGCCGCAATCCCTGCCATGCAAAAACGGTTGGAAAAAGAGTTCGGGCAGCACATTAACGGCGAACTCCTGCTGAAGAAAGACAGTCACTTGCCGATTTCAGGCTCGATTAAAGCCCGCGGTGGCATTTATGAAGTACTGACCCATGCGGAAAAACTGGCGCTGGAAGCCGGTCTGCTGACCACCAAAGACGATTACCGCGTTCTGCTTTCGCCTGAATTTAAACAGTTCTTCAGCCAGTACAGCATCGCGGTTGGCTCCACCGGCAACCTCGGCATGTCGATTGGTATCATGAGCGCCCGGATCGGCTTTAACGTTACGGTGCATATGTCTGCAGACGCCCGCGCGTGGAAAAAAGCCAAGCTGCGCAGCCACGGCGTGACGGTGGTGGAGTACGAAGAAGATTATGGCGTGGCGGTTGAACAAGGTCGTAAGGCGGCAGAGTCCGATCCGAACTGCTTCTTTATCGATGATGAAAATTCCCGCACGCTGTTCTTAGGCTATGCGGTCGCCGGTCAGCGTCTGAAAGCGCAGTTTGCCCAGCAGGGGCGCGTGGTGGATGCCGATCATCCTCTGTTTGTCTACCTGCCTTGCGGCGTCGGTGGCGGCCCTGGCGGCGTGGCGTTTGGCCTTAAGCTGGCGTTTGGCGATAATGTGCACTGCTTCTTCGCTGAACCGACTCATTCACCGTGCATGCTGCTGGGGATTTACACCGGGCTACACGATACCCTTTCTGTGCAGGATATCGGCATCGATAACCTGACGGCGGCGGATGGGCTGGCGGTCGGTCGCGCCTCGGGCTTTGTCGGCCGGGCGATGGAACGTCTGCTCGACGGTCTGTACACCCTGGACGATCAGACAATGTACGACATGCTGGGCTGGCTGGCGCAGGAAGAAGGGATTCGTCTTGAACCATCGGCGCTGGCGGGCATGGCTGGCCCTCAGCACGTTTGCGCCTCTACGGATTACCAGCAGATGCATGGCTTCAACGCGGATCAGCTCAATAACGCCACCCATCTGGTGTGGGCAACCGGCGGCGGCATGGTGCCGGAAACCGAGATGGCGCAATACCTGGCGAAAGGGCGCTAATCTCAGCGCAGCATCGCCATCAGCTCCGCGGGTGAGCGATGCTGCTTAATGAGATCGCGCATAACTCGCATATGCGGCGCGGTATGATTGAAAAAAGCGCTGTATCCACCGCAAATCGCACTCTTTCCATTTCTGCCACGGTGCTTAGGACAGTCGCCGTGGCAAAAACGCAGCAATGAACACGCCTGACATTCCGCGCTCAGCGTGGTTCTCTTGGACTGACCAAATTCCCCTGCCCGAGGGCTGGCATTGAGCTCACCCAGCGATGTGTGATGAATATTACCCAAGCGATAATCAGGGTAAACATAGTGATCGCACTGATACAAATCGCCATTCGCTTCCAGGGCAAAAGCATGCCCACAGGTAGAGCTTAGCGAACACATCTGCGCCGGATGCCCGCACCATACCCCGAGGGTTGAATCGAATAACTGGACGAATACGCGGCCAATATCTTCTCTGACCCAGATATCAAAGACGGAATTCAGAAAGGTTCCCCATGCCTGCGGCGGGACCGAGTCGGCGGTAAGCTCGCCTTTTTCATCATATTCAACCAGCGGAATGAACTGCAAAAACGGCGTGCCGCACTGGCGAAGGTAACGATACATTTGTCCGGGCTGCTGGCTGTTCAGGCGGTTAATCACCACCAACAGATTGAACTCCACCTGATACTCACGAAGTCTGGCAATGGCCTCCACCACCTTATGGTGCGTCGGTTTTCCGCTGCGGTTAACGCGATAAGCATCATGCAACTCGGCCGGGCCATCCAGGGAAATCCCAACCAGCCAGCCGTTATCGCGTAAAAACTGACACCATTCGTCATTGAGCAAAATTCCGTTGGTCTGGAAAGCGTTATGGATTTGCTTCCCTTCCCCGTACTGTTTTTGCAACGCCACTACGCGGTGAAAAAAGTCGATCCCACAAAGAGTCGGCTCACCGCCCTGCCAAGCGAACATCACTTCGGACCCCGGCTGCGCGGCGATATGCTGACGAATAAACGTCTCTAAGGTAGCGTCATCCATTGTGGGTTGAGTGGGTTTCTCAATGTAAAAACAGTAGCGACAATCGAGGTTACAACGAGAGCTGGCCGGCTTGGCCATGACCTGACATCCTGTCATGCTAAATTCCCGATAAATGCCATAAGTTGGCGGACATGCGCTACAGCAAACAGTATTGCGAGGGATAACACCGCGAGGGAGATCATAAATTTGTCACGCACCGCATGAGATTCAGAAAAATCGCTATGACTGACATCCATCAGGTTGCGGCTACGGGTATAACGCCAGAGAACGATTGCCACCAGCGCCAGCACTACAATTGAAACCCAAAACAGGAACCCCGTCTGATGCCAGTTGTGCTTTAGCGCCAGCGCCATTAACGCGCCATAGCCCAACAACGTGCGAAACCAGGCCAGCGAGGTACGTTCCGGTTGTAACCCTGGATCGGCGATCCGTCGCGATTTACGGCTATCCGGCATACAGTACCAGTCCCATGACAATCACCGCGACGATCATCAAAATCAGGCTGATGATTAACAGGCTATGGGTGTACGGCAAGTCCTCTTTCAGACGCATTGCCTTTTCATTGCGCAGCCAGCGCAGGTAACCATAAATCGCCAGGCCACCGGCAAACAGGCACAACAACAGCGCCAGCAGTTCACGAATTACCGGCGTGGCAAAATCCGGGGCCAGTTGGTCAAGACCCACACCCGCCGCCAGAAACCCCAGCGAGGTGCGGATCCACGCCAGAAAAGTACGTTCATTTGCCAACGAGAAGCGGTAATCCGGCGCTTCACCAAGGCGGGAAATCTTCATCCAAACTCCTCTGGTTGTCATTGCCGGATGGTGGCTCGCGCCTTATCCGGCCTACAAGTAAGTGCAAATAAGGATATTTGCGCCAACTGGCATTGTAGTCAGAACTTCTGCTTTTTCTCTTCCACTTTTACGCCCCGGGTCGGTAAACCGGTGTCGTAATCGCGTACTACCGGAGAATAGCCGTCTTCAGGGCGCGGGCGAAAAGCGCCCATCCAGCGCGGTGCGGCATCAGGTCGCCACGGACGCAAACTCCATTGATAAGTGCGGAACGGATCGCGGATTTTATCCATGTAGTCCAGCAGCGCGTCGTGCATCTGGCAACGAACGTCGGCCAATTGTGGCGAATCAATCAGATTGTGTAGCTCATCAGGATCGTTACGCCTGTCGTAAAGCTCATCGCTGGTAAACAGATTTAATACCAGTTTCCAGTCGTCCGTCACCCAGCAGCGTACCGGAATAAATCCGCCAAAACTGTCATGTTCAATCTCATAACGGTTGAACTCCACCATCACACCGCGCGGCTTTTCAACGGCAAGAATGTTTTCACCCGGCAGGATTTGCGGCTTCTCAATACCCGCCAGCGCCATCATCGTCGGCAGCAGATCGATATGGCTGACCGGCGTGTCTACCTGCATAGACTCTCCCTGCGGCGGGCGCATAATCAGTGGAATTCGTGTGATATCGTCATACATCGCGGCCCCTTTACTGATGAGCTTATGCGCCCCCATCATCTCACCATGATCGGAGGTATAAATGACCCAGGTATTCTCTCGCTGTTGCGGCGTTAAGGCATTGATCACCCTACCTATCTGATCATCAACAAAGTCGTTGCAGGCAAAATAGAGCGGATGGTGATAGTGCCCGTCATCGCCAACCGGGGATGGCATGGCTTGCGACCATAGACGATGGTGCTCGGGCTTATCATGCAAAGCATCGTGGGCTTTCGCACCGAGATCGTAATAAAAATCCTGATATTTCTGCAAATACTCGACCGGACAGGTAAACGGATGGTGCGGCTCATCATAGGAAACAACCATCAGGAACGGTTCCTCGGCACGCGCAGGCTGATGGAGGAAATCGACCGCCCGGTTACTGATGCGGTGCGCCCAGGTAAAGGTTTCATCGATATTGTTGGCTAACAGATCCTCCACGCTATTGAGCCCGTTACGCCACAAACTGATCTCTGCGTCAGTCAGTTCCGCGAGGTAATTGGCTCCGTCATACCAGTAATCAACATCCCACTCGGGCGGACATTCGCCGGTCCCAAAGTAGTCATGCCCATCGAGATGCCACTTGCCGATATAACAGGTGTGGTAGCCCGCATCTTTAAAGTAGCGCCCCATAGTGGAGATGTTTTTCCCCGGCGCGACGTTATTGGTCCACGGCCCGGACTGGTTGGCATAAATCCCGGTAAACAGCCCCGCGCGAGCCGGCGTACACACTGGTGAACAGGTATAGGCCGAGTTAAAGCGAATACCTTCCGCTGCCAGACTATCAATATTATTGGTGTTCAGCGGCTTACCGCTGTAGCAGCCGACCATATTGGTCGCCTGGGTATCGGTCATAATGAACAGAAAATTGGGCCGGGTCATGCTTCATCCTTAGCGTCAGGGACACATTGTGCAGTCGCGTTACGCCGCGTCTGCCAACTGCTGTACATCAAATACATCATCACTGCCGCCGTAGTTGAGTAGCAGAGAATGGTCAGCCATTGCGTGTTGTACCCGCCGAACTGTGCGAGCCCGGCATAGACGCCGATCATCGCAGTCAGGATACCGACAGAGGCAAGTTTGGCGTTTTTCCACGGTTTCATATCTACCGCGAAAGCATCATGGAATTTAAACGGCGTGGCACGCGGCTTGATAACACCGATAACCAGCATGACCACCACGTTGATGCAGAAGGTACAGGCCAGTACGTAAAGGAAGTGAAAGTCGAATTTCACCAAATAGTTGATGGTGATGTAGCTGACAATACCGAGTCCCATGGCGACTTTTGCTGCCAGCGCGGGAATGCGCGGGAAAAAGAATCCCATAATGATGATGGTCACCAGCGGCACGTTATAAATACCGTTGAGCTGTTTCATCCAGCTGTAGAGCCCTTCTGGCGCATTAGCGATCCAAGGCGCTACCAGCACGGAAATTACCGCGATAAAAAAACCAAATTTACGACCAACGCGAACCAGCTGTTCCGGTTGTGCATGTTGATTAATAATTCGCCGGTATATGCCCATACTAAATAAGGTACTGGCGCTGTTTAAAAATCCATTGAACGTACTGATTACCGCGCCGAATAAAACCGCGCCGAAAAACCCCACTAAAGGAACTGGCAGCACGTTATTCACCAGTGTCGGATAGGCCATATCCGCCTTTGGCAGATCCTGGTACAGATGAAAAGCAATTAAGCCCGGTAATACCAGTACCAGCGGATCGAGCATTTTCAATACCGCTGTGAGCAATGCCCCTTTCTGCCCTTCAGCGAGGCTTTTGGAGGCCAGCGTACGCTGCACGATGCCCTGATTGGTACACCAGTAGAAAGTATTCACCAGAATCAAACCGGTAAAGGCCGCACCAATCGGCAGCGGATCGTTCGCTCCGCCGATTGAGTTTAATTTCTCCGCATGCACGGTGGTGAGTTGCTCGATACCTTGTAAAAAGCTGCCTTTGCCCATCGCAATCAAGCCAAACACGGGTACCATCAGTCCGCCAATCACCAGGCCAATACCATTGATGGAGTCAGCCACCGCCATTGCGCGCAAGCCGCCGATCACCGCATAAATAATTCCGGCAATGCCCAGCAAAATAACCAGTAACCAGATTGCGGCACCCTGAGAAATATTGAGTGATTCACCGATGTGAAAAAGACTGTTCAGCGCCAGCGCCCCTGAATAAAGCACAATCGGCAGGAAGCAGACGCCAGTGGCAATAAGAAAGCAAAAGTCGATAATAATCCGTGTTGTTTTATCGTAGCGTTCTTCAAGAAAATCCGGGATCGTAGCGATACCACGTTGCAGATAGCGAGGCAGAAAGATCAGCGCCAGAAAGATAAGCGTCACCGCAGAGGTAACTTCCCAGCCCATGACCGACATTCCGCTTTTGTAAGCCTGACCAGACAGACCAACCAACTGCTCGGTCGAAAGGTTAGTTAACATCAGTGACGCCGCAATCACTGGTGCTTTCAAGGAACGCCCGGCAAGAAAATACCCTTGTTGCGATCCGGTATCCGTCTTGCGTACCTTCCACCAGGTGATTACCGCCACCAGCAGCGTAAAGCCCACAAAGCTTAAAATTTGTAGCGTATTCATCTCATAGCCCTTTTTTTCATTATGTCCCGGTAGCTGTAGGGTGTAACAGGAGGTATTGCGCACCGGGTCAGGCAGTCAGATTTCATAAAATAAAAACGTCATATCCCTGAACGGATTTTTTCTGTTAAGTTCAGGTTGTGGGCATAATTCTCCGGCGGGAAATTAAAATGAATGGAAAGATGCAAAGTTCGCATGTAAAAAACGAAACTACGTACAATATTCCCCTGTTGATTAACGAAAATGTGATCTCAAGCGGAATTTCATTGATCTCGCTGTGGCACACCTATGCCGACGAACATTACCGGGTTATTTGGCCGCGCGATAAGAAAAAGCCACTGATAGCTAATTCATGGGTTGCTGTCTATACCGTCCAGGGTTGTGGAAAAATCCTGCTAAAAGGTGGCGAACACATTACTCTCACCGGAAACTGTATAATCTTTTTAAAACCAACCGATATACAGTCTTATCATTGCGAAGGGTTGGTATGGGAACAATACTGGATGGAGTTCACGCCAACCAGCGTAATGGATATTCCGCTACGCCAACAAAGCATTATTTATAATGGTGATATTTATAATCAGGAGCTGGCTGAAGTTTCACAATTAATTACTTCCTCAGACTCAATGATAAATAATCTGGCCGTCGCCTTTCTCACAAAAATAATTTATCAATGGATTTGTCTTATTTACGCTGAAGGTAAAAAAGACCCACAACGGATGCAAATTGAAAAACTGATTGCCACTCTGCATGCCAGCCTGCAAAAACGCTGGAGCGTAGCGGATATGGCAGCCACCATTCCCTGTAGCGAAGCCTGGCTACGTCGTCTTTTTTTACGTTATACCGGCAAAACGCCGAAGGAATATTATCTGGATGCCCGGCTGGAACTGGCGCTGTCACTGCTAAAACAGGAGGGAAATACGGTCGGACAGGTGGCGGATATGCTTAACTTCTTTGACTCGTTTCATTTCAGCAAAGCGTTTAAACACAAGTTTGGCTATGCACCGTCGGCGGTATTGAAACATGCGGACCGGCACCCAAAGGATGCCGGTCAACAGGATTAGTGCAATTCTGGCCAGTACGCTTTGTTGGCCTCGATCAAATCATCAAGAATCGCTTTTGCCACAGATGCGCTCGGTACGGTTTTCGACAAGGTGATAGCCTGCCACAAACGCTGATAAGAACTGTGCTCCCAGGCATCAACCACCAACTTCTCAACCGCTACCTGCTGGCTCATCAGCCCTTTCTGGAACTGAGGTATATCACCCACCGTCAACGGTTCCGGGCCGTTATGCCCTACCAGGCATGGGATCTCGACCATCGCTTCATCATCAAAGTTATGAATGGCCCCGTTGTTCGGCACAATCAGCAACATTCTTTCCTGAGTATTAAAGGCAATAGCCGCCGCCAGATCGACAATGTAAGAAGCATGTTCGTCAATCTCCAGCTCACCAGCGGCAGAATTGCCCGCCTCAATGATTGCGCGGCAGGAACCGAACACCTGTTTTTCACGGTGGTCCATCACCTCATTGGCGCGCGTGCGCTGCGGATCAGAGTGCTGCACCACGTAATCCGGGAATAAATAGTATTTCAGATATGTATTCGGCATGGTATCTGGATCCAGCGCCTGTACATCTTTTGCCTTCGCAAAGGTATCGTTCCAGCTTGCTTCTGTGTGCGGGTCGTTTGACGGAGGAACATAACCATACTGCGCCACATATTCGCGCAGCTTCGGCATCAGATCGTTACCCTGCAGATCTTCAATCGATGTCCACCAGCCGAAGTGGTTCAGTCCATAGTAACGCACACGCATCTGTTTGCGGTCTTTAAGGCCAACGATCTGTGCCATCCGCCCTTCAATACCGATAGGCATATCGCAAATATTGAGGATTTTCGCATTTGGACGCAGCCGACGCGTGGCTTCAGCAACAATTGCCGCCGGATTGGAATAGTTAAGCATCCAGGCGTTTGGTGAATATTTTTCCATATAATCCACCAGTTCCAGCACGCCGCCAATAGAACGCATTCCGTAGGCAATCCCACCCGGCCCGCAAGTTTCCTGACCTAACACCCCGTGACGTAATGGGATTTTTTCATCTTGTTCGCGCATTGGGTATTTACCCACTCGGATATGCGCCATCACGAAATCGACATCGGTAAATGCTGCTTTAGGATCGGTGGTGTAACTAAACTCAATTTCCGGTGCCTGTTCTTTGAGGATGATTTTACATGCCTCAGCAATCACTTCCTGGCGAGCGCCATCGTTGTCATAAAATTTCAGCGCACGAAGCGGGAAACGGTCCTGATTTGCCAGCAACATCAGCACGATACCCGGCGTAAAGGTACTACCGCCACCTGCGATAACCACTGAGAATTTTTTCATGATACTGCCTCCGTCATGGGGATCTGTTCGTTTGATAAAGAAGATTTCATTAGCGTTTCGAGCTGCTCGCGTACCTGAGGAACGTGCAAACCAACAATGACCTGAATACCGTTGCCGCGGCGCACAACACCGTGCGCGCCCAACGCTTTGAAGACGTCATCGCTTTGAGTTTGCGCCATGTCGTGAAGCGCAATACGCAGGCGAGTAGCGCAGTTATTAATACTCTCGATATTGCTTGCGCCGCCTAACGCCTGTAGAAAACCCGCAGCCTGACCCAGTTTGGTCTCCGGCGATGCGGCGGTGGTTTTCCCACGAGCAGTTTTGTAATCAGCTTTGGTATAGAGTTTGATTTCGCTGTCTTCTCGCCCTGGCGTTTTCAGGTTGAAGCGCAGGATCAGGGCGCGGAAGATGGCGAAATAGAGCACGGTAAAGGCCAGACCAATCGCTATCTGGGTGAACATCATTCCGGCATGGTTGTGGAACATTGGGATCCAGTTTTGCGGTAAGAACTGATCAAGCAGACCGCCGCCCATGTTGCCTACCACGCCGCAGAGATACATTACCGTCGCCATGGAAGCCGCCAGCACGGCATGTACAGCAAACAATAAGGGAGAGATAAACAGGAAGGTAAACTCCAGCGGTTCGGTAATCCCAACCAGCACAGCCGTTAGCGTAGCGGGGATCAATAGTCCCGCCACCTTCACCCGGTTTTCCGGGGAGGCGGTGAAGTAGAGCGCCAGAGCAATGCCCAATGAACCAAAGATTTTCGAGTTGCCGTGCAGGGCAAACCCACCTTCAGGGAACAGCGTTTTCAACGACTCAGTACTTTGGCTGAATTCCTGCAAATGTTGCGCCCAATAGACCTGAATGCCGCCTTCCACCGCGGCAGGGCCGAAAATAAATGGCCCATAGACGAAGTGATGCAGCCCGGTCGGAATTAAAATACGCTCCAGGAAGGTATACACCCATACCCCCAGCGCACCTGCAGAACGCAGAAAAGCTTGCAGAGATTCAATCCCCATTTGCACCTTTGGCCAACCCAGCAGCGTCAGCCAGGCGCAGGGAATCATCACCAGGAAGGCAATGATCACCACAAACGATGTCCCCTGAAAAATACCGAGAAATACTGGCAAGGGTTTATCGAAATAACGGTTATGTAGAGCAGTAACAATACCGGAAATGACAATTGCGCCGATGATGCTGGTATCAAGCGTTTTAATTCCAGCCATCATCGTTAAACCACTACCAGCAGTCGGGTCTGCGCTAAAATCCACGCCGAAGAAATGTCCCCATGTCATACCCATGGCATTGATGAAGTAATTCCACGTCAGGAAACTGACCAATACCGCCAGACAAGCGCGGCCCTGAGCCTGTTTTGCCAGACCAATAGGCAGGCCAACGGCGAAAATCAGCGGCATATTACGAAATACCGTCCAGCCACCTTCTTCGATGATATGAACGATTTGGGCGAACAAACTGTTGGGATCGGTAAGCGCTTCGCCCACAAAGAGCGGGTTGCGCAACATAATAGCGATACCCACGACGATACCAGCAAAGGGAAACAGCAGCACCGGGGTGAACATCGCGCCGCCAAAGCGTTGTATTTGACTGAGCATTTTCACATCCTCATAGAACAACCAGTAGGGAGAGAGGCCTTTTTTTTCGTCATTGCTGGCCTGATACGAGAATAGAAAGTTGCGATCCTCCGGACATGGTATGCCGCTACGATTCGTGATCGCTTTCATGGTTTTAATTTCGACAATGAGGTCTACTTTTCACGTAAAAGTTAGACATCAAAAGGTCTATGGTGCGGTGATTAAAAGAAAAAAGAGGTCTGGTAGTGATCTACAAATCAATTGCGGAACGACTACGAATTCGCCTGAATTCTTCTGATTACAACATCGGTAGCCCGCTACCTGGCGAAAAAAAGCTTGCCGAAGAGTTTGCGGTGTCACGAATGACGATCCGTAAAGCAATTGATATGTTAATTGGCTGGGGATTGGTCGTACGCCGTCATGGGAGTGGAACTTATGTAGCACGCAAAGATGTCCATCATGAAACCACCAATCTAACCGGACTGGCGGAAGTGCTGAAGAGACAGGGAAAAGAAGTCACCAGTGAGGTACTGATTTTTGAAGTAATGCCCGCACCACCGGCAATTGCCAGTCAGCTGCGTATCCAGATTAATGAACGTATCCACTTCTCACGCCGTGTTCGCTATGTGGATGGCAAACCGCTGATGCTTGAAGACAGCTACATGCCGGTAAAATTATTCCGTAATCTGTCACTGGCACATCTGGAAGGGTCAAAATTCGATTACATTGAGAAAGAGTGCGGGATAACAATCAGCGGCAACTATGAAAGTCTGACCCCCGTTCTTGCCGATAAGCAGCTCTCCGCACAGATGAACGTACCTGAACAGACGCCGTTATTACGCATTACCTCGTTGTCATACAGTGATAGCGGGGAATTTCTAAATTATTCAGTCATGTTCAGAAACGCCAGCGAATACCAGGTGGACTACCACTTACGGCGTGTCCACCCGGACCCGTCCTGACGCTAACCCATTCCCCAGAAGATCACCGCCAACAGTTGCGGGGTGATAATCCTCAGGAACATGACCAGCGGATAAACGGTGGCGTAGGAGAGCGCTGCCGCCCCGCTGGTGGCATGCAGGTTGTTAGCAAACGCCAGCGCAGGAGGATCGGTCATTGAGCCGGCCAGCATGCCGCACAGCGTCAGATAGTTCATTTTGGCGAATATCCGCGCCAGCAAGCCCACGGTAATGAGCGGAATCGCGGTAATGAAAATACCGTAGCCCACCCAGCTCAGACCATCGCCCTGCGTCAGGGTATGAACAAAATCACCGCCTGACTTCAGACCAACCACCGCGAGAAACAGTACGATACCCAACTCTCGCAGCGCCAGGTTAGCGCTGGGAGGCATAAACCAGTACAGCTTACCGATGCTGCCAATACGTCCAAGAATCAAAGCCATAATAAGCGGCCCACCGGCCAGCCCCAGCTTTAACGCCACCGGGAAACCCGGGATAAACAGCGGGATTGACCCCAGCAGAACACCCAGTCCGATACCGATAAATACCGGTAGCATCTGCACCTGCTGCAGTTTTTGCTGCGCGTTACCAACAACATTGGCAACGGCGTCAATCGACGAAGGGCGCCCAACCAGATTGAGGATGTCCCCGAATTGCAGGCTGGCGTCGCTGCTGGCTACCAGCTCAACCCCCGCACGGTTCAGGCGGGAGATCACCACGTCGTAACGTTCTTTAAAGTGCAGATCGCGGATACGTTTACCCAGCACTTGTTCGTTGGTCACCACCACGCGCTCAACGCGTAAATCAGTCCCGCGTGTCGACAACGATGTGTCCACCTCCTGACCAATCACCACCTGCGCGTTGTGCAGATCAGCTGGCTGCCCGACCAGGTGTAACAGGTCGCCCATCTGGATAACTGTCCCTGGCGACGGCACCATCAATGTCTCGTCACGTTTCAGACGCGAGCAGATGATTTTGTCGCTGTTCAGAATCGGGACATCCTGAATTGCCATATTGTTGATGTTTGGGTTTTCCACACGGATGTTCATCGTCTGAATCAGTGCGTGTCCGTTGGTTAGCGTGGATTCATGCTGCTGGGCTTCAGCATCGACGTTAACGCGGAAAATAAGGCGCATCAGCCACATGGTGAGTAAAATTCCGCAAATGCCGAAAGGATAAGCCATGGCATAGCTCATCCCCATCTGGTCTACCACATCGCCAGGCGTACCCAGATCGCGCAGAATTTGCTGCCCGGCTCCCAACGCCGGGGTATTGGTGACCGCCCCGGAGAATATACCCAGTACCACGGGAAGAGGAATGGCAAAAAGCTTATGCAGAATCGCGGTGACCAGGCCACCCATGATGACAATCAGCACGGCAAACAGATTCAGCCGCAGGCCCGAAACGCGCAATGACGCAAAAAAGCCCGGTCCGACCTGGATACCGATGGTGTAGACGAACAGGATCAGGCCAAATTCCTGAATGAAATGCAGCATGTCGCCGCTCAGGGTCATCCCTGCCTGATCGACAAAATGCCCGACAATAATACCGCCGAACAGCACGCCTCCGATGCCAAAACCCACACCACGTATTTTTATGTTGCCGATCCATAATCCGACAACTGCCACTAATGCCAGAACGCTGACCGTCAATGCTATATCACTCATTATCCTGTTCCCTGTGAATAACATCATTAAGTAAATGGATTCTCGCAGAGTACAGTCGCAATGTATGGGTGGTAAAGCACAAAAAAGCCCCGTCATTTCTGGCGGGGCAAAGGCATGGAGCTATTTAACTATTTAATGCGGGACGTTCGCTGATAGCGATACGTTGTGGAGCAATGGCTTCAGGTTCATTCCGGGTCAAATCGATATGCAGCAAGCCGTTAGTGAAGCTTGCGCCGGAGACCTCCATATTTTCAGCCAGCGTAAAGCTCAGGCTGAACGGCTGAATGACCAGCCCCTGGTGCAACCATTTGGTCTCTTTTTCCGGCTGCTGCGGCGTACCTTTCACGGTCAGGCGCGTACCTTCCAGTTGAATATCCAAATCTTCCTGGCGGAAACCGGCTAACGCAAGGGTAATGCGGTAGTGGTTATCATCGCTCTTTTCGATGTTATAAGGCGGGAAGCTCTGGCTTTCACCGGTGTTTTGCAAAGCATTGGCCAGTTTGTCAAAACCGATCCATTGACGCAGCAGTGGGGATAAATCGTAGTTACGCATAATAATCTCCTTCTAAGAAGCGAGTAGGTACCTTTCGGCTCCCTGACGGCAAGCCGATGACTTAGCAAGGCCGCCTGAAGCGGCCTATAGAATTAGTTGATTTCGATGCGGCGCGGCTTATTCGCTTCAGGAATCACGCGCTCAAGATCGATATACAGCAGACCATTTACCAGGTTTGCGCCGCGAACATGAATGTTCTCCGCTAACTGGAACTTACGCTCGAAGTTGCGCTCGGCAATTCCCTGATACAGGTAAGTACGTTCTTTTTGATCGTCCGCATGGGCGCCTTTCACCACCAGCAGATTATCCTGGGCAGTAATTTCCAGTTCGCTTTCAGCAAAACCGGCAACGGCAATTGCAATGCGGTAATGGTTTTCGTCTACCAGCTCAACGTTGTACGGAGGGTAGCCGCCATTGCTTTGGCCCTGATTGTTTTCCAGCAGGTTAAACAGACGGTCAAAACCAATAGCAGAACGGTACAGCGGGGATAAATCAAAGTTACGCATAATTAATAGCTCCTGAAATCAGCGAGAATAATTGACCTTCCATCATGGACAGGTCAGGTAGCCAGGACACCCATCAGGCATGCCCTTCATTTGTCTACACTCTAAAAATGGGTCTTAATACAAACTTTTCAAGCGTATTCATCTGACTTTTTTTGCAGTTTGTTGTCTATTGCATACACTGGGGGGAGCAGTTGTTCTCGTTAAATCGCGATGGCCGCCACAGTGCGACGAAATGGTGATGTTATTTTCGCAACGGATCGCTTTAACTCACCATGCAAACACGATAAATACAGATGAATAAATGATGATTAAAAAAATGTTGGTAACACTGACGATGTGTAGTGGGATAGCGTTTGTAAGCGGCTGTTCCAGCATCATGTCGCATACCGGTGGCAAAGAAGGGACGTATCCTGGCACGCGAGCCAGTGCCACAATGATTAGCGAAAGTGATACGAACTGGGGAACCAAGTCGCTGGCGATTCTGGATATGCCTTTCACCGCGGTGCTCGATACGGTATTGCTACCGTGGGATCTCTTTCGCAAAGACAACTCGGTGAGATCCCGCGTAGAAAAGAGCGAGGAGAGAACCCAGGCCACGAACGCTGTTATTCCCCCGGCAGAAATGTCCGCGCCATAAGTTAACGCCCGGTTTCAGTCACCCACAGCTGGCGGAAACCCTCGACGTCTTCCATCCACGCAACCTGTCGACCATCAGGGGAGAAGACGATCGCATCGGCCGACGGCGGGTTACCATGACGTTCCGTTAAAAAAACAATCTCGCCCGTTTGAACATCACAACAAGCAATTCTGTTCTCCAGTACAAATCCCAGCCATTTCCCCGATGGGTGCCAGTTAAAGGCTGACTGAATATTCGTAGCGCATTGGGTAAGCTGACGCGGTGCTCCCCCCTGTGGGGAAATCAGCCATAGCTGCACAATACCGCTGTCATCACGCATTAAAAACGCAATCTCAGACGCCTTTGGATTACTGCGTACCCAATGGCGAGGTTGATTCACCAGCCCCGGGAAGGCGCGCTCATGGGTAAACGTCAGGCGACGTTGGCAAATACCGGATGGCGGCGCAGGCATGGTCATGTCAGTCCCCTCCAGAGGCGCGTCCCCCGGCTGTTTCCAGCCACTTTCATCCAGTGGCAAATCGACAATAAACAATTCCGGTACTTTTTCGCCATTCACTGACAACGTATCGCCGATAAACGCCAGCCTGTTTTCTCCTACCCAGCCCTCTTCATAGGCACGGTTAATCTCATCGCTACCCGGTTTTGGCGTTGGTGTCGTCTGGCTCACCAGCACGCACCAATGGCTGCCACTGTATTCACGCGGATGCTGCGCGGAGACCTTCACCGGCCCATACGGTGCAGCCACGCCGACGTTGCGTAAATCCAGCGCCGCCGAGCGCTCATGCAAAACATGGTCGTTATAGGTGAAACTGACAAACTCACCATTTGGGCTAAAGACATGCACATGACTCCCGCCACGCAGCGCGCCTGGCGTGTACGGCGCGGTAATATCCATCGCATCCAGATTCTCCACCCCAGCCTGCGTAACAATCACCCCACGACGATGATGGAAGTCGTAATGCCATGTTTCATCAGGATTTTCAGGCCCGTGAATGAATACATATTTTTCCGACTTTGGATGAACGGTCACCACGCCAACGTGCGCTCCCTGAGTAGCCCGGTAAATCACCTCCAGTTCGCCAGTATGGATATTGACGCGCTCAATTGTTTCACCGGTAAAGGAGGCGCCAGAAGGACGCACATCAAAGACCAGCCACTGGCTGTCCGGTGTCCAGGTGTTAATATTGGTAAGCTGATGATTACGCGGCGTAAAGGTGATTTGCTTCATGGGATGCCCTGATACAAGACGATTAAAGCAATCATACTTCACAAGCACTTCACTTTCAGGCTTTAGCGTATCGCCATCTTCATTTTTTGCGGACAGAAAGATGGAACATTTTGACGTGGCGATTATCGGATTAGGTCCGGCAGGCGCAGCGCTGGCGCGGCAGTTGAGCGGAAAAATGCGCGTGATTGCGTTGGATAAAAAACGCCAGTGCGGCAACGAAGGTTTCACTAAACCCTGCGGCGGTCTGCTGGCCCCGGACGCCCAGCGTTCGTTTATCCGCGATGGTATAACCTTACCCGTTGATGTCATCGCCAACCCGCAGATTTTTAGCGTTAAAACGGTTGATGTTGCCGCTTCTTTGACGCGTAACTACCAGCGCAGCTACATTAATATCAACCGCCATGCTTTTGATTTATGGCTTAAATCTCTCATCCCTGATGATGTGCAGGTGTACCACGACAGCCTGTGTCGGAAAATCTGGCGCGAGGGCGATAAATGGCATGTTATTTTCCGCGCCGACGGTTGGGAGCAGCAGATCACCGCGCGTTATCTGGTGGGGGCAGACGGTGCGAATTCACTGGTGCGCCGTCATCTCTATCCCCAGCACCAAATCCGTAAATATGTCGCTATTCAACAATGGTTTGCGGAGAAACATCCTGTGCCGTTCTATTCCTGTATTTTTGATAACGATGCAACTGACTGTTATTCATGGAGTATCAGCAAAGATGGCTATTTTATCTTTGGTGGCGCCTACCCCATGAAGGACGGACAGGCACGCTTTGACGCGCTGAAGGAGAAGCTGAAAGCGTTCCATTTCCAGTTCGGCAAACCGGTGAAAAGTGAAAAATGTACGGTTCTGTTCCCCTCACGCTGGAAAGACTTTGTCTGCGGAGAGGACAACGCATTTTTGATTGGTGAAGCGGCCGGTTTTATTAGCGCCAGCTCGCTGGAAGGGATTAGCTATGCGCTGGACAGCGCGGAGATCCTCAAATCGGTACTGCTGCGGGATACGCCAGATATGAATCATGCTTACCGTAAAGCTACCCGTAAAATACGTCTCAAACTGTATGGCAAAATCCTGAAAAGCCGGGCACTCACATCAGCATTTTCCCGTAAATGGATTATGCGCAGCGGCGTGGCGCATATTCCCCAGGGAGACCATTCAGCACCACAAATCATGGCTGAAACAGGGCAAATGTAACAAGGCACTTGCCCATAATTTCTTAATTCAGCGCAAATTTCTCAATGGCATACGCGACGCCATCTTCGAGGTTGGATTTGGTCACGAAGTTGGCGATTTCTTTGACTGATGGAATAGCGTTGTCCATAGCAACGCCCACGCCTGCGTATTCAATCATCGCGATGTCGTTTTCCTGATCGCCTATCGCCATCACCTCTTCGGCTTTAATACCTAACGCATCGGCCAGCGATTTTACGCCCGTCCCTTTATTGACGCGTTTATCGAGGATTTCGAGGAAATACGGCGCACTTTTCAATACGGTGTACTTCTCTTTTACTTCTGCTGGGATGCGCGAGATGGCTTTATCGAGGATCTCCGGTTCATCAATCATCATCACTTTCAGGAACTGGGTTTCTGGATCCATTTTCTCGGCTTCACAGAACACCAGCGGGATGGTCGCGACAAACGATTCGTGCACCGTGTAGTAGCTGATATCACGGTTCGCGGTATACAGCGTGTTGCGATCGAGCGCGTGGAAATGCGAGCCAACTTCCCGGGAGAGCTGCTCCAGGTAGCGATAATCATCATAGCTCAGCGCGGTTTGCGCAACGGTACTGCCATCGCCTGCTTTCTGCACCAGCGCACCGTTGTAGGTAATGCAGTAGTCACCGGGCTGTTCCATATGTAGTTCTTTCAGATAGCTGTGAACGCCGGCATACGGGCGTCCCGTGGTCAGCACCACATTCACGCCACGCGCGCGCGCTGCGGCAATCGCCGTTTTGACCGCAGGTGAAATGGTGTGATCGGGCAGCAGAAGTGTGCCATCCATGTCGATAGCAATAAGTTTGATAGCCATGAGTTCCCCGGATTAAATGAGTCCGTCCTCATGCTAACGCGATTCCGCTCAAAAAACAGCTACGAAAAGGGGGATAGAAAGGGGAATCGAGATTCCCCTTTTGACAATCGATGGTAGGCCGGATAAGGCCTGAGCCGGCAAACGTAGACGAACTGACTGATGGCGCTTCGCTTATCAGGCCTACAGGAGCAGGCCTGAGGTACATGTTAGATATCGATGTTCGCCGCTTTCAGAGCGTTCTCTTCGATAAACGCGCGACGCGGTTCAACGGCATCACCCATCAGCGTGGTGAACAGCTGGTCGGCAGCAATCGCATCCTTCACGGTAACGCGCAGCATACGACGGCTTTCCGGATCCATGGTGGTTTCCCACAGCTGTTCCGGGTTCATCTCGCCCAGACCTTTATAACGCTGGATAGCGAGGCCGCGACGTGACTCTTTCTGCAGCCATTCCAGCGCCTGCTCGAAGCTGGCAACCGGCTGGCGACGCTCGCCACGTTCGATAAACGCATCGTCCTCGATCAGTCCACGCAGCTTCTCGCCGAGCGCACAAATACGACGATATTCGCCACCGGTCACAAATTCATGCTCCAGCGGATAATCGGTATCAACGCCGTGGGTACGCACGCGGATCACCGGCTCGAACAGGTTCAGTTCAGCGTCTTTACGCACAAAGCTGTTCCAGGTGCTGCCGTGAACTTCGTTTTCATTCAGTACGTTAACCAGCTGGGACACCCAGGCAGTGACTTTCGCTTCATCAGCCAGATCGGCTTCAGCCAGCGTCGGCTGATAAACCAGTTCTTTCAGCAGCGCTTTCGGGAAACGACGTTCCATACGGCCAATCATTTTCTGCGTCGCGTTGTATTCAGAAACCAGTTTTTCTAATGCTTCACCCGCCAGGGCTGGTGCGCTGGCGTTGGTGTGCAGCGTGGCGCCATCAAGGGCGATAGAGATCTGGTACTGATCCATCGCTTCATCGTCTTTGATGTACTGTTCCTGCTTGCCTTTCTTCACTTTGTACAGCGGCGGCTGTGCAATGTAAACGTGGCCGCGCTCAACGATTTCCGGCATCTGACGATAGAAGAAGGTCAACAGCAGCGTACGGATGTGCGAGCCGTCGACGTCCGCATCGGTCATGATGATGATGCTGTGATAACGCAGTTTGTCCGGGTTGTACTCGTCGCGACCGATGCCGCAGCCCAGCGCGGTGATCAGCGTCGCCACTTCCTGAGAAGAGAGCATCTTGTCGAAACGCGCCTTCTCAACGTTAAGAATTTTACCCTTCAGCGGCAGAATCGCCTGGTTCTTACGGTTACGTCCCTGCTTCGCAGAGCCGCCCGCTGAGTCCCCTTCCACCAGGTACAGTTCAGAGTGAGCCGGGTCGCGTTCCTGACAGTCCGCCAGTTTGCCCGGCAGACCCGCTAAGTCCAGCGCGCCTTTACGACGGGTCATTTCACGCGCGCGACGTGCAGCTTCACGAGCACGCGCAGCATCAATGATTTTGCCGACAACGATTTTCGCGTCAGATGGGTTTTCCAGCAGGTATTCGCTCAGCAGTTCGTTCATCTGCTGTTCTACCGCCGATTTCACCTCAGAGGAGACCAGCTTGTCTTTGGTCTGTGAGGAGAACTTCGGATCCGGTACTTTCACGGAAACAACGGCAATCAGGCCTTCACGGGCATCGTCACCGGTAGCGCTGACTTTCGCTTTTTTGCTGTAGCCTTCTTTGTCCATATAGGCGTTCAGGGTACGGGTCATCGCCGCACGGAAGCCTGCAAGGTGAGTACCGCCGTCACGCTGCGGAATGTTGTTGGTGAAGCAGTAGATGTTTTCCTGGAAACCATCGTTCCACTGCAGCGCAACTTCAACGCCGATACCGTCTTTTTCAGTGGAGAAGTAGAAGATATTCGGGTGGATCGGCGTTTTGTTTTTGTTGAGGTATTCAACAAACGCCTTGATGCCGCCTTCGTAGTGGAAATGATCTTCTTTGCCGTCGCGCTTGTCGCGCAGACGAATAGAGACGCCGGAGTTCAGGAATGACAGCTCACGCAGACGCTTCGCCAGAATATCGTATTCGAACTCAACGACGTTGGTAAAGGTTTCGTGGCTTGGCCAGAAACGGACCTGAGTACCCGTCAATTCTGTTTCGCCGGTTACCGCCAGCGGCGCCTGCGGCACACCGTGCACGTAAGTTTGCTGATGCACTTTGCCTTCACGACGAATCACCAGCTCCAGTTTCTGCGACAGGGCGTTAACGACGGAAACACCTACGCCGTGCAGACCACCGGAAACTTTATAGGAGTTATCATCAAATTTACCGCCTGCGTGCAAAACGGTCATGATAACTTCAGCTGCCGAAACGCCCTCTTCCGGGTGAATACCGGTTGGGATACCACGGCCATCATCGGTAACGGACACGGAGTTGTCAGCGTGAATCGTTACCACGATATCTTTACAGTGACCCGCGAGCGCTTCGTCGATAGCGTTATCTACCACCTCGAATACCATGTGGTGCAGACCGGTGCCGTCATCCGTGTCGCCGATATACATACCCGGGCGCTTACGCACCGCATCCAGTCCTTTCAGGACTTTGATACTGGAGGAGTCATAAGAATTCGACATCAACGTTTCTCGCTCATTTTATCTTGGGTTAATCCGTTATTTTACCCTTTTCCACGGTAAACATCTTCGAATTTTCATCGGACATGTCTATAACGTGTTCAGCGCTTATTGCGCTGACAAAGACCTGAGATTGCGTGGCTTTTAAGCGGCTGGCCAGCAGTCCGCGACGCGCGTCATCCAGTTCAGAGGCAAAATCATCTATCAGGTACAGGCAGCGCCGCCCGCTTTCACGGGTAAGGAACTCCCCTTGCGCCAGACGTAAGGCGCACATCAGCAGCTTTAGCTGCCCACGCGACAACGTATCTTCCACCGGCGCACCGTCGGCGCGAATGCGGAAATCCGCCTTATGCGGACCGTGCGCGGTGTAGGTCAACATGCGATCGCGTTCAAAACTACGTTCCAGCACTTCAGCGTAATCTGTCTCTTTCTCCCAGCCGCGCTGGAAAGAGAAGGAGAGAGAAAACTCGGGAAGAAACTGCTGGCAGGTATCCGCCATATCCTGCGCGATACCAGCGCTGTACTCCGCGCGCCAGGTGCTGATTTGTTCCGCCAGTGGGATCAGTTCTTTATCCCACGGGCGCAGTTGCTCATAACGACTCACCTGGCGCAGCGCTGCATTGCGCTGCTTGAGCAGTCGCTTCAGGTTGCTCCAGGCGGTGAAAAATCCGGCTTCATTGTGAAAGCATCCCCAGTCAAGGAATGCTCTTCTGTATTTGGGGCCGCCATTGAGTAAAGTAAACCCCTCAGGCGTGATCAACTGCATCGGCATCAGGTGCGCCAGTTCCGCGACCTTGTGCCCGTCAGTGCCGTCAATGCGCACTTTGCTGTCACCCAGTTTGTCTTTCGTCAGGCCAATCGACGTCTCACGTTCTTCACCCTGCAAACGCCCGTGTAAAACAAACGACTCCTGCTCGTGGCGAATCACGCGGCCAATCTGCAAACTGCGAAACGCCCGACCATGGCCGAGCGTATAGATGGCTTCCAGCACGCTGGTTTTGCCGCTGCCGTTAGCGCCTACCAGAAAGTTAAAGCCGGGAGATAAAGCGAGATCCGCATTTTCGATATTGCGAAAATCGCGGATCAACAGGCGGGTCAGCGACATTACAGTCTCATTGGCATAACAACGTAAGCCGCGCTCTGGCTGGCTGCATCTTCAATTTGTACACTGGAGACGGAATCGGTCAGCAGAATACGCACGTTTTCGCACTTCAGCGCGTTCAGAACGTCCAGTACGTAGCTAACGTTAAAGCCGATTTCCAGTTCAGTACCAGGATAGGAAACATCCAGAATTTCTTCTGCTTCTTCCTGCTCCGGGTTGTTGGCAGTGATTTTGAGCTGGTTTTCGCTGACATACAGACGCACGCCACGGAATTTCTCGTTGGAGAGAATCGCCGCACGCGCAAACGCCTGTTTGAGGATATCGCAACCGGCTTCCAGATGTTTGTCCGGATTCTTCGGCAATACGCGGCGATAATCCGGGAAACGACCGTCAACCAGCTTGGAAGTAAAGATGAAGTCACCAACGTGCGCACGAATATTGTTGCTGCCAATCTGCACGCGCAGCGGGTTATCGCCGCCGTCGAGCATACGCATCAGTTCAATCACACCTTTACGCGGTACGATCACCGAATGGCTAGGCAACGGCTGACCGACAGGCATTGAACAGACCGCCAGGCGGTGACCGTCGGTCGCCACGGTACGCAACTCTTCCCCTTCGGTTTCAAACAGCATGCCGTTTAAGTAGTAACGCACGTCCTGATGCGCCATCGAAAACTGCGTGGCTTCAATCAGGCGCTTCATTGTCGCCTGTGGCAGGGTGAATTCGACTTCGCTCTGCCAGTCGTCCAGATTCGGGAAGTCGGCGGCAGGCAGCGTAGACAGCGAGAAACGGCTGCGGCCAGAACGCACCAGCATACGGTCGCCTTCCAGTTGAACGGCAATTTCCGCCCCTTCTGGTAATCCACGGCAAATATCGAAGAATTTACGCGCCGGAACGGTGGTCGCACCAGGTTCATGAGGCTGGATCAGCGCCACGCGCGCCACCATCTCCATTTCGAGATCGGTACCGGTAAGCGAAAGGGTGCCGTCAGCAACCTGCAGCAGCAGGTTTCCGAGGATCGGCAGTGTAGGACGTCCACCCAGCGGGCCGCTGACCTGCTGAAGCGGTTTTAATAAATGTTCACGTTCAACGGTAAATTTCATAGCGTCACGAAGATAATGTTCTGATTAAATTGGAGAAATCTTCTTTAATATCATGGCTTTCTTCACGCAACTGCTCAATCTTGCGGCAGGCATGAAGCACGGTAGTATGGTCACGCCCACCAAACGCGTCGCCAATTTCCGGCAGACTGTGGTTAGTGAGCTCTTTTGCCAGCGCCATCGCCATCTGGCGCGGACGAGCTACCGAGCGAGATCGACGCTTAGAAAGCAGATCCGCAATTTTGATTTTGTAATACTCCGCCACCGTCTTCTGGATATTGTCGATGGTGACCAGCTTTTCCTGCAAAGCCAGCAGATCGCGCAGCGCTTCACGCACGAAATCGATAGTAATCGCCCGGCCGGTAAAATTGGCGTTGGCGATCACGCGGTTCAGTGCGCCTTCCAGCTCACGTACGTTAGAGCGTAGACGCTTGGCAATAAAGAACGCTACTTCACCCGGCAGACGAATGTCGTTTTCGTCGGCTTTTTTCATCAGGATCGCAACACGCGTTTCCAGTTCGGGCGGTTCGATCGCGACAGTCAGTCCCCAGCCAAAACGGGATTTCAGACGATCTTCAACGCCGTTGATCTCCTTCGGATAGCGATCCGAGGTCAGGATGATCTGCTGATTACCTTCCAGCAGGGCATTAAAGGTGTGGAAAAACTCTTCCTGCGATCGCTCTTTATTCGCGAAGAATTGGATATCGTCAATCAGCAGCGCGTCAACGGAACGGTAGTAGCGTTTAAACTCTTCGATCGCATTGTTTTGCAGGGCTTTGACCATGTCCTGCACAAAACGCTCGGAGTGCATATACACCACTTTGGCGTTTGGCTTACGCGCCATAATGCCGTTACCGACAGCGTGCAGCAGGTGAGTTTTACCCAGGCCCGTACCGCCATAAAGGAATAACGGATTGTAGGCGCCGCCAGGATTGTCCGCCACCTGACGTGCCGCCGCGCGCGCCAGTTGGTTAGATTTACCTTCAACGAAGTTATCAAACGTGTGTTTGACGTTGACGTTAGAACGATAGGTAGGTTCTGCCGGAGCCGGGACGTTATCCCAGCCTGGACGCGCCGCCGGAGCAGCACGTTGTGGTTGCACTTGCTGAGTCACGTGGGCGGGCGCAACAACGTTGTTGACCGGCGTTTTCAGCGTTTGCGTGACGGGTTTAGTACCGACTTCAAAGCGCAGCTGTGGGGCATCCGCTCCACAGAAATTATTGAGTAATCCATTAATATTATTAAGGTATTTATCCCTTACCCAATCGAGCACGAAACGGTTTGGCGCGTACAAAGCCAGCGTGTTATCGCTCAGTTCCGCCTGCAACGGGCGTATCCACATACTGAACTCTGTGGCTGGTAACTCATCCTGCAATCGGGCAAGACACTGCTGCCAAAGCGAAAGTGACAC